>NZ_JAAHHC010000058.1:0-37395 GCF_010672265.1 Moorena sp. SIO3A2
CCTTTTTCTATATAGTTTATTACTTTTTTTCTGAAATCTAGACTGTATGGCATTGCTGTCAGTTATTGAAAATATACCCTTTTCATTTTACCTCATCACCGTCTTATCCTTAATTGAAACAACTATATGACGAATAATGTTTGGATTGGACTGATAGCATGGGTGCCTCAATTGGGTTGGTTTATGGCGATCGCGCTCGGTGCCAAGGGCAATGAATGGGCTTGGAAAAGTCGTCGCTGGCGGAGTATTGAACACTTCAAAGCTCACCAAAGAGGGTGGGCAATCGTGGGGATTCTCTTTGGCGCACCAGTGAGCCTGATGTTGTGGATATTTGTCTTGGGCTTGGTCTCTGGTTTTTAATTTTTAATACGTAAATTAATACCTAAACGATCTACCTTGCTGCTTCACCCTGGGCAAACTTGAACTCAAACATGCCATATACTTCTAACAAAAACATACCAGTGCAATTGTTAAGAAACAGCAGTATTTATCGCCGTATGTATCAATGACAATAGCGGACCATTCTGCTCTGTGCCACTAACCGCTAATTCGCTATGACACAAGTAAACCCGCTCTGTAACTCTACCGAATAAATCTCGCAAAATTCGCTCTAATCGCTGTTGATCAGCTTGGACTTTATCTTCCTCTGTCCAAGGACGTCCAGACCATTCCTTTAGAAATATATGAGCTCCGAAAAGGGTAGCTGCACCACCACTAAGCCAGAGGGAAGAACCTGCATCTAACCAAAACTGCCAACGGTGGCAGCGGCGAGCGGCACGGTATTGGAAAATAGTAGCAAGGGTGACGGCATTGGTAGCTGTGGGTAGGCGGCGGACAGGATAGGGATTAGCAGTAACGGTGCCACGACGTAGCATCAGAATGAATTGGGCGATAGTTTGGGTGGAACGCTGACGGTTAGACGGTTGTTGGTTGGTTTGGCTCGAATCATTCACCTTCAACTCTTTCCCCAGTCGTCCATTCACTTCCCAGTAGTGTTGAGCAGTTTCCATCAGTTCCCGCAGTGCTGCTAGCTGGTCATAGGCGAGATTAGAACCATGCCACAAAAATTTCTGAATGGCGCGGTCGAAAACTACCAGGCACGAAGGAATCAGACCCTGTTGTTGTTGCTCCCGCTGTAGTTCTAACCATTGGAAAATCTCTGAGTAGGCAGTTGTTGCCTGATGCCCTAACCTATCCCAACGAGGAAACGACTCCACTGGTAACAGACGAGGTTGCTCAGGATCAGGAGCATAGCAGTGATCCGCTAATAAACCAGCACGGACAGGATCAATTAGGGTTGCCGGTTGCAGATTTGAACCCTCAACCTTCAACCTTTCAACATTCAACCTTTCAACCTTCAACCTTTCAACATTCAACCTTTCACCCTTCAACTCCTGTACTTGTGGTTGGCTACTGAGTACTACCAACATTTGTGCGATCGCATCTCGATTCACTAACCGTCCCAAGCCAGGATACACTAGCGCTAGTAGGGTTAGTAATCCCTGAATCATCGGTGAGCTAATTAATGGACGCTGGTCGTTGAGGGGTTCTACGGCAATGCCTTCCTTAGTCAGGATTTCCGTTAAGGTGTAGCGTGCGATCGCATCTAGACCTGGAGCAATGATCGCAATTTCACCAGGCTGCACTTGCCCAGACTTGACCGCTTGACTTATCACCCCAGCCGTTTGCTGCAACAGTTGAGCGCGGGAGGTAGTTTGAATCGATTGGATAGACTCAGGTAGACCTTCAATAAACATGGAATTACTAATTAATTCCACTACTGTGTTTGCCAATTCATCTCGAAAAGCATCAACAGATAAATCCGGTAAGATTTCCACCAAGCAACGGGATGCCAAATCCGCTAGATAATTCGGGTCAGCATTAAGTCCCAAGCGTACCTGTCCATTAGGATTAAAGCTAAAAGCTCCCACAGCCCCTTGATTGAGTAGAGTCTCAAATAAATCCCGAGCGATCGCGGGATAGTCATCCACATCATCCGCCAGCACTGCCTGATAGCGCTGCTGCAAATACTGCTGATAAGTGGGGTCTGGCAACAAATACCGCCAATACAGTTCAGCAATAATCCCGTAGGTTAATAATCCCCTTTCTAGACACCAGCTTCGCCACTCTAGCAAAAGCTTTCCCACAGTTGACCAAAGTTCCGGGTTTCCTTCCTCCTCTGGAATCCCGACCGTTAACATGTGGGGAATGTCTTCAACAGGTATCCCACTCACTGCTGCTAATTGTAACAAGTCCAGGAGCCGACGAACTCTAGTGTAATCATTCCCCCCTGGCAGTTGTAGTAGATCATTATCCAGGTCAGTACGCCAGTGCTGGGTGGCTAAGTCCTGCTCAGTCTCAGGACGCAATCGCAACGGAAACTGTGCCTTGAAGTCCAATCGCCCAATTAACAAGGGCCAAAATAGCATTACCTCATCTTGAAAAAAACCTAAAGGTGTCTTGGAAAGTACGGGATACCGTCCCCGGATTACCTCTGTCAGCCGATCCGCCAACTCACGCCGATTATCGTCATTAGCCGCAAACACCAAAATTCCTGGGGCTTTTGAGGGGGTTCTTTGATATCTTGAACTCGACTTTGGGTTTGACCAATCCAGTCCTCCTTCAACCCATTGGTAAAACTGACTCACAAGGCGAGTTGTTTTGCCAGTGCGAGTTGAGCCAATTATCCACAGTGAATTTTGAACCACGGAATTTTTCTTTAGGTAATTTGTTATCATACCACATGAACTAGGATGTAAGAGTTCTAGGAATAATTAGGTGCAAGAGCGCACCCCTGAGATGTTCAGAGTATGAACCTAAAGAATTGAATGAATCTTCAAACAATCTTACGCACAGCTAGACAATGGTTCTTCAATACACCAGAGAGAGCCTTGGATCAGGCATACAAAGCGGCACTAAAAATTCAAGCGATTGAAGATGAATATTTTGGAGGTAAAAAAATCTCCGCCGATACCAGTCAATATAGTAACAGCGTTATTGCCTATTTTGAGGCAGAAATTAATAAATATATAAAGACTATCAACCTTAGACTAGCAGAATTTAAAACCAGTCGTTCTGTTATAATAAATTCTGAATTAACTGGATCTAATCCTCTCGAAACTAGTCAACAACAAGCTAGGGAAAATTCTCGGTTATCTGAGTCAATCGACCTCAGCGATCAGCAGTCAATACTTATTGAAAAATTAAATTTTATTGATGAAATTATCAACAAGTATGATCCACCAAAACCCGAAAAATCCACCGCAGCCTTGATTCCCATAGACCAAAAGCCAGATAATCAGATTACTAACGCCAGTCCAAGAGAAGTTGTCAAGCAAAATTCCAATCTTAGAGAAGCTGCTTATTTGGAATCAGACAACAATTCATCTCGAAATAATCAAGGAGCTAACTCCAAAAAAATAACCGATAAAACCGGTGTATTACCTAGGTCAATTGTAGGGACAGTAAAAAGAATTCAGCAGGAACTCGATCCACGAGCCGAAGAGAAAGTTGTCAAAACCTTTCGTCGGTCTCAACGTAAAACCGTAATCTCTATTAAATTTATCCTAATTTTAACTATTGTTCCTATTTTAACTCAGCAAATTTCTAAAACGTTTTTAGTTAGTCCCATAGTTGAACACTTTAGAAGTAGCCAGGAATCAGCTATTTTTTTAAATTATGAGATGGAAGAAGAAGCTCTGATAGAGTTAAAAAAATTTGAAGAAGAACTCCACTTTAGAAGCTTACTGGGATTTACTCCTAAACTATCTGAGGAGGAGATGAAAGAAGAGATTAAGCATAAAGCTAATGAACTGGCAGAAGACTATCATAATCAAGGGTCCAATGCCATTAAAAATATTTTTGCTGACATTATAGCTCTAGTTGCTTTTGCCTTAGTTATCATGAACAGCAAACGAGATATAATTATTTTAAAATCTTTTATGGATGATATTATCTATGGACTTAGTGATAGTGCCAAAGCGTTTATCATTATTTTGTTTACCGATATGTTTGTAGGATTCCACTCTCCCCACGGTTGGGAAGTAATCCTAGAAGCCGTATCCCGACATTTAGGAATACCAGAAAGTCGAGAGTTTATATTTTTGTTCATTGCCACATTTCCAGTTATCTTGGATTCGGTTATCAAATATTGGATTTTCCGCTATCTGAATCGGATATCTCCTTCAGCAGTAGCTACCTATCGCACCATGAATGAATAATAATATAGCAGTCGAAGTAAAGGTTAAAAAATGTTTCTGTTCCCAGATCCGCTGTTCCCTGTTCCCTATTCCCTACTCCCTACTCCCTCACCCAATTCACAACTGCTATAGCAGTTTTGGCAATCTTCAAACTTTCCAACTTACAACTTGAGCATAGAGATAAGCGATTGTTTCAGACATGATTGACCGCACTCCTTGACTAGAAACCCACCACTGTTTTGCTTCATAGTCAAGGGAGTTAGCGGCTATTGCTCCAACTTTAACCTCAGGAGCAAGAACTTGCTTAAATAGCATCCAACTTCTGCGAGTATGAACATCAAATGAATAAAGATTAATAGACTTGATTGATTTATCTGAGGTTAATAGCCACTCCCGTAACGCCTGAGCCGATGCTAACGTACGATTGACATTAACATCTGGTGCTGGAACAGCAACTAGTTTATCTGGCTCAACACCCAGTGCGATACACGTTGCCGCAGTCAGTTCAGCATAGGTTTTATACTCTGACAGATAATATCCTTTACGCAGAGGAGGGCCGGTGGTGATCAATTTTTGATAATTACCCCGATAAAATTCTTCGATGGCACCTTTTAAGGCATAGTCCGGTAGCCATCCTTCTACTACTAATGCATCAGCGTTAATCGGAGACTTAATCGATAAAAATGGGTGGATATGAGTTAACATAAAAAGACTGCAAGTAATAATCAAAAAAGTATTCACAAACCATCCTTGAACCGTTAAAACCCACTGTTTTCGCCTACATACTAAACGCATGATTGGGACTTTTAATGAAAAATTATCTCGTCAATAGTCACTAGTCATTAGTAACCACAAATAAATGATATTGTGGTCACTAATGTACGGTATAGTCTACGGTATAGAAAACCGTGGTCACCTAATCACTGATGACTAATAATCACTGATGACTAATAAGGTCTAGAGCATCTCACTTTTCTATTACTTACCAATCAAAGTCCCATCTGTCCGGATTATTTAAAAAAGGATTATAGTCAGTCCCCTTGCTTCCTTCGTTTATAGTATTGTTTTTTGGTAATTGACTAATGACTAGCAGCTTATTAATTCTCTACAGGTTTGTAAGCATTCAGCCGTCAGCTGTCAGCCGTCAGCTGTCAGCCGTCAGGTTAAAATAAACCTCAAACAGTATAATTTAAGAGTTCGAGATTAATGAGAATTTCAAGTCTGGGGAAAAGCTGATCATAAGCATATGCGCTACGGGCACGCTACTTGAGGTGCGGTCAAGCGGTCAGCCGTGAGCCTAAGGCTCACGCTGCTTGAGGTGCTTAATTTTATCCAAAAGCGGTTCGGTGTAGCGTGGCCTTAGGCCAATGGCTGATAGCTGATAGCTGATAGCTGATAGCTGATAGCTGATAGCTGATAGCTGATAGCTGATAGCTATTAGCTATTAGCTTACAGACGCTTCTTTTTGAGATACTCAAAAACCGACTTATCACCAATATCATCGGGAATCGGTTGCAATAGTTTACGCAGGGCAAACACCATAAACAAAACCGCCCATAGTCCTAATAGAATCATCTCCCAATCTGTAGACCAAAATCCAACGATATGTCCCAGTAACAGCATGGGTACTAGGGGAGTTAGGAATTTAGTTTCCAAGCGATTAAAGCAAAATGCTTCCTTGAAATAAATTCCGGTTAACGCTGCAAAGGTAAAACCAATTCCGAATAGAGAAATAGGATGGTTATAAATGTATAGAGCAAGGGGCTCATTGCTGGAAAATGCCAGTACAATGGCGGAAATGCAACCAATGCCCCAAAAGATTTGTAGTAGGCGGTGCAGGGGGGCTAGATAAATATGAATTGTGACTAAGCTAACCCCTAGGGCAAGGCAGAAT
Source organism: Moorena sp. SIO3A2 (assembly GCF_010672265.1). NCBI lineage: Bacteria > Bacillati > Cyanobacteriota > Cyanophyceae > Coleofasciculales > Coleofasciculaceae > Moorena > Moorena sp. SIO3A2. The sequence continues at coordinate 6,094 of NZ_JAAHHC010000058.1, forward strand.
AAGCCATAAAGAGGAGTCAGGACATTTAAAATACTTGGGCTAGCTCCCCGCAATAGAATTAAATTACTCGCGATCGCAAAGCTCAAGGCTGCTACCACTAAGCCAGCACGGTAGATAACTACGCCAATGCGATCGCTTTCGGTAATGGTAAATTCCCCAAACTGACCTTGGTAAACTACCGGTTCAGATGGTTGTAGTGATGTGGTCATAATATCCTGGAAAGGAACTCGGTACTATTAACATTCTAATTTTTAATGCTTAATTCCACTGTATCTCCCCAATCCAGCTGTAATTGAGACTTAGCGCTCCCACCGTTAACAGCGATTTCCACCCAACCATGACTACCAATTAGGGCAACGTACTCTCCAAGTTGGCAATTGCTGTAGGTTTGAGTATGGGGGATAATGCGATCGCTTATCTTAACCAACCAAATTTTGCCATCAACCTCAGCTCCTGGGATATTGGTGATTAAATTACCAAAATGGTCAACATATTGGATAGAACCAATAATCCCATCATCGGTTAGTCTTTTTATTGGCATATCTAGTGTTACCAAAGTGTTTGGCTCAATTACCTCTCCCAACCTTTCGATTGGTAAGCCACTAGCCAAGTGAGCTCCAACACTGGCAAAGATATCTCGACCATGAAACGTAGTGCTAGGATTTCTAGTGCGCCAGTAGTCTGAGTTGCTTAGCTCAACTGCTGCCATGAGTGGGTATTGCTCTAAAACTCCACTGAATAGCCCATTATCTGGACCGACCAAGAAACCCTGTGAGAGTTGGATAGCGATCGCTCTGCGGTGACTGCCGACTCCTGGATCAACCACCGCCACATGAACTGTCCCTGCTGGAAAGTAGGGATAGGCATTGAGCAAATTAAACCGAGCAGCGGCTAGGTTTTGAGGGGGGATTTGGTGAGTCAGGTCTACTATAGTCAAAGTTGGGTTAACTTGGGCAATGACACCCTTCATCACACCCACATAAACATCTTGTAAGCCAAAATCACTCAGGAGAGTAATAATCCGATTCTGAGGCATGGTTATCTCAAATCCAGTTGACTGATTATCATATCCCTTCTAGGGTAATGAGGCAGAATTGCTATGAGCTTCAAGGGCTTCCAACTTTAAACCTTAAACTTTCAACTTTCAACTTTCAACTTTCAACCGTCAACCGTCAACCGTCAACCGCTTATTAAGGCTGAAGTATGAAGTATGACCTATGAAAGCTCAAGCTCAAAGCTCAAGGCTGAACGGATGAGTTAGGATAAGGATTAAATTCAATACCACTTAAGAAGGCTAATCTACCCTAGAGCAAAGGTTCACTAATCATGTCTATGGACACATTACTAACTGAGGTATGGAAAGCTTGGCATAGCAACAATGACTGGATGGCTTGGAATTTGTTTCTAGCATCAATACCATTAGCTCTAAGTTTTTGGCTATTCCGCAGTAAATCTGGCTTACACTCCGGATTATGGTGGATAGGTTTAGCAGTTTTTATCCTATTTTTGCCCAATGCGCCCTATCTGCTCACCGATGTGATTCATCTAATTCAAGCCATTCGCAGGAATTACTCAGTATGGACAATTACTCTAGTTGTTATTCCCCAACATCTGCTAGTTATCCTAACCGGTTTTGAAGCTTACGTTCTATCTGTGATGAACCTAGGTGAGTATTTGCAGCGGCGAAGGTTAGGAAAGTTGATCTCCTCAGCTGAGTTAATTACTCATGCTCTGTGCGCCTTTGGTATTTATCTAGGACGATTCCAACGGTTCAACAGCTGGGACTTGGTTGCTCAACCCAATACCTTAGCTAAGGGCATGATTAATGATTTAACCTCGAAAGGTCCACTACTAGTGATGGCCGTAACATTCGTGGTGCTGACAGTATTTTACTGGATGATGAAGCAAATAACCTTAGGAATTATGATCAGAATGCGCCACCAACGTTCTGGCAGCGCAGCTTCTGGATAATAGATTCACAGCGTGCAAGGTTTTACGGCTGATTACATTCAGCCTTTTCTTGACTGACATCTGGCGGAGTATAGTTTTCCCTGTTGTGGTAGATATAGCCGTTAGGTTCGTTTTTGAAGATTACACCATTGGTAACTAACCCCAGAACATTTTGACCTGAGCTGTTGAGAATTTCCTTAGCCGCATTAGCGCTTGCAGAATCTACCTTTTCAGGTCGGGCCACCAGCAAAATGCCGTCAGCCATTTTGCCCAAAATTGGGGCATCAGCCATACCAGCTAATGCTGGAGTATCTAAGATAACGCAGTCATACTCTTGTGAGAACTTCTCCATCAGTGAAGCCATCTTCTGAGAGTCCAGAAGAGCCACAGGATTTGGAGGGATGACCCCAGCCATCAGAACATCAAGACCAGTCATTACTTCCTGTTTAGCCTGATCAAATTGAGCCTCACCCACGAGAATATTACTTAAACCCACTGAGTTAGTTAGTTCCCACAGATGATGTTGAGATGGATAACGCAGATCAGCATCGATTAGTAACACCCGACGTCCTACTTGAGCCATAGCTGCAGCTAAATTAGCACAGACATGAGACTTGCCTTCCTTAGGAACACAACTGGTTACTACAATCGATTGCAGTGGTCGATCAGAACTGATAAATTTCAGATTGGCTTGCAGAATTTGATAGGCTTCACCGATGACAGAGCGGGGCAAATCTCTCGGAAAAATGGGGAAAACATTCTGTTGAGAAAATCCACCAAAATAGCTTGTACTGACCAGCTTGCCGTAGTCTGGAATAACCCCTAACAACGTATATCTGAACAACTCTTTTAACTCTTTGAGCGTATGAACCGATCTGTCTAAGAGGTCGAGCAAGAAAGCCGTAGCGATCGCAACTAAGATACCAGCAAAGGCTCCCCCTGCCAGGATCAGGTTGGTTGGGATCGGAATCGGGTTTTCAGGAACGATAGCCTCTGAAATAACACGGGCATTACCTACATTTTGATTTTCCGCAACTCGGGTTTCTTGTAGTTTGCTTAACAAAATTTGGTAAGTTGCTTGTGCAGCAGCTACCCGTCGCTCCAGTTCCCGCTGATTCTGCTCTAGTCTCGGTAGGACTCTAGACCGCTGTTTGTAAGCCGACTGAGTATTGGTCAGAACAGCTAGCTGGCTAGTCAGCCCTAAACGCTGTACCTCGGACTGAACCAGTTCTGCAGTCAGTTGTTGCTGGATCGGTCCAAACTCTAACAAACTATTAACCGGTGGCGCTGGTTGTTGGCTACCAATGACCTGTGCTATTCGCTCTTGTAGTAGTTCTAATAGTGCAGCTTCCTGAAGAGCCAACTTAGCCACTGTCGGGTATTCATCGTTGAAGCGGGTGCGCTCGACTGCTAACTGAGCTTGTACCTCTTGGAGTTGTCTAAGTGCCTCCTGCACCCCAGTAGACTGGTTTAAAGACGTAGCTGCGACAGCTTGCTGTGTATCCAGACCGATCTTATTGCGCAAGCCCTCAGACTGAGCATTTATCTGTGCTAACTGAGCCTGAAGTTGAGAAATTTCGTCGTCTAATTTGGCAATCGACCCGACTGCAATGCTAGCTTCTTGTTGCAGATCTAATATTTTATTAGCTTCTTTGAATCTACGCAAATCCGCTTCTGCTTGGCTGACAGTAGCTTCAACTTTTGGGAGTTGTTTCTCAATAAAGTCACGAGCGGCGACAGCTTCCGCTCGGTTAGTTTGGATATCATTCTCTATGTAAACCCTAATCAGTGTGTTAACGATCTTTTCTGCCCAATTAGCATCAGGGGATTGATAGGAAATGGTTAGGATGTCTGTCCCCAAAATTGGTTTGACACTCAGTCCTCCTAAAATGACCCCAGGAGGGTAAAATTCACCGTTTTCATCCCTGAGGTTGAGAGCTCTGATGGTTTTTTCTATAATTGGTCTGGAACGAATAATTTCTACTTCCGTAGATAAGGGGTCGCTCTGGCGAGCCACATTATCAATCGTGCCAGTTGGATTATCCAACCCGGTCAGAGAAGAGGAATTATCTGTCTTTAACAGCAGTTGAGCTGCTGCTAAATAAACAGTTTTTTGAGAGGAGGCATACCATGCAGCAAGACCGAGAACACCACCAAAGGCTAGGGTAGCTGGCAAAAAGCGCCGTTTGAGAACTAGCCAGTATTTCTGAAAATCTATTTCTTCTGAATAGTCTATAGCTTCCATAATTGCTCAGGAAAAAAGTTTAATACTCACTGCAAAAAAAAATTAGTAGATTACTCACCCTTTTTTCACCGTCAGAAGCTAGGTATTTTTTTTATAAATCTATCTATAGTTAGATGCTATATAAATTAAAACAAATTAGGATGTTGGTTGATTATAGTTGATTAAGTTAGAGTTGTTAACAAGAATAAAAAAAAATTTTACTATCATGTATATTTGGTTTTAGTGTTAATTTTATAAGTTTTTATGGTAATGGGTAATAGTTTGGTAGTCATCACAATTCCCCGTTGCCCATTACTAATTACCAAACCTTACACTCTTAATGCTTCCAGACAGGATATAAATTGTCTTTTGATTACTCTTCTACTAAAGTCTGTCTGGCTTTCCCCTTAGAGGGCGAAGTATTTGTATACAAACTGGCACTCTTGGAGCTACTGTTTAAGCTACATATCCAGGTACAAATACTTCGCCCCTACCTAAAATGGGTTTGGGTAGATTTAGCTAGCGTGTTGTCGATACCAGTCGATAGTATTCTTCAACCCCTGCTTAAACTCCATCTGAGCAGTGAAGTTAAACTCCTCCTTCGCTCGTTGAATATCCAGACAACGGCGAGGCTGACCATTGGGTTGATCAGTTTCCCAGACAATTTCTCCCTTAAATTCCATCAATTCGCAAATCAACTCAACTAAATCGCGAATTGAGATTTCATAGCCTGTACCCAAATTAACTGGCTCTGGTTGATTGTAATCCGTGGTAGCCATCACAATACCCCGTGCTGCATCAGTTGAGTAGAGAAACTCACGGGTAGGACTACCATCACCCCAGGCAGGCAATTTCATTTCTCCCTTTTGTTGGGCTTCATAGACTTTACGAATTAGGGCAGGGATTACGTGGGAACTGCTGGGGTCGAAATTATCTTCCGGACCATACAAGTTCACCGGTAACAGGTAGATGCCATTGAATCCGTACTGTTGCCGATAGGCTTGTAGCTGGACTAAAAGAGCTTTCTTAGCAACCCCATAAGGGGCATTGGTTTCTTCGGGATAACCATCCCAGAGGTTATCCTCTTTAAAGGGTACTGGTGTGAATTTGGGATAGGCACAGATGCTACCAACACAGACAAATTTTTCCACACCAGCTTCATAGGCAGCATGAATTATCTGAGTACCCATCATTAAATTGTCATAGAATAGCTCACCTGGCTTTTCTCGATTAAGACCAATGCCACCAACGTGAGCAGCAAGATGAATGATGATATCCTGCTGAACCACAGCTCTTTGACAGTTCTCTAAAGAACGCAGGTCATAATCACGCGATCGCGGAATAGTAATCTTCTGTGCATCCGCTCCAGCTTTACACAACTGATCAACTACCTGACGCCCTAGAAATCCAGCTCCACCAGTAACTAGAATTCTCTTATTACTAAGATCTAAACTTACCATTTATTTGTCATCCTTGCCTAGCTTTTGGAGAACTATCACCGTCTGGTACATCGCAATGCAAGCAGGAATATACTGAGTCATTATTCAACACAAATCCTATCGATCCGGATTTGTGGGTCAGATGTATTGGCTTGCATCACCGATGCTACCTTCATAATCAGTCATAAACTAACGGATTAGTCAACCATCGTAGCTAAGCCTTGACGGATATAGGCTTGATCATTCAAAGGTTGAGTACTTTTGCCGTTAGGGAGCGACAGACCCAAGGCTTGTAAATCCGCTTCTACCATTAAGGCTACCAACTGCTCAAAGGTTACAGATGGCTCCCAACCCAGCTTCTTCTTTGCCTTGGTGGGGTCACCAATAAGTAGATCTACCTCAGCAGGACGCAAATAACGCTTGTCAAACTCCACATAATCATGCCAATCCAGATTGACATATTTGAAGGCAATATCTAAAAATTCCTGAACCGAGTGGGTTTCACCAGTAGCTACCACATAATCATCTGGTTTGTCTTGCTGGAGCATCATCCACATTGCCTTGACATAGTCCTTAGCGTAACCCCAGTCTCGCTTAGAATCAAGATTACCCAGGTAGAGTTTTTTCTGCTGACCTCCGACAATTCGGGCAATTGCTCGGGTAATCTTGCGGGTTACAAAGGTTTCCCCTCGACGGGGTGATTCGTGGTTGAATAGTATACCATTGCAGGCAAACATGCCATAGGATTCACGATAGTTTATAGTTTGCCAGTGAGCATACACTTTAGCACAGGCATAGGGAGAGCGGGGATAAAATGGAGTAGTTTCCTTTTGGGGTATCTCCTGTACCTTCCCAAACATCTCAGAAGAACCAGCTTGATAGAAACGCACGTCGATACCGGTGCGCTGACGATAGTCTCGAATCGCCTCCAAGAGTCGGAGAGTACCCATTCCCACCGAGTCAACGGTATATTCTGGGGAGTCAAAACTGACCCGAACATGGGATTGAGCCCCTAAGTTATAAATTTCCAATGGCTGAACCGCCTCTAAGATCCGGCGTAGGGTCACACCATCAGTCAAGTCACCGTAGTGTAGGAAGAACCGTGCGTTTTCATTGTGGGGGTCTACATAGATGTGGTCGATGCGATCTGTGTTGAAGGTGGAGGTCCTTCGGATAATGCCGTGAACCTCATAGCCCTTTTCTAGCAACAACTCACTCAAGTAGGAACCGTCTTGACCTGTAATTCCAGTGATTAGCGCTCTCTTTGGTTCCGTCATTTTTTCCTTTTCCTGTAATGTAATGTGGGCAATTTTGGTAGATATTGCTTCCCGAGAAAATCTCCCATGCAAACTTCCCAGTTTGCATGGGAGTGAATCATCACCACGTTAACTCAAAAATTTATTTGTGGCTGTAGTGAATTTACCGTAAATAACCTCTCAGCCAAAATTTCACATATTCTCCACAGAAAGTTCAAAATTATCGATTAATACAATTCTTTAAAGAATAAAATAGTGTTGACGTAAATAAAATTTTGCGCTACAAAGTTGGTAGTTGCTTTTTTTTGACGAACCGATAAGGATGTTTGTGATTTTTTTTGATGATAGTTTTTTAGGCAAACATCCTTCCCAAATAGGGAGCCTCACATTTGATTACATGCATCGCCACTAATGCAGTAGTTTAGCATAGATATAAGTAGGGAGCATTCCACCTTAGAGGGTGTCTTTAAAGTTAAAAATTTTACAAATTTAGCCTAATTGCGCAGGTTATAAGTTCTCAAATTTTATGAGGATGCGCAGGTGAATTAGTTTGTCTAGCCCCATGGTTTAGTATGAGGTAGACTTTTGAAACACTGGTTTAGTCAAGCATCAAACAAAATTCAGTGTACGGCATTTTTATACTTAGATAGGAAGTCTAACCATTTTTCAAAACCATCCGGTTTTGTGCCTATTTATTTGTATAGATAATCGTTGATATTTTTATTTTTGCGGTTATCGCTGGTTCCTCGCAAAAAATCTCTGTATTGAATCAAAAAAATGGCCGATTTGCTTAAATTGATGGATAAGGGTCATACAGCGGTTTGCAATTCAATTAGGTACAAAATTATGGTTTTTTAGGGAGCAGGGAGCAGGGAGCAGGGAGCAGGGAGCAGGGAGCAGGGAGCAGCTAAGAGGGAAGAGGGAAAACAATCCTGTGTACCTGATAGTTATGCAAACCGCCGTAGTTAAAATTTATTTAGTGTTTTTTTATTAAATTATAATAATATGTTCTAAGAATTAGCATTTTTTTATAAGTATTAAATCCAAGTAGTTAGCATTAAATACCATTGAGTATTATTTATAATAATTTGGTTTTCATCGGATATTAATTAATGGAGTTGTCATGGAACTGCCCTTAACTGAAACCTATAGATTTGATATACGTGATCCTGTTTTTGCCAAACTTCGTCGCAATACCTATGCTGTATGGCTTCGCATCGTTACATTAGTTGTCACTGATGTATTCATGCTATTGATGGCATGCTTAATTGCCGTTAATTTTGGTAATCACATAAATAATGATTGGGGAATAGTCAATCAAGCAATACTAGTTTATGTAGTCATACCCTGGGAAATTTTATTGCTTGCTTTACAAGACCTTTATAATTCTGGTAACAAACGCCGTGACTACTTAGCTCTAGCCCAGACAATCACTTTTTCCCAGATTAGTCTACTCGTTATTGCTTGCCTGTATCAGCCCGATCAATTTGTGATTCAACCAATTTATAGTTTGTTGTGGCTATTAAGCCTCGCTCTTGTCTGCATCGGACGCTTAGGAATAGATTTTATTCTGAAACGGCTTCGCAAAAAAGGTTTACTTCGCTATCCAACCCTGATAATCTGTTCACCAGATCAACAACAAAAAGCAATTCAACTACTGGGGAACGAAGATTGTTATGGCATTATTAAATTCTTCGATGTTAATTTGTTAGATAAATCGAACATATCCGATTTTATTAAAGAAATTAGTGCTCTAGAGGTAGCCGAAGTCTTTGTTTGCTCTTGGAACAAGGTAAAAGATTATATGTTCTTTTACTGGAGTCTCAGAAACGCAGGTATAACCTTGCGAATTTTGTGTACAGAATTAGGACCTATTTACCAAAACTTGGAGATGTCTAGTATTGCTAGTGTACCTACCATACGGTTTTCTCCCCCTCTAATTACTGGTATTGACTTTTGGGCAAAAAGATGTTTTGATTTTGTGCTTTCTGTATTAGTAATGATTGTGCTTTTGCCACTGTTTGTTAGTATTTCCGTTTTAGTCAAGCTTGATTCGCCAGGACCGATATTTTACAAACAGGAAAGAGTGGGGTTACATAATAAACGATTTAAGGCTTGGAAATTTCGCAGTATGTTTGTGGATGCTGACCAACGCCTCAAAGATCTAGAAGCTCGTAATGAAATGAAAGATGGTGTTCTCTTTAAGATAAAAGATGATCCACGGATTACTAAAGTAGGAAAATTCATCCGCCGCTATAGCCTAGATGAACTTCCCCAATTATTTAACGTTCTCTTTGGAGAAATGAGTTTAGTTGGTCCTAGGCCCTTGCCAATCAGAGATGTCAATAAATTCTCTGAACAACACTTTATACGTCATGCAGTTTTACCGGGAATAACCGGACTTTGGCAAGTGTCGGGTCGTTCCGATATTACTTCTTTTGAAGAAGTGGTACGTCTAGATACTTTTTACATGGAAAATTGGTCACTATGGCTAGATTTGAAGATTTTAGTAAAAACTGCCATAGTGCTTTTACAAAAAAAAGGTGCTTACTAGTAACCTGAGTTCGAGATAACTAACTTTATCCAGGATTCAGGAGCTTCGAGTCAAGAGTCATACCGAGTTGCATTCAAAGATAGTAGATTGGTTGGATAGGGAGATAGGGAGATAGGGAGATAGGGAGATTGGGAAATTGGGAGATTGGGAGAAGAGAAAGTTGTACGTTTGACCGCAACTTGGTGTCAGAATAAATTATTTCTCAGTTAATTGGCAATTAAATCATAGTTTTATGCCATAAAATTATGTAGTCTGTCTTGATGCAGTCCCTACTCCCTACTCCCTGCTCCCTGCTCCCTGCTCCCTTTGCTATAGCATTTATCAATAGATACTTCGTACAGGCATAAACTGAACTTTTGGGTTAGCTGTTGAAGGTAAGCTCCTTCGCTGGAGGGGCTGAGGGGCTGATAGCTGTTTGCGGAAAGCAAACCCAAGGGCGCGCGTAGCGTGTAAGCTTTCCGCTTAAAGTATCGGTTAAATTGCCTAAACCAATAACAATTTATATCCTCAGAGAGAGATAATGTTGCTTAACACTTGGGAATATTCTCAATAATTAGTTAGGGTTATTTTTCTACATTCAGAAAAAAACTATGGTTATTAAGTTAACTGTTGCCATCCCCACATACAACGGTCAGAACCGTCTACCAGAAGTCTTAGACCGACTGCGAGACTGTTGCCAGCAAGACCAACTCAGCTGGGAAGTTATTGTTATTGACAACAACAGCACTGACGGCACCGCTAAGCTTGTTCACGCTTATCAAGCCAATTGGCCAAGGCAATATCCGTTGAGGTATTGTTTTGAAGCGAAACAAGGGGCAGCTTATGCCAGATGCCGTGCCATTCAGGAAGCCAGAGGTGAACTAGTGGGTTTCCTAGACGATGACACGATTCCATCAATGTCTTGGATAGCTGCTGCTTACGCCTTTGGCAAATCTCACCCTACTTCTGGTGCTTATGGTAGTCAAATCCATGGTGTTTTTGAAGTCACTCCTCCGCCAAATTTTGATAAACTTGCGCCATTTTTAGCAATCACTGAACGTGGCTGTGAGCCATTACTTTATGAACCGCACAAAAAATTACTACCACCTTCAGCTGGGTTGGTTGTGCGAAAACAAGCTTGGTTAGAGAGTATGCCCTCTCGGCCTATTTTGACTGGGCGCACTAAGAGCAGTATGTTAACTGGGGAAGATTTAGAGATGTTGTCTCGTATCCAAGCTAAGGGCTGGGAAATCTGGTACAATCCTGCTATGGAAATTGAGCACAAAATCCCTAGCTGGCGTCTGAGACGTGAGTATTTAATTCCATTTTTCCGTGGGATTGGTTTAAGTCGTCATGTGACCCGGATGTTGAGTGTAAAACCTTGGCTAAGACCATTGGCAACTGTGGCTTATATGACCAACGATTTGCGCAAAATTACCTTTCACTGGCTCAAGCATGGTGGTTCTATCCAGTCTGATTTAATTGCAGCTTGCCAAATGGAGTTGTTTATTAGTAGTCTATGGAGTCCTTTTTACCTCCTTAAACATGGGTATTTGGCTGACTATGATAACTAGTTCAAATAACTAGTTCAAATAACTAGTTCAAATAACTAGTTCAAAAGGATTAACAGGGGGAATAAACTGGAAGAGGGAAGTCATAAATTGGTCATAAATTGGTCATAAATTGTGATATAATACCACAAATAGGCAATACCTAAAAATGCGATTATCGCGGCTGTCGCTGCTACGCGATGAAGCGTTCGCGTAGCGTGGCCAAAGGCCTCAGCTTCCGCTAAGAGCGAACGCGAAGCGGTTCGTTGTTCCGTTCGCGTTTTGATGCTCACGTGGGATTTTCTTGAAATACTCACTGGTTTAAGCCGATTGTCTACTTTTGACTAGCTCTGATAACTGATTTGAGTAGCGAGGGTGGAGCAACCCCAGTACCTCCTGTTTCTTGTAAGTGAGAGTCAAAGCATCCATAATCCCTTCCAGCCATCCTTGCCGATTTCTAAACAGCCAACGCTGTAGTTCTTTTAGGGGCATTCCAGCAACCGCCTCAGTGGGCAAAGCAGTTAGAATTTCCAGAGGGACAATAAAACCAAGAGACACTTCCCCATAGGTAACCATAGCTAATTCAGTTCCTGACTGCCAGCGTGTGCGATCAGAACGTGCCTTGGTGGAAAGTTGGGCAAGGGAAACTTGGTGGTAAAGAAAAGTCATAGTTATAGATTCAATATATTCCCATGCCATACTGGAAAATTCCAGCTGACATCACTAAAACTCAGAATTCCCAGTTAGCCAACACCTGTGACTAAAAACCTGTAACTAACAGAGTTTCTGAACTTAGCAGATGGCACCCTGATCCAAATCTTTGCCTGTTCGCGTCTTTATGGTTTAACCACTTTTGGTTTAACTAAAACCCCTAAATCCATGCTGCCATTTTTACTAAATTTCACCCTGGCTCAAGCCACCCCAGTACCAACACCTCAAGTAGAAATCGTGCAACTCCAAGAAATACGCCCTCTACCAGGACAACTAGATAATGTACCCGTATTCAACAGCAACAGTCCCGAACTAGTACAGACTGAAGGAATTTTACTGTCCACATTTCCCCCTTCTGACAAAGCCAACCCAGGGGCTCACTTAAACTTTCCATTTCAGGGGCGCTTTGATATCTTTGCCCACCATGTTGCTAAAGCAGCCACCCGAGACGATTTGCGCACCCTCTATCTGGGGATTATCCTCCACAATCCAGGCAAAGAACCAGTAACAGTAGATATTATTGAGGCAGCTAGTTACCTGAGTCAGCCTGATGCACCATTTATCGAATTGCCCTCCCAAGTAGATAATTCTGCCGGTAGAGTTTATGCTGGGCCTGGTAGCCGAGTGATGAGTGATATCCTGCGTGGAGGTAGGCAAGACGGATTTCCTGCCCAATTGGTGATTCAGGCTCAGCAAAGTCGCATGTTGCTGAATCTCCCAATTCCAGTGCGAACCTTGACACCACCTATTAATGGTCGCTCAACTTTGATGCGGTTATACAGTGATGGAAAGGTATACGCCGCTAGTCTTGCCCAGTATGCACCTTTAGATACTGATGGGAATGAACGCTCTCCTACTATAGCTCAATGGCAGCATTTATTAGAGCAAGGGGAGTTAGCTGGACCACGCGATCGCGCCCCGAGTGATCCAATTGCTACTACTGGTTCAATTATCTACGGTCGAGTGGCAGGAGTAGCCCGAGGCTCTAGATGGCAAGCTCAGTTAGTGGATAATCCTACTGCTCAATCTCTAACTATTCCGCAACCGGGAAAAGCCTTTTCCTACGGACTGAGTACCCTCCATCATGGCAGGTTAGGTACTGGTCAAATTCAGAGTGCGCCGATGTTAGTCCGTTATCCAGATACCGCCTATTTTGCCCATGGTAATTATGGGGTGCAATACAGCCTGACCTTGCCACTGATTAATCCCACCGGGGATACTCAAACGGTCACCCTGGCTATTGAGACACCGATTAAACAAGATCAAATCCAGGGAGGATTAAGGTTTTTAAAGGCTCCAGCTAAGCAAATATTTTTCCGGGGGACAGTGCAATTGAGCTATAAGGATGATCAAGGTTTACCTCGGACGCGCTATGTGCATTTGGTACAACGGCGTGGTGAGCAGGGGGATACCCTAGTTAGGTTGCAGATGCCACCCCTTGACCAGCGGCTGGTGCAAGTCGATTTTCTCTATCCCCCAGACTCGACACCCCCCCAAGTTTTAACTGTTCGGACACAGGATTAATAACAATCTCCCCATCTCCCCATCTCCCGCTTCTGACGACTCCCGACTCCCGATTCCCAGGGAGTGCGCTTACAGTCGTCGAATTAAATTCGCCACGGGTCGCACCGCTCCCGACTCCCGACTTCCGACTCCCGACTTCCGACTCCCGACTCCCGACTCCCGACTCCCGACTCCCGACTCCCGACTCTTGACCCAAATGTAAAAAACCTACCCCTGTCAGGGTGGCAAGGTTGGGAGTATGTCACATCAGGTTCTACGTATCAATGTAAATTGGTATTGTCGTCAATGTAATAAATTCATGAAATGATGAGTTGATTATCTCGAAAGGTAGATAAAATTTTACAATCTAACTTATTAGACTGAAAAAGTCAAACAATGATCAGCGTCTTCCTATGTTGTCCTGTGAGCATCCTGCCTTGCGAGTTCTAGTAGTTGACGACCATGAATTAACTCGATATAGCCTTCATTTAGCATTTTCGGCTCAGGAGAATATTGAGATAGTTGCTCTTGCTAGTAACGGGAAAGAAGCCATTGATATGGTAGAGTGCCATCACCCGGATGTGATTGTACTTGATCTACAAATGCCTATGATGGATGGTCTAAGTGCAGCCACCCGGATCAAAAGCCTAGAGCCAGACACTAAAATCATTGCCTACTCTTCAGTAGAAGACCCCCAAATTGAAGTGATGAGCCAAACTGCTCCCGTTGATATCTTTTGTAGGAAAGATGTTGCCACTTCAGATCTAATTAATTTAGTTAGGAAAATGGGCAGCAGTAAACTTAACCATCTAGAACCACTAGCTAAAATCAGCTGAGAAACGAAAACTAGAATAACGCGCTGCTAAACTAAGGAATTATGCAATTATTATAGTGGGCTGATTTCCCTATTACCTAATTACCTTCAATTATTCCATTAATCAGCAACGCCAATTGTTTGAGGCATCAGTTAGCCTTTTTATTCCGGGAAAGTACGCTTAAATTCATCGATTAGGTCATCGAGTTCTTCTAGGGCTTGATTAACATCAATTCGGAGGGTTCCCAAATCTGGTTGCTCCAGAAGCCGTAGCAAGGATTCCCGTTTACTGGTGATTAAGGTAATTCGCTCCTTAATTTTTTCCAATTCCATTTTTGGCTGTCTCTTGTCTACAACAATTTTATAATAACGATCAAATTTTCCCATAAAAAGGGGAATAAAGTATGTCAGAGAAAGACTGGGTGCATTTATTACTTCATTCTGACTTAGCCAGAGTCTGGAATATCGGTTAAGTCAGAATGAAGTATTGGGTCAATTTGATGATCTGTCAATGGGGTATAGGGGAAATAGGGGGGATAGGAGTGGAGGAATTTTACTTTAACCCATATATCGGTCATTTTGTCAACTTCTATGACTTGACCAGCGCTCTAGGATAATAAAACTGGAGTTATTTCTGTTACATAGCTAAATAATGTTACCCCGAACTTCCCTAGGAACTTTAGGTCTAGTCATTGGTGGATTACTGACCGTAATCGGCTTTGTTGCCTACGCCACCGATAATGCTACAGTGAATCTAGTGGGATTCTTTTACGGAATTCCAATTCTACTAGGAGGTCTTGCCCTCAAAGCTGCGGAGTTAAAGCCTGTAGAATTAAGCCAACCAACAATTCCTGAAGTCCTGACGCTGCGAGAGGAAACCGCCACCCCAATCCAAAATCAAATTCGCAAAGACGTAACGCGATATCGTTATGGTCAAGAAGCCCATCTAGATAGTTCCTTGGAAAGCCTGGGTTTATCTCCTACTGATGAAGAAAGACCTGTGTTGATGGGTTTACGAGAAACTTCGGTGGATGGTGCTTATGCCTTAATTCTCGAATTTGACTCCCCACTAATTCCTTTTGAGACTTGGCTCAAAAAGCAGGAAAAACTGGAAAAATTCTTTGGACCTGGTATTAAAGTAGATTTAACCCAACTTGAAGAAGACCAGGTGGATGTAGCACTAGTGGCAATGCCCGAAGAAAGCACCAGCGTGTAAAGACCTTACCTTTAAAGCTCCCCGCTGTTACCTAGACGGGGATTCTGATTTCAAACAGTCGGTCATATACCAACCCGTCACGCTGAGCGCCGAGTTCTTGCCTAGACATCGGCGCTCAGCGCTCCTGTTCTGTTGCCGGTATAGTTTCTACAGGCGGACTACATACCACTGTAAATACTCTCCAGGTCCTACATCTAATTCACAGCTGGTCTCCATCAAATACTGTCCTTGCTCCTCCAAAGAGGTCAAATGCTGCAAATCCCTGGGCAAATCATCCTGACGATTTGCCAAGATTGCCATTAACTTTGACTTTAACTCCATTGGAGTCAGAATCACCTCTGGTTGATTCGTTTCGAGAACTACATACCCATCTTCCTGGAACATTATAGAATTAGGCATATCTTAGATCAAATCTGCTTTCTTCCTTCGTTAACAATCTTAGATGGTTTATCATTCTTTGGGTCTTTGTGGTGAATAAAAAAACTATTCCTTTGCCAACCTATTCCCTAAGAGCTAAGAAGCCCTGATCGATATGTTCCTTTCTCTCAACTACGAGCCAGCTTTAGAATCCCTGGGATATGACTATTTTGACGAAGTAGCAGCAGCAGAATTTCCCAGGCATATCCTGCGGTTTCGTAACGACCAATTGCTACCCCGTATTGGGTTAAATCCCCAAGACACTAACGACCAAGACTTTATCCAAGCTTTCGGTAAATTTCAGGGAGTTCGACCCTTTTTAGCCCTGCGCTACCACGGCTATCAATTTGGTGAATATAACCCTAGACTAGGGGATGGCAGAGGTTTTCTCTATGGTCAAGTAAGAGGTATCGATGGGGAACTTTACGACTTCGGTACCAAAGGCTCTGGCACCACACCCTACTCCCGAACTGCCGATGGTAGACTGACCCTCAAAGGAGGGGTGCGGGAAGTACTTGCAGCTGAAGCGTTGCACAATCTTGGCGTTTTGACCTCCCGTTGTCTGAGCCTGATTGAAACTGGTGAGCAACTGTGGCGGGGTGATGAACCCTCTCCAACTCGCTCATCAGTGATAGTACGTTTTAGCCGTTCCCATATCCGGTTTGGTACCTTTGAGCGACTGCATTACTTTAAGCGTCCGGATTTAATCAAAAAGCTATTAGACCATGTGATTGAGCAGTACTACCCAGCCATCATCCCCCTCAGGGAGGATAAGAAACAAGAGCAGTATGCTCAGTTTTACGCCGAGTTGGTGGAACGAGTGGCTCGATTGGCAGCCCAGTGGATGGCAGCGGGTTTTTGTCACGGTGTCTTAAATACCGACAATATGTCGATTACTGGAGAAAGTTTTGATTATGGACCTTATGCCTTTATCCCCACCTATGACCCTAAGTTTACCGCTGCTTACTTTGACTATTACAGGCGCTATAGTTACGGCAATCAGCCTGGAATTTGTCAGTTAAATTTAGAAATGCTTCAGCAACCGTTAGGGATGGTAATCCCAACATCGGAGATGGAAGCAGGTTTAGCCGAGTTTGGGAAACATTATTACCGCAATTATCGGCACTTGATGCTGAATAAACTGGGATTTGAACAGTTGCCAGAATCGGAAGAGTCAGAGTTATTGAGGTTAACGATTCAGTTCCTGCAAGATACTCAGGTGGGTTATCACGCTTTCTTTGCTGAATTAGCCCAACAGTTTGATAAGAGTTGGCGAGATGATGTTAGTAAGATAATGAGCCGAGAATCCTTTTGGGAGTCAGATGCTAAGTATTCCTCCCTAGCAGATTGGCGCAATTTCTACCACCACCTTTTACAAAATTTATCAGTTGATCAGCTCAAGGATATGTCAGCACTTTTGCGAGATAAGAATCCGCAAACTGCTTTACTTAGACCTGTGATTGAGGCAGTTTGGGAGCCAATTACTCAGGAAGATAATTGGGAGCCGTTTTATGAGTTGATCAGCAAACTACAAGCTAAACACTGAAATAGTAAAAACTGAAATAGCGATTAGTTCCAAGCCGAGGCAAGAACCATTTATCCCATTTATTTATCCCATTTAAGTTAATTTAATTCAAATTAGGATTATTGACATTTCCCTTAAGTTCTGGTATAATCCCAGCCGGTCTAGGAGATGACACTGGAGCTTTAGGTATCTCAAGCAGCGGTCGATTCACAGCAATCCTGAGGGGTTCTGTTTGCTCCGCTATCTTTAGCTCTGGTGACGAGCCATTAGGCACAATCATCGAAACTGCACCGACAAACATGGCAGCAAGGGTGGCACCACCCCAAACAAATTTTCGGCGATTCCGGCGGCGGTCAATTTTTGAGAAAACTTGCTGTGCCAGTTCTTGAGCTGGTTGCTCTGTTGGTGGGACGGGCATGGTTCGGAATGCCTGACGTAGCATCACCAGTCGATTGTATAATCGTTTGGCATCTGGGTCAGTTGCCAATAGCTGCTGGACTTCAGAGCGCTCTGCTGATGTTACTTCCCCATCAACGTAAGCACTGATTAATTGAAAGCTATCGCGTTTGAGGGAATCCATATCTTTGGCAGATTCCTGCCCATAATTGTTATCAGGGTTAAATTTAGAGGTCATTTTCTCATCACCAACGAGTCATCGTAAACTCCCCACACTAGATCTCCGATATTTTTTATTTTAAGGGAATAACCAATAAAGGAAATCCGGCGCTTTAGATAAAGATCTGATTAAGCTTGTCTTGTTAAATCCGGCGCTTTAGATAAAGATCTGACTCACGCAAGCCTTGTAAAAATTTGATATATTATTAAGTAACTATACTGATGTTTAGGAATCTAGATAAGCTTGCAGGTGAGATTGCAATCTCGCTCTTGCTCTAGCGATTCTAGACTTAACGGTTCCGAGAGAAGCGCCAGTAATTTCAGCAATTTCTTCATAAGCCATACCTTCGATTTCCCTAAGGATAATGGTAGTACGAAACACTTCTGGCAACTCTGATATTGCCTTGTGCAGTTGCTCATAAAACTCTCTGGTCGTCATATCTTCTTCTGGACCAGGCTCTGCTGAAGCAATTTCCCAATCCATATCGCCATCATCCATATGACGTGGTGCATCCAGAGACAGGGGGTGGGCTACCCGCTTGCGTTTGCGGAGCTCATCATAGAACAGATTGGTGGCAATACGGCTTAACCAACCTTTGAACTTGACTGGTTCATTAAGTCGTTTAATATTACGGTAAACCCTAATCCAGACCTCTTGGGCTAAATCGGAGCGATCTTGCCAGTCTGGTGCTAAGTGATACAAAATCTTGTCCACGTGGGACTGATACCGACGTAGTAGCTCAGCAAAGGCTGTGCGGTCAGGACTCATACCTTCCTGACAGCGTAAAACCAAATCATAGTTAGAGAGTTTCTCAGGTTGCACCGGCACTTGAGGAAGCTTTACCTCTGTTGACCAGGATAGAGAAATTGGTTGGCTCATGATTGGAATAGCTTTTAAAACTTTCTTCCTCTCATTGACTCCCAACTTCTGCGATTGGTTCCCGTTCATCGAGCACTAGTCTATCTTACATTTTCACGCTCGTAGTGGACTGAGCCAGTAAACAGCTAATTAACTATTAAATTAACTAGTCATTACCTATTAATTAACTATTAATTAAATTAATTATGGCCATAATCCACTCAATTAACACCAGCTTAATGATCTTTTGCTTTGGGTCAGCAGGATTGTTAATCTCAGCTAAACTACCACAGCTTAAGCTGAAGCAACTTACACCTGAAATTAGCCAGGTCTTGCCAGCAACCTCTCGGTTGACCATAGCAGGACTCAGTACAGATAAGACGTTGACAAAAACCTCTTCAGTATACCCAGAACTGGAACCGTTGTCATCCGAAAAGACAGCCTCAGATCTGGTAGAACCTCAGGTAACGCCAAAGAGACTGAAATCAAAAATTCCCAAGGTTTTACCAGCCACCTCTTATTTTACTGACGCAATTGCTGCTATTACTTACCAGGTAGTTGTGGATTTGAGTGATACTACGGTTTACTTGTACTGGGGAGAACAATTGCTCCAGAGCCACCCAGTTGCTATTGGTAAACCAGGTTGGGATACACCCACTGGCAGTTTCAAAATTATTCGCAAACAACCCAACCCTATTTGGAAAGAACCGATTACTGGTGAACTCATACCTCCTGGACCTGATAATCCTTTAGGAGAAAGGTGGATTGGTTTTTGGTCTGACGGGCACCATCAAATCGGGCTTCATGGCACTGATGAAGAAGAGCTAATCGGCAAAGCGGTTTCCCACGGCTGCTTACGGATGCTCAACCAGGATATTAAACAGTTGTATGAGCAGGTCAGTCTAGGAACACCAGTCATTGTCAGGAATTAAACATTTCAGTTGTAAAAATTATACTTTAAAATGTTTTTTTAAACATCACATGTTAACAATGACTCAACGTAATCCATGTAATCCATTTGAGCGCTGAGGCTTTGGCTCAAAGCCTGGTGCACAGCCCTCTAACATGTTACTAATCTGTCCCATCAGATCTTTGCTGGTTTGTTTGCGGATTGCTTGGCGATCAGCGCCAAAATGAGGTCGCTCTAGGTATTTGGCTATGGCATCCTTGACTTGATGGTTAATTAAATCCATTAGGTCTTGCTTTGCTCTTTTACGCTGGTATTGAGCACCTTTCTCGGTAGTAGCATAGAGAGGGGGCAGTCTATTGAGGGCATAGGCAGCAATATCTCCTACCTCCAGAAAGCGATCGCTCTTGTCTTCTATCTTGGTAACTTGATCAATTGCTTCGCTTAATACCAACTCTTCCATGACATTGATAAACTGCTTGCGAGCAACTGTAACCACTTCACCAGATAGAAGCGCCCCCATCAGTTTGTCTAATGCCATATATTCTTCAATGGAGAGTTCCGAAGCTGTGTCACAAAGGCGACCGACCTCACTCTCCATCAGGGGAGTTAAGTACCCATCTTTCAAGGCTTTTTCTATAATTTGCTCAATTCTCATGAGTAGATTGAATAGCTATTGGTTTAATGGTTAAAATAATTAATAGTATAATCTAGGAATTTAGCTTCGTCTTGATCTGATTAAGCTGATCCCGATAGATGAATCTGGGGAATTTCGTGAAGGGAAGTGAGTGGTTAGTGGAATTTCCTAGTAAAATCAAAAAAAGAGTAGGAGTAAGTGAGGCATAGGGCTTTAGCCCATGACTAACTGCAAACACGAGGAATTTATTGAGTAATGGTAAATAACGACTAAGTCCTAAAGGAAGGACAAGTTAACAGCTAACTAATTGGGAAAGGGCAAGAGGAAAGAAAATTGTTCGCTCTTGCCGGTTACCTTTAACCTTTAACCTTTACCCTTGATGTTTAGATTTATCTATGATATCAAATGTGCTGGCTTAGTTATAGTATAGGTGATCCAGGTGACATACTCCCGACGCTGACAAGCGCGGTACAGCGCGGGCTTCTTACCAACACCATCCAACGATTCGGTTACACGGGTTACTTTATTAACGACACGGGATGCCCCTCCGCGCCGGAACAATACAACTCGTTCTATGTTTAGCTAGTAGGTGGCGGTTAGCTCTTAATTTGTTTTCCCTACTGTCCCTAGTATAGCCCATTGGCATTTCGACGTTCCGACCCTTGCCCCGCGCTTCCCATACGACACTTACCCAATGAAGGTAAAGTGCGGGGCTTCTCGCGGTTTAGCTAAGTGATGGGCTGGCGGAAAGTCAATTTACACCTTCCCATCTCCAGGGTACTGGGTCAACCGACTGACCGTGAACATAGAGACCCCAATGTAGATGAGGACCAGTGGAAGCACCTGTAGAACCAATGCTACCAATGACCTGGCCAGCTTGAACGAAATCCCCCTCTTTAACTTTAATTTGGCTCAAGTGCAGCATAATACTGAGTACCCCTTGACCATGGTTAATCCCTACGGTGTTACCATGAACCCGGAAACCTTGAGACTCTCGTCCTACTAGTGCTATTCGTCCTGCTGCTGGTGCTACTACTGGTGAACCGAAGCCACCGGCATAGTCAACACCACGATGGTAGTAGTTGTTAGCAAAGACACCGTTGTAGTAGCGACGAATACCGAAAACGCTGGAGACACGAGCATTGTTGGGTCTATAGAACTTACCATTCCAGAATTTTTCTGGTGTCACTAATTTTTTAAACTGGGCAACCCGATTTAATTCAAATTGGGTTGCTGGGGCAGAGGCTTTGCCAGACAGCCAGATGCGTTGGACAGGGAAAGAGCGATTCTTAAGTGGTACAGCTATGTTGTTGACTTTACCATCACCAGCCACCCGCAAAACCAATTTTCCTGGTTTATCTAATGGTGTAGTGGGTACTAAAGCTCGATAACGATTTGTCCCTGTTGCAAAGGTAGGATAGGTCTTTTGACCCATAGAAACGCTCGGTGGTGAACCGACTGTTTCGGTTTGAATTACCACTGACAAAGTATCGCCTAACTGGGGATTGTCTGGTTGAACTTGTACCTGTAAAGCTTGCACTGGTTGGCACAGGGCTACAAAACCCGATGCCAGGGCTATTGCTGTCGTTTTAATCAGACCTTTTGCAAGGTGCTTTGCACTCAGAAGTGGGGTGGGACTAGAAGGAGAATAGTGCTCTAGCCCTGATAGTGAGCCATGAG
The DNA here is from genome assembly GCF_010672265.1 of Moorena sp. SIO3A2. NCBI lineage: Bacteria > Bacillati > Cyanobacteriota > Cyanophyceae > Coleofasciculales > Coleofasciculaceae > Moorena > Moorena sp. SIO3A2. The sequence goes on from NZ_JAAHHC010000058.1 coordinate 27,930, forward strand.
AGGATAGTGATTTCACTGACTTATACAAATTAGACTAAGATTTTTACTCTTTAGCTACTAGGGCATAGACTATCATTTAGCCCAGTGTGTTTCCAATTCCATCTAGTTTGCAGATGAACGGGACCGGGAATCTTGAGCCAGGTGCCATCATAAAAGGACATCTAACTAAGGTCGATAGTCTATCACACTAACGGTTAGGCTAATTCGGTCGATGGATGCTCTATATCAATCAATACCAAACTATGAAATAGTTTTTTTAAGGGTAACTCACGATTGCCAAACTAAGTCGAGGTTTAAATTAATGGACAGTTGGATCATCAAGCTCCATGATTTCATTGGTGAAATCCCATTCCTGGTGATTTCTTTAATTACAGCCGTAACATTTTGCTTTTGGTTAATTCCCTACACCACTGACTTGATGGTGAGCTGTGCAGCGGGTCTTGCTGGTGACTATTTAGGGCGCGAGCAACGCACCTTGGTGATTAACTCAAGTACCAATAATCCTGAGTTACTTTTAATGCTTGTCTCACTGGGATTAGGTAGGCTAGGAGGGATAGCTACCCCACTAGGCTCCAATTTTGCCAACATTTATCTTATGTTTATTGTTGCTCCATTATTTGTTTTAGTTAAGTGGTTTTTTAAGAGGGATTTCAATAATATCTTAAGTCTACTTACTCTAATTAATAGTGAAAAAAAGTTGGTTGTTTGGCATTCAATCATGTCTTTAACTATGTTTGGATTTGCCAGTGTAGCCTATTGGTGCCTAACGGGAGGGTTTCAGTTTAATTATTTATCAGAAGACATCCCATTGAGAACATGGCACTGGTTATTAATCGGAGTGTTTATCTGTATAATTGGGATCGGTATATTTGTGTATTTTGAAAATAACTTGAAAACTAAGCGCCCAGGATTATTTGAAGATATAACTGAGGAAGATTTTGAGTCAAGTTGGTGGAAGTTTATTTTAGGTACTATATCACTGACGGTATTATGTTATATTTTAAATGCCTTATTTTTGGCGTATACGGAACTCTATAGTTCAGTATTAAGTCAGTGGTTGGGCTCAGCAGTTTTTGTGGGATTACATTATTTTATTGGTAGTCTGATCTCTTCTTTACCAGAAGCTAATGTAGCAATAAAAAACTATGAACGTCTAACTTCACCGGATCTCAATACAGCCCTAGCATCAGCAAGTCAATCAAATATGACTAATCTTGCCCTGGGATGCTTGGGCTGTATTATTGCAACTATATTGTTACTGACTGGACTAAGCTATAAGTTGTAAATCAAAAATAAAGTACGAAGTATGAATGTAGAATGCAGAATTTAGAATGTAGAATTAAGAAGGCAGAATTAAGAAGGTAGAATGGTGAAGGCAGAAGGCAGAAGGCAGAAGGCAGAAGGCAGAAGGCAGAAGGTAGAAGGCAGAAGGCAGAAGGCAGAAGGCAGAAGGTAGAAGCCAGAAGTCTAAATTCTAAATTCTAAATTCTAAATTCTAAATTCTAAATTCTAAATTCTAAATTCTAAAAGGTTGAAGGGTAATGCTTGGTTGTGGATCAAGTTTTTAGTTAACCTTGATCCACCAATAAACCCATTTCAGCCTACCCTAAACCGAAGGCTATCCGGCGAACAGTCTTGAGCCTTGAGCCTTGAGCCTTCAGCCTTCAGCTGCCTCTGGCTTTAGATAAGCGATCGCATGATGAGGGATCATGATGGTCTGCTGATCTTGAGTGATCAGACACAGGCAGTTTTGATCTTGCCAGCACAACTTCCCCCTGAAGGAATCCCCAGTGAGAAGTTTTAGCTCTAGGAGTTGTTGGTCTTTGATATAGCCTTGAATTTGACTAATACTGGGCAAGCCGGTATCGAATTGGGCCATAATCACAAAAAATCGTGGGATGTTTGGGAACCCTACCAATCATAACCAATCATACTTGGCCAGGAGGGTTTTTGGGATTTTGGGCAGCATAATCAGAAAAAGTATTTTAATCAGTCGGTAGCTAAATCGACGAAAATTCGCGAAACTTAAACAAAAGGCTGCAAAAGAATTACCATTGCGCCAGAGCAGATGAATCAGGAGGTTGACTATGGAGTTTACAAAGTACCATGGACTGGGGAATGACTTTATTCTGATTGATAATCGGGATGACCCAAAACCCAGAATAACCTCAGAGCAAGCGCTACAGCTATGCGTGCGCAATTTTGGAATCGGTGCAGATGGTGTGATTTTTGCCCTGCCTGGACAAGAGGGTACTGACTATACGATGCGGATTTTCAACTCTGATGGTTCTGAACCAGAGATGTGTGGTAATGGGATTCGCTGTTTAGCAAAGTTTCTGGCTGATTTAGAGGGGGCTAATCACAAAACACACTATCGGATCCATACCCTGGCTGGGGTGATCATTCCTGAACTCAAGGACGATGGTAAAGTCAGGGTGGATATGGGCATGCCCCAGCTTAGTGCAGCTCAAATTCCGACTGTTTTGGCAGAGGCTGACCAAAAGGTAATCAATACCCCGATCGAAATAGCTGACAAATTATGGGAGGTTACCTGTGTCAGTATGGGTAATCCTCACTGTATCACCTTTGTGGAGGATGCGGATGCCATACCTCTGGAAACTATTGGTCCGCTGTTTGAGCATCACTCAGTTTTCCCCCAACGAACCAATACAGAATTTATCCAAGTGGTGCGCCCTGATTATCTCAAGATGCGGGTTTGGGAGCGGGGTGCTGGGGCAACTCTCGCCTGTGGCACGGGGGCTTGTGCTTCTGTGGTAGCTGGTGTGTTAACTCAGAAAAGCGATCGCATTTGTACCGTGGAGCTTCCTGGTGGTTGTCTCGACATTGAATGGTCCGAAACCGACCAGCGAGTTTACATGACTGGGCCAGCTGAGCAAGTTTTCAGCGGTAAACTATCGCCAATCTGGGGATAAGTCCAGATTTGTTGGCTCTGTATCAATCTTGCTTGGAAAATCCTGCTTTAAACTGCTTGACTACCTGATCGAGACCAACGGAATGGGAGGCTTTAAACAATAGACGATCTCCAGGTTGGACAAACTCCAGTAGATGTTCCACTAGAGGATTAGAGTCACAGAAAGACTCAACTGGCACCGAAGTAACACCGGTTGCGATCGCTTCTGCTTCTGGCTCACTTTCATCCACCAAAATCCGCAAGCCATCTAGATTGAGTTGCTCAACCTTTTGACCGACTTGCTGATGAAGTTCACCGGATTTGGTTCCCAATTCCTTCATCGCCCCAAGTACTGCTATATGTCGTTTCCCAGGAGTCTGAGCCAGCATTTCGAGAGCAGCTACCATAGATTCAACTCCAGCATTGTAGGTTTCATCAAGAATCACTACATCGTTAGGTAACTCATAACGCTGGGATCGCCCTGGGGGTAGCTCAACGTTTAAACCATTCCTGAGGGTTTCCCAATCCACCCCCAATAATTTCCCAATGGCTAGGGCCGCGAGATAGTTCAGGGCATTGTGGCGACCTGGGAGGGGGATGGGAAACTCCATGCCCTCTACTTTCAGGATTTCCGGTGCAATCAACTGTCCTTGGACATCACCACCCTCTAAACCATAGGTTAAGGTTTGCCCTTGCCAAACCTGAGCTGCGGTGTCAATTAGGCGTTGATTGTCGTGATTGAGAACCGCGACACCGTTGTTGGACATATGGGCTAATAACTCACACTTGGCTTTTGCGATCGCTTCAGTAGAACCCAACAGACCAATATGAGCTGTACCCACATTAGTAATCACCCCTACCGTAGGGTTGGCGATCTCGGTCAATTCAGCAATCTGTCCTGAACCACGCATTGCCATCTCGATTACAGCATAGTCATGGTCTGGTGTCAACTCCAGCAAGGTTTTGGGTACACCGATTTCATTGTTGTAATTGGCCTGGGTTTTGAGTACAGTTCCTTTAGTAGACAAAACTGCTGCGATTAGCTCCTTAGTGGTAGTTTTGCCTACAGAACCAGTGACAGCAATCACCGGAATCTGAAACTGGTCACGCCACCACCGAGCAATTTGCTGGTAGGCTTTGAGAGTATTTTCTACCTGAATCAGGGGCAAACCTTCGATTTTGGTAACTTTAGTCGCCTCAGCAATGACCGTTAATGCCCCCTTCTCTACTGCCAGAGATGCATAATCATGACCATCAAACTTTTCACCCCGCAGTGCTAAAAATAGTTGACCCGGCTCCAGGTTACGGGTATCAGTGGTAATGCCAGTGAATGACTTTTCCAGGATTTTTTCTGGAATGCCTACTGTCTTGGCGGCGAGAATGTCAACTAATTTTCCTACAAGAAGCCGACACACCATAACCTTATTGTTCTCCCAGTGTCCTAATTGTGCTGTTTTCTCTAAACGCTCTATTTTCCAGGTAATTCAATAAATTTCACATTGTTTTTACTTAATTTTCACAATTTCCACTGATTGGCACAATTAGGTAAATACTAGATGAAGATATACTAATACTATAATAGCTCACCTAAAGTTTAGGTGATCATTAGAATATATCTACTGCCGTAGATATATTGTGATACCCCAAACTCTCTTTGTGTTAGCTAAGCCATTTAAAGTTGAATTTTCATCTTCTCAAGCCAACCACCATTGATGAGCCCTAGCTTTAGCACCTAGGAGAGCTACCTAAAGTGACCACCTGGAGAGACTCTAAAGAATCGGAAATTCGACATATTAGCTTGCAAGAGCAGCAAGTTTACAATCACTTACTCCAGTGGGTAAGGGTAGAATCACCCAAGCAATCAATTGAACGCTTCAAAAGGCTCTTCCTGGATGGAGTGGGATACGAAGATTTTGACATCTGGTTGGCCTTGGAAAAGATAGTAATGGATAAACGGGCTCGGACAGAGTTCCGATTTGTGATCAATCGCTGCTGCCATATTCTGATCAATCACTGGCATCTGAAACCAAACACCAGAAGAGCAGTCCAAGAATTGGTAGCTCTGTTTGATCATGTGCCGTCTCCAATGAGGGTTCACTCTCGGGCTCCTAGACGCCTGCGGGAACTAATGCAGCTGTTCAAAAGAACAGAGCAATATCTAACTTTGCAACGTCTATCCATAGTAATGAGTGATACACCTCTATACTCTAATGGTTCTAAGCGAGTGGCAAATTTGATTCAGCGGTATCCCTACTTATATGAACATTGCTTACTCAGTGAAGACAGCTCTCAGGAATATCAGCAAACTGTCCGGCAAGTTCAAGCTAGGGTTCAACGGCGCTTTGAGTGTGATTTATCTAAGTACGTAACCTATCAGGTGCGATGCGCCCATGTCATGCGAAATCGGCAGATCAGGACTCCAAGACGAATTATTCAACCAGTGTCAAATCCCACATTGCTGACCGAACGAGAGTTGGCGAGTGCTCTCAAGCAGTTTTTTGGCAAAGTGCAAGGGTCTTACACTTACCAAGATGTTGCTCGTAGCTTCCATACCCACAGTCAGCACACAGCCTGTTTCAAAGACTTCAAGGACGATTTATATGAATATTTGATTGCCTCGATTGACCCGGCCTATGGGAAGCAACAGTTTAACAAGCGGTTGTATAGTCATTTGCAAAACACCTTGTCTGAATGGGATTACCAAAGGCCAAATGAATTTATGGTGGTGCGCACCTGTAGTCAATTGTTAAATTTTTTGGTGGTGGAAAGCCCTCAGCGCCCCCATCACTATACATTTGTTGATTTGATTGGCAATATAGGAACCACCATTACCACTGGACTATTGCTCAAGATTGTATTGATCTGCCGTAAAGTCAAGCCCTATTTAGAAAAGCGATTTTCGATTTTGTTTAACCACTACGAGTCCCAAACCAGAAACAGCGTACCCTGGTTAGTCCCGTCTCTGGAAAACTTGAATATTGCCTTGAGTGTACACTTTGGCTCAGCTGATATCTCCTGCCTTAATCAGATTATGTAAGTTATTGCGTAGCGCTATAACTATAGCGTTTATCATACCTATGAGGTACACAGAATTTGTTACCACTTCCGACTTCCCTACTCCCTACTCCCTACTCCCTACTCCCTACTCCCTACTCCCTACTCCCTGTTCCCTTTGCTATAGTTGCTAGATTCCGATTATTGTAGAGACTCATTGCTTTTTCCACACCTTGCTTAAGAGACAGTTCAACCGCCTCAACTGCTAGTTGGACTACCTCAGACATTAACTCGGCTTCCTGGGGTGAAAATTTTCCTAGGACGTGGGAGATCGTGTCTGGCTTCTGACTGGATTTGCCGATGCCAATCCGCAGGCGAGGGAAGTTTTGCGTACCCAGATGGGCAATTGCGGATTTCATGCCATTGTGTCCTCCCGCTGAACCAGAAAGGCGCAGACGCAAACGCCCTACTGGTAAGTCCATATCATCATAAATGATCAGGACTGACTCAGGTTTTAGCTTGTACCAATCAGTCACCGCCCGAATTGCTTGTCCAGAGCGATTCATGTATGTCAGGGGCTTGAGCAAGCTTAGCTTATTTCCTTTTAGTCCAATTCCTTGACCAAACCATCCCTGAAACCGGCGATGTTCGCTTCCTGAAATCTGTAATCGACCTGCGATCGCATCGACCACTTCAAAACCGATATTGTGCCGCGTTTTATCGTACTTGGGTTCCGGATTACCTAAACCCACAATCAGTTTAGGAATTGTAATTTGTCCGGTTGTTTCGATAGTGCTCATGGTCAAAAATCGTTTGGGTAATGGGTAATGGGTAATGGGTTACCCATCACCTCAGCTTTATGATCTCGATGTTTCCGGACATCATAAACAGGGGAGTGGGGAGTAGGGGGAAGCCGTGCAGGCATGGGTGCTGAACTTGACACGTCATACTTTACACGTTATATTTCACACGTTATATTTCACACGTTATACCTTTCCCCATCCCGGATTAATTAAGCAGGATATTGAAAGAGGGATTCCAGATACACACGAGCACAAGCCCGATAACTCTGGGATGTTTCTGGGGTCTTACCAATACCATTTTGGAGCAAAAACAGAGAAAGTGCTGCTGCGAAGACCCGGTCTTGGTCCCAGCTAGGATGGGTTTCTAGGTAGCGCTTGAGAGACTCGTGCAGGTCTTCGGGGATTTCTGCCAGGATACTTACGGTTGCGTTCATATTCACCTCTTCATATAAAGGTATTTTTGGAAAAAGCCACCTGATTTCAAGCACTTCAGATAACTGCCTTGGCCAAAAGAAAGCCAAGACAAGCTAGCACCGAAGCACTGAATTTTGATGCCACCCTTGCTTTAGTTAAGAACTATCCCCAAATCGGCTAGGGTAGTCCGTGCTAACCGCTGCTACTGGGCGTAGGTTAGCTTAGAGCAAATTTTTTTATAGGTTGGTCGCACCATTTTCATCTGAAATGGGGTGGGTTTGTCAATGCTGCGAAATATTACAACTCTTGTTGAAATTCCGAAATGTATACGAAATAATCAGGGTTTGAGGCGCTTTTTTGTTACATAACTTTACATAAACTGCGGTCTTAACTGCTGCGGAATACTAAGTCGGGAAAATCCCCAGTAAAACTGGAATACCTAATGCCACCGTTGAAGCTTGTGGAAAACTATGGGAAAACTGTGGAAAAGCTTGAAGCTCTGTGTGGAAACAGTGGGGAATCTGTGGGGGAAAGTTGGGACAAACGATAAGAATTCTTACAGTTTCGTTGGCGGTGGAAAACTGGTGACCACAGATGGGGTCATTGTATATTGAAACACCTAATTAATTAGTTTACTTTGATTAACAAACTCTTAAGTTGACTCCTTAAGGAAAAAACAGCGATGCAGCGCGGTCTTGGGGAGGCAGCGCGGTCTTGGGGAGGCAGCGCGGTCTTGGGGGTTTCCCCCACTCGCTATTGCCGTGGTTCCCCCCACTCGCTATTGCCGTGGTTTCCCCCACTCGCTATTGCATCAAGACAAGGAAAAAAAATATAACCACTGACTAATTGCTTCTAACCTAATTATGTGATATTGTCAGATATATTGTATCTACGCCACCTAAAAGTTTCTTCACGGATTTGTTGTATGTCTTGATCAGAGATTTTGTTCAAGTGAGACAACACTAAACTCATGCGGCCTTGAGCCTTGAGTTGGTCACGGTGGCGGCAAAGAAAATCCCAGTAAAAGAAATTAAAGGGACAGGCTCCCTCCCCAGAGCGTTTCCGAGGATTGTAAGCACAACTGCTGCAGTAGTCGCTCATTTTATTGATGTAATTAGCTGATGCAGCGTAAGGTTTGGATGCTAGGATGCCGCCATCGGCAAACTGACCCATACCAATCACATTGGTTTGCATGACCCAATCATAGGCATCAATAAAGGCTCCATGAAACCATTCTTCAGGTGCGACCCGTGGCGAATTTAATTCGCCAACGGAAAGCGCACCTAAGATCGATTGAGGGGAAACTCCAACAATTAGAGCAAAATTGCTCAACACCATCAGTCGCTGAATGTGATGGGCGTAACCGGTTCGTTCAACCTGACTCAAAATTTGGAGTAAACAGTTCATGTCTGTTTTCTCGGCATGCCAGTAAAAGTCAGGTAGGGGCTGGGTGTGGTTGAACCAATTGCTTTGGGAGTAGTCAGGGTTCATATAGATATAAATGCCGTGCATATATTCCCGCCAACCCAGGACTTGACGAATAAATCCTTCTGTGCTGCTTAAGTCGAGTTGGTTTTAAAGTGGCCCATGGCTGACCAAATGAATACGAGTTTTTGGCGGTGGTAACGTCTTTGTTGGACGTAGCTTAGGGATTCAATCAGAATTACTGGCGTATTTTGATGGTTTTGTTGACAACTGTTTAGCGCTGATTGTTGAGTCCAAAGTTGATCCCCTAGTACCCAAATCCCGATAGTCATTATGGCTGATGCTTTTTACTGTCTTGATATCATACAATAACCTCAGGGATTTTTGTGTTGAGTTTTAGGAATTAGGGAATCGGGAATCGGGAATCGGGAATCGAGAATCGGGAATCGAGAATAGGAAATATAAAAAAAGTGGAAATTAGATTAATTTTCTCCACTTATTAATTAAAATTTATGGGTAAATTAATCAGAGATTATTAAAAATTATTTTTTTACGGCGGTTTGCATAACTATCAGGTACACAGGATTGTTTTCCCTCTTCCCTCTTCCCTACTCCCTGCTCCGAACGCGCCCCGCGTGGCCCACGGCCTCAGTCCCTGCTCCCTAAAAACCTAGAAATTTGTACCTAATTGAATTGCAAACTGCTGTATATGTTTTTTTAGAAAAATTATCAATCAAACAATAGTTATATAGAGCAGCTATAAATTGGTTTATAACTGCTCTACATATTATTTGGGTGCGGCTCTTTTAAAAGTACGGTAGACTAGATCTCAGTAAAACTGACAAATTAGTCAGAGTAATAGTTTGAGTCAATACCTCCTGGTGGGTGACCAGCTGAAAAAGTCAGCAGTAGTTCAGGA
>NZ_JAAHHC010000059.1:0-442 GCF_010672265.1 Moorena sp. SIO3A2
AAATACGTTCTCTAATATTTCCATTTTCTTCTATTTTTAAGGCTTTTTGAAGTATTGTTTTTTGCTGTCAGATAATTTTTTGCTGGCATATTTCCTATTATTGGGTTATTTATTAATTTTTATTATACCAATTTAAATGCCGAACAGCTTATTGTTTCAGATATCTTTGAAGGAATCGTTCCAAATCGTAGTTGGAGTATTCGCTCCAAGTTAGCACGACGTTCTTGTTGAATGCCTTCTAATATCCCCTCTTCTCTACCCTGTTTTATGCCCTCTTCTCTGCCCCTTAATTCTCCGACTGCCTCTGCCCCTTCTAGCATACTAATTTCATACCGTTTATCTTCCAGATATTTCTGATAGGCTGCCTTTTCTGTATTTGGTAGACTCTCAATCCTCAGGTTTTCCTTGGCTTGGGCTAATCCCCTGGCTTGGAAGTCTTCCT
>NZ_JAAHHC010000059.1:542-36585 GCF_010672265.1 Moorena sp. SIO3A2
AGCATACTAATTTCATACCGTTTATCTTCCAGATATTTCTGATAGGCTGCCTTTTCTGTATTTGGTAGACTCTCAATCCTCAGGTTTTCCTTGGCTTGGGCTAATCCCCTGGCTTGGAAGTCTTCCTTGATTTCACTATTTTTTAGGAAATATATCCATTCATCCAAACTGTTTCTGGTCACATCATTAAACTGTTTGACTCTCAAGATGTAATATTCCGGAAATATCTGGTACACCTGCTCAATTTTGAACAACTCCTTCTGGAGATTTGATGGCTCTAGTCTATCCTGGATATGACGTCCGATAAAATCTAATTTTCCCTGATAAATGTAATCTTGTCCTTGGCCGAGGGGAAAGTAAACTATATTAATGGAGTAGACTTTTTTGACTTTACTATAAGGCTCTCCTTTATCCAGATATTCGGTAATCAGAGTCGAAACTCCAAATAACATCCGCTGAAAGTAATCATTTTCCGAACTATTTTGAACTTCCACCAGCAATAACTCCCCAGCACTATTGAGAGCTAGAATATCCACCCGGTTGAGTTTATTGTCTTGTGTCCCTCGATTACTTTCGCTTTCTAATATCGATTCAATGGTAATCACTTCCCCGAGTAATTCGCTGATAAAGCCTTCGAGGACAACATAATTAGCTTTATCCCGCAGTTGTTTTTTGATCGCCCAGTCAAAGCGTATGTGTGTTGCTGCCATGATTAGTCTTGCTATCTACAAGCACTATGCCATCTCGACTTAATCTCTTTTAGACTTCTAGTTTAACACCTGGCCATTACTTCGGCAGATGTTGGCTAAACTCATCTAAAGAACTAGCTGTTAATGCCGTTGCCATCAAGTTGTCCACTTGTTGGATATCTAAGCCTTGTATTGTTTCAGATATCTCTGAAGGAATCGTTCCAAATCTTAGTTGGAGTATTCGCTCCAAGCTAGCACGACGTTCTTGTTGAATGCCCTGTTCTATGCCCTGTTCTATGCCCTGTTTTATTCCCTGTTTTATGCCCTGTTCTCTACCCTGTTTTATGCCCTCTTCTCTACCCCTTAATTCTCCGACTGCCTCTGCCCCTTCCAGCATACTAATTTCATACCGTTTATCTTCCAGATATTTCTGATAGGCTGCCTTTTCTGTATTTGGTAGACTCTCAATCCTCAGGTTTTCCTTGGCTTGGGCTAATCCCCTGGCTTGGAAGTCTTCCTTGATTTCACTATTTTTTAGGAAATATATCCATTCATCCAAACTGTTTCTGGTCACATCATTAAACTGTTTGACTCTCAAGATGTAATATTCCGGAAATATCTGGTACACCTGCTCAATTTTGAACAACTCCTTCTGGAGATTTGATGGCTCTAGTCTATCCTGGATATGACGTCCGATAAAATCTAATTTTCCCTGATAAATGTAATCTTGTCCTTGGCCGAGGGGAAAGTAAACTATATTAATGGAGTAGACTTTTTTGACTTTACTATAAGGCTCTCCTTTATCCAGATATTCGGTAATCAGAGTCGAAACTCCAAATAACATCCGCTGAAAGTAATCATTTTCCGAACTATTTTGAACTTCCACCAGCAATAACTCCCCAGCACTATTGAGAGCTAGAATATCCACCCGGTTGAGTTTATTGTCTTGTGTCCCTCGATTACTTTCGCTTTCTAATATCGATTCAATGGTAATCACTTCCCCGAGTAATTCGCTGATAAAGCCTTCGAGGACAACATAATTAGCTTTATCTCGCAGTTGTTTTTTGATCGCCCAGTCAAAGCGTATGTGTGTTGCTGCCATGATTAGTCTTGCTATCTACAAGCACTATGCCATCTCGACTTAATTTGATTATACTGGATCAGTGGCTCAGTCCTGAGCAATGGTCTTTAGACAAACCTAGCCAAGAGGGATTAAACTGAAACAATAAGCAATAAGCGAATTTTATCCATTTGAGTTGGTTACCGTGAGAGAGATTTTAAAGGTTATTCTTCCTCAACTGCGTCAGCACTTCGAGAAAATTTACAACGATATGAGGGGATTCGGGTCTCGTCAACATTGGGACTCTACCCCCCGATTCATAATGCGATGTTCCGTTCGCGAACGCAAACTAGAATCGAGTGAAATAATATTCAGGGGTAATCCCTGATGGCTGAGTCTTGTTAAGATGCCATGTTCCGTTCGCGAACGCAAACCAGAGTCGAGTGAAATATGTTGACGGCTGACGGCTGAGTCTTGTTAAGATGCGATGTTCCGTTCGCGAACGGAACAAGGAACAGCTTCGCGATCGCATTAGACAAATGACCAATGACTACTGATTAATGACTAATCAAGGGATGATCCCTGACAGCTGAGAGCTGAATGTTTACCTGATCAGTGTTTTTGGCGATATCCTTTTAAAAAAACTATAATCAATCTACCATAGCTAGAAAATTGACTAATTATTTGGTCCTAATTTAGGATAGTATAATCTAGGGGAGTAAGATTAATGAACAATCAAATTATTGATCAAGTATTGTACAACCACAAACTTTATATTGATGACCTATTACAAGATTTGCATAAATTTGTTATTCAAATCAATAAACCGGAATTACAGTCAAAAATAAGGACGATACAAAAAAATAGTAATGAACCGTTTTTGTTAGTTATTGTTGGAGAAGTAAAAGCCGGAAAAAGTAGCTTTATTAATGCCATAATTCAAGAAAAAATTTGTCAAACTGATGTTGAGCCATGTACGGATGTTATTCAAAAAATTGTTTATTCAGAGGAGCAGTTTGAAAAAGAAATTAGCCCAACGTTACGAAAAATTGGTTTACCCATTGATATCTTGAAAACTTTATCAATTGTCGATACTCCTGGAACGAATACGATTCTGGAAAACCACCAAGAGATTACTGAAAACTATATTCCTAACAGTGATTTAGTGTTTTTTGTCTTCTTCGCTAAGAATCCCTATCATAAAACAGCTTGGGAACTCCTGGATTATGTTAGTGAGCAATGGCGTAAAAAAGTAGTCTTTATACTTCAACAGTCTGATTTAACTAAACCAGAAGAATTAAGCCGAAATACTCAGAGAGTTAAAGACTATGCTAGTCAACGACATATTGAGTCTCCTATAGTTTTTGCGACATCAGCGGAATTAGAAAACAATGGGAATGAGGAGGGGAGTGGGTTTAGGGAAGTGAGAGGATTTATTAATGATATGGTTACCGGTGGGGAGACTTACAAAATTAAACTTAAATCAATTAGCGATCGCACTCAAAACGTGATTGATGAATTAGAGCATGAATTAAAATCTATCCAACGGCAACTAGAGCTGGATAAATCATCAGTAGAACGAATCAAAACTAAACTAGCTGTCGGTGAAAAAAAGTCTCAAGATGACATTACTAAACTGGTGGATAAGTTGGCTGCCAACTATGATCTAGTTGCTGAGCAAATAAAATCTGATTTTAGCGCTGGTTTCACCTTTCCTAAACTAATCAATAAGTCCGTTGTTGGTACCGTTAAGAAAAATGCCTCAATCCAAGCCTGGATCGATCAGATCAAGGCTAAGTATGAACCAGAGCTACAGCTCTCGTTAGAAGAAACCTTAAAAGAGGGGACACTCCATTTTTTAGGGGATATTAAAAACCTAATTGATTCGTTAATACAAGATTTGGAGACTATCCAGAATTATTCCAGTAATAGCAATCTATCTATCCGAGTTATGGAGCGCCGTCATGAGGTGTTTGAAGACGTTAAGCAAAAAGCGTCTAAGCTCCTTGAAGATGCTGAGTTTATCAATTCCTTAAAATCAAACGCTAGTGGAGTCGCTACCAATATATTAGGTGGAGCGGCAGTAACAGTAATTGCTGGCCTATTTATGGCGATAACGGAAATAGTAATATTGGATCTTATCGGTGCTGCGTTTGCCGGAGTTGGAATTTTAGTCTCCGGGGGAGCGCTTTATCTGAAAAGAAGAATGATAATTAGCAAGATTGGCAAAAAATTAGAGAGTGATAAAACTAAGTTGATATCTGATATTCATCAGCAACTTACCTTAAAGTGTACTCTGATTTATGAAGAAATTAAAAGAGTATTTGGAGATTTAGACGATTATGTTGAAAAAGAAGAAGAAGGACTAGAACCAATCCTTAAGGACTATAGAACAATCCAGAGCAAGGCTAGAGATTTATTAGTGATTAGTAATGATTAATGGTTATTGGCCGTAACTATTGGGTTATGGCCGATGAATCTGTTCACTATTGCTGGCACAATCATAGTTGTTGAGGCCAACATCTAGAGTACTCATGCCCTGAATAGCTTTAACTGGTAGCTGTATTGCTAGCTTTACTGGTAACTGTACTGATCTCTCAATCAATCCCAAAATCTACTAAACATCACGGGGGAGCACTGTGGCTGTGGTAGTTCTAGCAACTTTAGCTATAGAAAGGCTATCAAATGTGATAGTATAACCTTGAGTGAAAAATTGGGTAGTTTCAGGGGTGAGGTCTATACGCCTCTAGCTTTAGATACGGGGTTAGTCTGACCCCTCACTTAAAAGAATTGAGCTTTTAAAGTATTGAGCGATTCGGCGTTTTATTTCTTTTATTTATGTTATAATGCTATGGCTGGCCTACCACAGGTGAAAATTCGTCGGTATCACCAATTAATCTACGACGTAAAGCGATGGTAGTAGCAAGGGAGCGAAAAACCCTTAAAACGCATGGACTCGACAGAGTACCGACCAAAGCGCCAAAGTTAGTTTTTTTAGTGAAAGGTAGGGCGGGGCACGCCCAAACCCTGGATGACTTATTCCAGTACGCTTGTGGAGATCAGACCGCTGGGTACACTTGCTCAAACTAGATAATACGTTTGTACACGGTTATTCGGTGCGAGGAACGGCAAAACCCTTGTGTATTAAAGTCAGTTCGTCGAAGCAAGAATCCCCCGGCATAAGCGCCGTGGGGAGTGTCAATGTAAGCCTAACTTGGTCAACTTAGACCAGACTTAGCTATATAATAAGGTATTTTTGACTCTAACTCAGGAGTCCCAGGAGGGATATGAGCAGCACAGATAGCAATAAAGACAAGGAACTCCAATTCACTGCTAAAGGAACTGGATCCTCTGGATACATCGATAGGAAACAGCTGAGCGTAAAGCCATTACCCCAAAATCGTCCTATTGCTACAAATGTTAGTGAAGGGACAGATGAACTAATGGGCTATCTTGACTAAGGGATTACTTGTCTGGTAAACCAGTGCTTCCGGGTGTGGTTAAGTCGTTAGTGTCTACAGTGTCATCTTTAACACTTCACCCGGATTAAGCGTGTGCTAGCGCCATACTAACGTTCTAAAACCCCTCAGCATAACGCTTCAACTCCCATGCCATTCGTTTAATACCTCGTAACTCATCCTCTCGGATAAACGGTAGAAACACCCGAGACAATATACCGGAATAAGAGTGTTTGTGGACGTATTTGGTACGACCCACTCCTATTTCTTGCAAATCAAATACACATTCACTACGAAAGCCAGGGATAGAAGACACCCAACTTAGACACACACCAGGCTGAAGTTGTGTCACCAATGGCTCAAATTCTGTCTCTTCTTCATTGGGAAGCCGTCGCAGCGACAGAAAGACTTCTTTCCCCTGCTCAAACCGTAAAGTTGAGTCACAATCAAACAGAAATGTGTTCCAGTACTTCCACTGCTGTTTATGGAACAAAATTTGCCAAACCTTCTGCCTTGGGACATTGATCTCAATGTCAGTATAGAGACTTGTCATGTTAGTAAATAGCAGTTTTACCGGCTTCAAGTACTGTTATTTTAGATTATGGTAAATGGGAAAGCATAGAAGGGTGGACTACACACAATAATAACACGGATGCACGGATGACTTAATCCATGCCCTAAATCCGCTGTTTGATATTATTAGTTATCAGTATCTTATGTCTACTGGTTCCTTTGAAAAAAACAGTTTGGATTGGCAGTTGCAGCTGCTGCAACGACAATTCGGGGAGTGGTGGGAGCTGACAATGTCTCAGGTGCCTCTTGACCAACCCCAAAGCTCACTGCCATCTTGGTTACTGTCTCCTATACTAGGCCAGGGGATTAGGATAACGTTTTGGTTACTTGTGGCTGTAATCCTAAGCTGGCTAGGGGTGCGACTGATCAGAGCATTACATCCTTATATTATTTCTTATTACCAACAACTTACTCAAGCTGCAAACAGAGTGACAAAACGACCAGTTCGAGAATTATCAGTGGTCAATTGGTGGGAGCGATCGCAAAACTATCAGCAGCAGGCTAACTACAGGGAAGCCTGTCGTTGCTTGTATATGGGGATGTTGCAGCAATTACACGATACTGGCATTGCCCCTCGCCATCCTAGTCGCACGGATGGAGAATATCTACAACTCATCCAGCAATTACCGCAACCTAAACCATACCAAATCTTACTGATCACCCACCAGCAGTTGTGTTTTAGTAACGCCGAAGTCTCTAGTCAGGTTTTTGAACGGTGCAAGGAGGCTTATCAACAGATGAAGGTTGTTCGCGTAGCGTGGCCGAAAGGCCAAGGATAAAGTATGTTCGCGTAGCGTGGGTGAAAGGCCAAGGATGAAGGATGAAATTTCCTAAGCGTCGGTTAGGGGTAATTAGTGCGATCGCAATCGTGGTACTAATGATGATTACCCTGGTAGCTGCTCCAGCTAATAATAAAATCAATAGCGGTTCTACTTACAGCCGCGCTCCCTATGGCTATGGCGCTTGGTACGCTTACATGGCAAAACGGGGAACTCCTGTACAGCGTTGGCAAAAACCCTTTGAGGATTTAGCGAATCAGACGGATGCTCAAGGCTCGGTTACCTTATTGCGTGTCACTAGTTGGTTGACAGTAGATGCTATTTATGGTAAAGAGCGAGAATGGATTAAACAGGGCAATAGGATGGTGATTTTGGGAGTCAAGCAGCCGGTTACTGACGCTGCTTTTAGTACTCTCCAAGAGGCTTCCACGGGAAAGGTTAAGGTTAACACCAGGCGGCGATACAAGGGTAATCAGGGGAAGAAAATTTTAAGCGATCGCTTTGGTGCTGTGGTTTGGGAAAAGCCTATTGGTGATGGTAGAGTTATCTTTGCCACTACATCGGATCTGGCTGCCAATGCCTATCAGGACTTTCCGGCTAACTATGAATTATTAGCCCAACTGGTTACTCCCTTGAAAGCAGAGGGGAATTTAACTAAGCAAAATCCCGTTTGGGTGGATGAATACCTCCACGGTTACAAAGATGTAGATGTGATCAAGCGAGAGGTAGGTGAGACTCTATTCAGTTATTTAGCGAAAACCCCTCTGTTGCCAGCCTTTATCCAAGGATTAATCATTCTTCTGGTTGCCATCTGGGCTCTGAATCGCCGCTTTGGACAACCATTGACCTTATCTGAACCAGTGGTGGATAACAGCGAAGCCTACATCCGAGCATTAGCAGGTGTTTTGCAAAAAGCAGGCAGCAGTGAGTTTGTGTTGGAAGTTGTGGGAAAAGACGAACAACTGCAACTGCAAAAAGCACTGGGATTAGGACAGACTCTGCTTGAGGATCAAGCTCTAATTGATGCTTGGGTTGAGCAAACTGGACGTCCAGCTACAGAACTGAAACAATTGCTGGAAATTCAATCTAGTAAACGTCGTATTAGGGAGTCAGACTTACTAAAATGGTTGGGAAAATGGCAGCAAATTCGTGTTGATTGATGGGATTATCAGAACTGCCCGATTGTGTAAACTACCGCATACCAAGCTAACTAATCCCAACCCCAATCAACCAGAGTTTGCCCATGCTATTGTGGTACCACGAAAACTGTCCCACAGGATAGCGAATCAACCCAAATGAGCAATGATATCCCTGTCTTGAACCGCCTCAAGCAAACCCTTGGCAAAATAATTGTCGGTCAATCCACCCTAGTCGAACAGTTACTCGTAGCGTTGCTTAGTGGTGGACATGTCATTATTGAGGGGGTACCAGGAACCGGTAAAACCTTGCTTGTCAAAGTTTTAGCAAGGCTAATCCAAGCCGAATTTCGGCGGATTCAGTTAACCCCAGATATTCTACCATCGGATATTTTAGGAACCAATATCTTTGACCTGAATACCCGCAACTTTACCCTCAAAAAGGGACCAGTCTTTACTGAGATTTTGCTAGCTGATGAAATTAACCGCACCCCACCCAAAACCCAAGCAGCGCTGCTAGAGGCAATGGAAGAGCAGCAAGTCACCTTGGACGGGGAAACATTGCCCCTATCTGAATTGTTTTGGGTGATTGCTACCCAAAACTCTCTAGAATTTGAAGGCACCTATCCCCTACCAGAAGCTCAGTTAGACCGATTTTTATTCAAGCTGGTAGTGGATTACCCAGATGCAGCGGCAGAAAAGCAAATGTTGCTCAATACTCAGAAAGGATTTCGTGGACGCCGTTTGGATTTAGAACGTCTGAAACCTCTAGCAACTGTAGAACAAATTTTGAGTGCTCGTCAAGAGGTTAAAGCTGTCCAAGTAGACGAGAAGGTGCTGGATTATTTGCTAGCCTTAGTTCAGCAAACCAGGCAAAATCCTGATTTAGCCTTGGGAGCATCCCCGAGAGCTGCTGTAGCTTGGTTACAAACCAGTAAAGCCCAAGCTGTGTTATCAGGACGGGATTATGTGACACCGGATGATGTAAAAGCGATCGCACTCCCTCTACTCCGTCACCGTCTGATTCTGAAACCAGAGGTGCAGTTAGATGGGTTACAGATCGATAGCGTAATAGCTTCATTACTCAAGCAAGTTCCAGTGCCTAGGTGAGTGGCTCAGCACTCAGCACTCAAAAAAAATTATGATTCCCTCACAACGAACCTATTTACTGTTAATACTAGGTATTGCGATCGCATTATTACTCGCTACTGTTTTTAATCAGCAAATCAGTCTAATTAGTACTCTTGTCTTTGATGGAATTGTCCTTGGTATAGCCTTATGGGATGGAAAACGGGTCAAACCTAACCGAGTCAAGGTAACCCGCACCCCTTTACAACGGTTATCCATTGGGCGAGATAATCCGATCGTGCTGTCAGTGGAATCTAGAAATCAGGTTGCTCGAATTCTGATTAAGGACTACTATCCATTAGAGTTTGCTGTTTCCACCCCAACCATCACTGCTACCCTTGACCGGAATAGTAACAAGGAACTAACCTATACGGTTCACCCAGCCAAGCGAGGTCAGTTTCACTGGGGAGATATTCACGTGCGCCAGTTGAGTCCTTGGGGCTTGGTGTGGCATGATTGGAAAATCCCAGGGAGTCAGAACGTAGCAGTTTATCCAGACTTAGTTAGTTTGCGATCGCTTTCTATTCGCCTGACCCTGGAAAATACTGGTACCATCGGCCGTTCCCGACGCTTGGGTGGTGGCACAGAATTTGCTGAACTGCGGGACTATGGCATTGGTGATGACACTCGCCTGATTGATTGGAAAGCCACCGCTCGCCGCTCTCGCCCTTTAGTAAGGGTGCTGGAACCGGAAAAAGAGCAGACTTTAATTATATTACTGGACCGGGGACGGTTGATGACTGCACAGGTACTTCAACTGAAGCGGTTTGATTGGGGATTGAATAGTACTCTAGCCCTAGCATTAGCTGGGTTACATCGGGGCGATCGCGTGGGCGTGGGTGTCTTCGATCGAGACATAACGACCTGGATTCCACCAGAACGGGGTCAACATCAACTATCGAAACTCATAGAACGCCTCACTCCGATTCAGCCAGTGTTATTAGAACCGGACTATTTTGGTGCTGTATCAAAACTCGTGAATCAGCAAACTCGTCGTGCTTTAGTCGTACTGATTACAGACATCGTGGATGTTACTGCTTCCGCTGAATTGCTAGCAGCCCTAGAACGCCTCACCCCTCGCTACTTACCGTTTTGTGTCACCCTTCGAGACCCCCTTGTTGACCAATTGGCGCACACTCCGCCTAATACAGCTGAGTTAGAGAAAATTCCTAGTGAAGACCAGCTTTGGCACAGGGAATACCAGGCCCAGGGGAGAAATAGCATTAGTGTTGATCTCAACCCTGACCCGGGGCAAGCCGCTTATACCCGTGCTGTGGCTCTGGATTTAATTGCCCAGCGCCAAGTTGCCTTTGCCCGGTTGAAGCAAAAAGGAGTTTTGGTCTTGGATGCACCAGCGAATCAGATTAGTCAGCAACTGGTTGAGAGCTACTTACGAGTTAAAGCTCGGAATCTACTTTGAACAAACATGCGACGCATTCCCCCACCTGGCCGTAGGCCACGCTGCGCGAACGCTCAGGTGGGGGTCAAGGAGCATTGATAAGTCGATTGCCATCTTATCTTTTGTAGGTTAAAATATTAACTATAGGAGATTTTATTAAACCAGTGAAAACGCCAACTAAAGTTATACGAACTGACAAGTGGCAACTTAGTCCGACCCCCGATCAAAAACTACTATTAGGGGAAACGGTTAAAGTATATCGCCGCGCTTGTCGGTATTTGGTTGGTATTATTTATACTCATTGGTCTGAGCTTGGCAATTTAACAGCAGATCAATTAACTCCTGCTGTTGAGCGGCTAATGCACCAAACAGCCAAGCGACCTGACATAAAATATCCCCAGTTCAATAAGACTTTTTATAAGTTTCCTAGTTACTACCGTCGAGCAGCAATTGCATTTGCAGCTGGGCAGGTTAGTAGCTATGTAACTCGATACCGCGAATGGCAATCTGGTAGTCGAAAAAGAAGAGATAGTAAGCCACCAAGATTAAATGCTGATACTGGCTGCTATCCAGCTTTGTACAAAGGACAGTGTTACAAGCTGCATGGTTTCGACCAAGTAGAAATCAAAGTTTTTGATGGCCAAAACTGGGTCTGGACTATGGTTCAAATCACCGGTTTAAGAGAGCGCCACCAGGTGACTACAAACAAAATGATGTCTCCGTCGTTGATTTTCAATGATAGGTGCTGCCATCTGTCTGTTCCATTCACTTGTAAGCCAGAAAAACGCAAACCAGAGGCTAATGTTACTGCGGTAGATTTAGGTATAAACACTACTGCTACCGTAGCAGTCGTAACCCATGACGGCACTGTAATCCATCGTGATTTTCTTCACCTTGGAAGAGACATAGACCGCAGGGATAAACGACTAAAGTCCGTATCAAAAAGAGCATCAAAAACGATGGGCAGAGGAGGAAAACTGCATAAAGGGTTTTGCTCCAAGACTTATCAAAAGTGCCAAAGAATTAATAATCAAATTAGCCATGTTGTCTCCAAGCGGATTGTAGAGATTGCTGAAAAGTTTAATTCTGTTCGCGTAGCGTGGCCTACGGCCTTAGCAATTGTCTTTGAGAATCTTTTGGGGTGGAAGCCAAGAGGTGGGAAAAAGCGCTCTAATTTAAGGCAAAGATTCCACGGATGGCTCAAAGCAAAAATTCGCAGCTTCACGGAAATGAAATGGGCTGAATTAGGTGGCAGAGTAATAGAGGTTGTTGCTGCCTATACTTCAAAGTTGGCTTTTGATGGCTCTGGTACGGTCAAACGAAATTCCCAACAATACTCCAAGGCAACCTTCCCTTCAGGTAAGCGGTTTAATGCAGATTTAAACGGTGCTTACAACATCGGTGCTAGAGGTGTGCTTAAACTCGTTCGTAGAAATAGCAACGAGGGTCGTTCCAGCAAAAGCTCTGGACGACCGCCTAGAAGCTGGGCGTGCTTGTGTGACCTGTGGACTAGGGGTAGTTCCAGGTTAGCATAGGACACCACCACCTCGTTCAGGTGGTGGAAGCTTCATGTATCCTCAAGTTTCTGACTACTACAATATATAACCAAAAGGGTAAACAGTCCGATTCCAACCAAATACTTGAGGAATGATGGCACTAAGGGACTGGGAGATAAAAACCCTTCAATAATACCAGCAATAATCAACATCGGCACAATCCCAAACATCAACTGAGCCGCTTGGGAGCCATAAAATTTCAATGCATCTACCCGGCGATATTGGCCTGGAAACAGAATTGCTCTAGCGATGAGTAAACCAGCTCCACCAGCAAAGAAGATAGCGGGTAATTCCAGGGAACCATGGGGAAACACAAATGCCCAGAAGGGATAAGCTAAGTTATTTTGACCCACTAAGGTTCCAATGGCACCAATCAGTATTCCGTTGAATGCCATGATATATAGGGTAAAGGCACCGCAGGTAATCCCACCAGCCACTGCCCGAAAGCATACCGATATATTGTTAATCATAATGCCACTGGAGGCTAAGGGTTTCATGCCCAAAATCGAACCCATCCACAATTCCTGGCGATCGCGTACTTGTTCAATTAACTGTTCCGGAACCACCAGGGAGATAAACACTGGATCTTGCCAAGCCAACCACCAGGCAATTAAGGCTCCGAGCAGAAACACTGCGGTTGCGATCGCAATATAACTCCACGTCTGTTGCACTACAGCAGGGAAACCCCACCGACAAAACTCCCCTAAGCCTTGCCAGTCTTGACGGCGAGAACCTTGATAAACCTGGTTATAGCCCCGAGAGGTGAGTCGTTGTAAATCCTTGACCAGGGTATGGCCTACTTGGTTAGTTCTAGCACGGGCTAAATCCGCTGAGACGGAGCGATACAAACTAGCGAGTTCCTTGATTTGGGATGCTGGCAAAGACTTGATTCCTCGTTTCTCCACTTGTTGCAGGAGAGTATCCAACTGTTTCCAATTTGCTTCCCGCCGCCCAATCCAACGTTTAATATTCATAAAGTTTCCGTGTAATTTTCCTAAACCTCCCTTAAGATAGCGTTAAAACTTGTCTTGCCATCAATAGCCCCATCGACCCATGTCTTATGAGCCTAGTCCCAACCAATCTTTAGGACCACTCAGTATTGGTAATGTCGTTAATGTCGGTTTGCGGATCTACCGCGACAATTTTAAGTTATATTATCGTCTAGCTTTTATCGGTTATCTATGGCTATTAGTTCCCATATATGGCTGGGCTAAGTTTTGTGCCATGTTTGGGCTAATTTCACGTCTAGCCTTTAGGGAAATCATTGAACGTCCAGAAACAGTGAATGAGGCTCGCCGCCATGTCAATGCTCGGATGTGGAGTTTTCTCAGAGCAGGCATCCTAGTATCCTTGATAACGTTTGGAGCAGCAATCCTAGTATCCTTGATAACTTGGGTGGCAATAATGGTAATTATTGTTCTTCTTAGTATCTTGATCGGAGTCCTTGCTTCAATTTCTGGGAATAGCAGTACTATTTTAGATAGTCTCGATACTCTCCCTGAGAATAGTGTTGCTATGCTTATCATAGGATTTCTGGTTTTGAGTATTTTTATGATTGCTTTTTTATTTGGATTTATCTGGTTTATATCTCGGTTGTTGATTTATGAAATAACCCTGGCTATAGAAAATTCTATCGGTGCCAGGGCAGCCATTGGTCGCAGCTGGAAATTAACTCAGGGATTTATATTACGTATTCAAGGGATAGTAGTTGTTGGATTTTTAATATCACTACCAATTTCGATTGCTGTACAGATAGCTACATTCATCATACAAACTCTATTATCTCTTTTGTTTCCTCAAGAATCAGCAATTTTTATCTGGCTTTATTTAGTGCTAGTTTTTGGGTTGAGCTTTGCTAGTGGTGCCTTGTTGGTTCCTTTCTGGCAAGCGATTAAATCAGTGATATACTACGATCTATGTAGTCGTAAAGAAGGCATAGATTTACAGCTATGGGGAAGCTAAGCTCAACACCGATTAATTTTTTTAATCGAGTCACTATACAAACCCCAGAAAGTGTTGAATTAGAATTAACCTTAGCAGGGATTGGCAGTCGAGCTTATGCCTTGCTAATTGATTATATTGTCTTAGGATTAATTTTATTAGTATTTCTAATTGCTTGGGGCTTTTTATCTTCCCAACTGCTGGACTTATTAGACTATTTTTTTGGTATTAATGATTTAGGGTTGTGGCTATTAGCCATTTATCTATTTATTACTTTCTCGATTTACGTGGGTTATTTCGTTTTGTTTGAAACCCTATGGCAGGGACAAACACCAGGTAAGCGCTATGGTAAAATTCGTGTCATTCGTGATGATGCTAGACCAGTGAGACTACAGCAAGCTACCCTACGTGCTTTGCTGAGACCTGTTGATGATTTATGGTTCCTGGGAGTATTTTTAATTATCTTTAGCAAGGGAGAGAAACGCTTGGGAGATTGGTTAGCAGGAACCCTGGTAGTCCAAGAAGAGCAGCCTATGGCTTCTGCTAGCTTCGAGATCTCCGATCAGGCTCAAGCCTTAGCCAATCAGCTCCAAACCCAGGCAGATTTCTCCCCCTTGCAGCCAGAAGACTTTGCTATGATTCGAGAGTATTTGCAGCGGCGGGAGGCAATGACATTTCAGGCAAAAGCGAAGTTAAGCCGACAACTGGCTGATCAGGTCAAAGACATGATTGCCTTGGAAAAGGTACCGTCAGTTGTCACGGCTAACTTGTTTCTGGAGGCTGTGTACCTTGCCTATCAGCAGTTATCATCCCAGGATTAGTGACCCACGCACCCTTGCTCCAGCTTGAGCCATGGGTTGGTTATCTGGGAACAAAATACCCTATGCACTCAAGAGTTAAGACGGATGATTCCCTAAAATCTGGTAAAAAACCGGATTTTAGGCTTGTAAGGCTAAATTAATGTCGCTACTATTGTACTTGAATACTTATACTAGCTTCTCATCCGGCTTTTGCCGTTAGTTGCTCATGGACATTCAGCTGATTAATATTGGTTTTGGTAACATTGTTTCAGCAAACCGAGTTGTAGCAATTGTTTCTCCAGAGTCTGCTCCTATCAAGCGGATCATTACTGAGGCAAAAGAGCGTGGATATCTCATTGATGCAACCTACGGGCGTCGCACCAGAGCGGTAATTGTGACCGATTCCAGCCATGTCATCCTCTCGGCAATTCAGCCAGAAACTGTTGCCCATCGCTTCGTTATCAATAAAGATAGTCACAATGGTAACCATTAAGCTTGAAGCTTAACTAGACTCAACATGGAAGCAGGGAGACTCATTGTATTGACTGGTCCTTCTGGTGTTGGTAAAGGAACCTTGCTGCGCCAGCTCCTGAAGCGACACCCGGAACTTGAGCTTTTGGTTTCAGCAACCACCAGGCAACCACGTCCTGGGGAGGTGCATGGGAAACACTATTACTTTGTCACTCGTGACCAGTTTGAAGAAATGATCATAGGGGATGAGCTTTTAGAGTGGGCTGAGTACGCTGGTAATTACTACGGTACACCTAGTTTGCCAGTCAAGCAGCTTCTTGAGAAGGGTAGGTCAGTTATTTTAGAAATAGAATTGGTTGGGGCAAGGAAAATCAACAAAACCTTTCCCTCTGCCCTGCGTATTTTTGTACTACCCCCAAGTCTAGATGAATTAGAGCAGCGGATTCGCTTGAGGGGTAAGGATAGTGAAGAAGTAATCGCCCAACGCCTTTCTATTGCCAAAGCCGAAATTGAAGCTGCTGATGAATTTGATGTGACTATTGTTAATCAAGACTTCAAAGAAGCCCTACAAAGGTTGGAAGCAGCTATCAAACCATCTTAAAACTAAGTATTACACACAAAGGTAATTACACACACACAAAGGTAATATTATATCTGGTAGCTTCGTTATTGATCCTGGTATCGATAACTGGTTGAGATCTGTCAGGTTAGAATCCCCTGTGGGTGAGCCTCCGGAGAGTTCAACGAGTAGAGATAACACCTAGTACAGATAACAAGCTACTGGATAATAGTTTAAACCCTGCTTAATACTTGCTGAATACTGGTCACTAATGACTAATGACAACATCTAACCAAGACACGGAAACCCCTAACAGTACTCAAGCGCTACCTTCCCCCTGGCGCTGCCTTACGGGAGCATTGATTTCTGGAGGATTGACGAGCGCTATTTATTTTATAACTGCCTCGATTGCTACAACCTTTGCTAATAAACCCCTCACCTCTAACTCTCAGACAGCCCTCAAAATTGCGATCGCAGTTCGGACGCTGGTAGTGGGAGTCAGTACCCTAGCCACGTTTATCTTTGGTATTACTACCATTGGTTTGGTAGCTTTGGCAATTCAACAACTCTACCGAACGAAGTTCGGCACTCTACCGCCCAAGTGAGGGTCTACCGATAGGTTATTGTCTGGTAGTTGTTGACTTTCACTACAGCAGTGGACAAAAGGGTTAACTAACAGATATGGTCAATTAACAAACAATTAACAATTAACCATCTCGGTTTGTAAACCATCTAAACTCCAATTCCCCTCCCGTTATAGCCCTTAGACAAGCGCGGGAGACGGGGCGTATAAAGTGCTCCTGCAGGTGACCCACACAGCCCCTTGGAAATTGGATACCGAATTTGTTGCGTATCCTAAATATTTCTGCTATAATAGATATATTATTACACTCGTTCGCTTAGCGTCTCCTAGGGAGAGAAGAGTGTCGGTTTAAGTGCAAGCTGAAAAGCCTCTGCTGGAAACTTAAATCAACAAAAACCTTGAAAAAGTAAGCCCAAGGATTTGATCTGAGGGTGTAGAGGCTGTTTGGTTCAGCCGTTAAGGGTTTTATACTCTTAAGAATCCCTCGCTATAATCTCGTGATTTAGCGACGGGAGTATCAACAATCTCAAACAACTCTGGAGAAAACTCTCCACAAACCGTGTAGACAATCCCACGCACTAGGGC
The DNA here is from genome assembly GCF_010672265.1 of Moorena sp. SIO3A2. Taxonomy (NCBI): domain Bacteria; kingdom Bacillati; phylum Cyanobacteriota; class Cyanophyceae; order Coleofasciculales; family Coleofasciculaceae; genus Moorena; species Moorena sp. SIO3A2. The sequence goes on from NZ_JAAHHC010000059.1 coordinate 17,260, forward strand.
TTCAGCCTTGAGTAGGGTTTCTTCAAATTCCAGCTGGGGATTTGATAACGCAATCAGAGCACCACCGATACCAATCGATACTTGATTGGGAGTAATCTCAGCAGTTCGGATCACAATGTTAAGGTCTGCAGCACCGTTGAGTGCGAGAAACCCGATCGCTCCGGAATAGATTCCCCTGGCCTGAAGTTCCAATCGATCAATAATCTCCATGGTTGAGATCTTAGGAGCACCAGTCATGGATCCTCCAGGAAATGTGGCACGGATACAGTCTCCCACCCTTACATCTGGACGCAAACGACCCCGAATTGTACTCACCAGTTGATGAACTGTGGCATAGGTTTCCACATCCATTAACTTAGGGACATGGACACTGCCAATTTCGCAAACCCTGCCCAAATCGTTCCGAAGTAAGTCTACAATCATTATGTTTTCACAACGGTTTTTTTCCTGAGTGCGTAACGCTTCGCACAACAGTCGATCTTCTTCTTCTGTTTGGCCTCGTGCGGCAGTTCCTTTGATGGGTTTAGATTCCACCCAACCTGAGGGGTCAATTTTCAGGAATCGTTCTGGGGATGAACAAGCCACAGCTAGCTCGCCAAATTTTAGGAAGGCAGAGTAGGGTGCAGGATTGAGTTGGCGCAACCTTCGGTAAAATGCCAAGGGGTCAAGTTCGATATTGGCATAAATTTTGTTAGTCAAGCAAATTTCGTAGCTTTCTCCAGCTTTAATTTGATCGAGACTTTCTTGAATATCTTCCAGATATCTCTGGTAGGAACGACTCAATCGAAAGCTAACTTTTCGATGAGTATAGTCTAACTCAATGGGAGGCAAAGGAGGTAGAGTACAAAGCTGTTTTTCGATACCTTCAAACCAAGCATTTGTTTGCTCAGTTTCCCCTTTTTTAGTCAGACACAACAGATAGGTTACTTGCTCTTGATGGTCAAAAGCAATAATTCGGTCTGCTAAGAGAAACATCGCATCTGGAAATTGCGATTGATGGACTATATTTCCTCCACATTCTGCTTTTAGTTCGTAACCAAAGTAGCCAACAAAACCACAGTTAAAGTCAAACGGAAGCCCTTCTAAACAGTTGTATCGACGCTCAAGTTCTCTGTGTAGATAGGAGAAGATACTTTCTCTACGATGTGTTGTTTGGCCTGAGCAGTTAATGGTAAGTTTTTGGTCAGTAATCGAGTATTGCACTACCAGGCTGTTTGGTCCTGTACCATCTCCCATAAAAGAAAAACGAGATAGACCAGGTTCTACGCGAGAGCTGTCTAGCCAGAATGCTGTCGGTTGTGAGCCAAATAGATGAACAAACACTCGTTCCGAATCAGGGTAGACCGTGAGCTTGCGACTATGAATATTAAAAATCATTTGATGAAACAGCCGTGACTTAAGCATTCAGCCGTCAGCTATCATGCTTAAAATAAACATCGACAGGGAGAATTTAATAGTTCGAGATTTTACAGAATTGAAAGTGTGGGCAAAAGCCCATCTAAGCATATGCGCTACGCGCACGCGTGCGCGTTCAGCAGTCAGTGGTCAGCGGTCAGTGGTCAGCTTATTTTATTCAAAAGCACGGATTGCGCTACGCGCACGCTGCGCGAACAGTAACCTGGCCAATAACTGATAGCTGATAGCACCTCAAGTAGCACCATCTGTAGCGCATAAGCTGATAACTGATAGCTGATAGCTAATAGCTGATAGCTGATAGCTGAATGCTTACGCTGTGACAGCTATAGCTGCTCTACCTCCTTTAAAATATCGTTAATCTCCTGCCGGAGACTTTGTAAATTATCCTCCAATGATTGACTGGCAGCGAGTTTATGCTCAATTTCCCCCAGTCTCGGCTTCAGAGAGTCAGTGAACTGCTTGAGGCTGTTTACCAATTCTTGCTGCAAACCTTGTTTTAGCTTATCGGTATAGTTATTCTGCAACTCACGCAAGGTTTCATCAAGCTGTTGGGTTGCCTTATCACGCTGCTTAGGAACCGCATTGAAGCTAAACATGGTCAACATCAGAGCTAGTACAAAAGCTGACAGATCAAATAGTGCAGCAGTGGCTACCACATGTCCGCCAATTCCTGTTGCTGCGGCGGCAGTTCCCAAGGTCAAAAAATTGTTGAGTCCCTTTTCTGAGGCTACCTTAAGATTTTCAGAGATAGAAGTGGTATCAATTTTACCACTATTAAGTTCGGGAACCTGAAACGAGTCTTCTGAGAGGCTTGCTGCTACTTGTAAATCTTCCCTAGCTTCCCGAATAATTTGTTCTCGATATTTCACAAGAGTTGATGCTGCTTCCTTAACAATTTCCTCCATCTGCTGCTCAAGTTTTACCTCCTTAATCGCCCTAGCTACTTTTTCTTCCAGTAGGTCGTCTTCCCTAATAATACGCTTTTTCAATAGGCTAATGAAGGCGAAATTATCCTGGATTACTTTATGTAATTGTTGAATTAGATTGGTAAACAGGTCACGAATTTTTTCTCTAAAGACACCAAAAATCAGGTCATATTGCTCAATTCGCTCATCGATTCGCAACAGAGATCGGTCAAATATCGTCTTTTCGGCAATGACTTTCTGCCGTGCCTCATGGTTCTTTTTCTCTAACTGCTCTAGGTAAACTAACAAAGAGTTCTGAGGACCCTGAAGTTTTAGCCGTATTTTTTCGGTTTCTGCCAGAAACTCTAGTAGGAAGTCTCGTAGGGTGTCGATGTCGTTGCCAGTGCGTGTTGATACTGTAAATAAAGGTGGTACTTCTGTAAAGACATCATGAAGTCCATCTTTGACGTGTGAGATAATCTGTTCACTCTCTTGTGGGGTGACCAGATCCACTTTATTAATAATAACGATTACTTTACGTACCCAGATCTTACTGACTAACGAGAGAAAGTCCAGCTCTGATTTAGTCAGAGGTCGTTCCACTGAGGTGACAAACAGGATGATATCAGCATGCTGTAGATAATTCTCTGTAAGTTCTTGGTGACGTTCAATGATAGAGTTTGTGCCTGGGCTATCAATAAAGACAATGCCATCAAACCCCTCTGGGTAATAGGGTTGAATCGAGTTTGTGGTCGGAAGTATGCCCACAGCAGCTAGCTCGTCATTACTCAACCGATTCAGCACACTGGATTTTCCGGCATTAAATTCTCCACAGACAAAGATCGAGAAGGGATTTTCCAGTTGCTGTTTGAGGGCATCAAGATCAGGGCAAGAGACATTGAAAAGCAGCTCTGCTTCCACAAAGAGTAGTTTTACACCTTTGATGGTGTTGAGGCTGCGGTTAAAGAGATGCTCTTGTTGAACAGGAAGGGTCACCACGTTACTATGAGCGAAATGAGCGAACAGATCTCATTATATTAGCAAGTATTAGCAAGATACAGAAGAATAAATCCAAAGCATACGCTAATTAACCATAGGCCCAGCGTCACTTTAAGGTAAGTTTATTGACTGGCGGGATAGATTACCCTCACTTCCGTGATCAGTTTAGCCGTGAGGTCACCAACCTCGATTAACCAACCATTAACACTTGAAAGTCTGGCTTGCTAGATTAGAAACTGAAAGGCTTGACAGCCTGACGCTGATACTATCTCAGCTCTAACTGGCTTCCCAACGCTCCAAATAACTATGAAACTCCCAAAAGATCGTATCCCTGAAGACCAAGCCCACCAAGTATTCGCCCTAGCGGCTCAACTCTATGCTCAGCACAACCAAAGCTATTCTGTAAAGGAGTTGATTGAAGCAGGTAAAGAGGCACAAATTCCGCCAGAATTTATGGAAAAAGCCCTTGCTGAGATTAAAAAGCGATCGCATTCTAAATCCCTACTCCCCAAACATCATAGTAATCGGTCTGGTCTGATGTTGATTGGTATGGGTACAGTCTTACTCGCTCTTGCGGGTATAGGATGGTTAGCTAATTTTGTAGAACCTAGACGAGTCGCAGAAGCGGAGCTATTGGAATCTACACCAGTCCCAGAAGCAGCGCCAACAGAGGTAAGTGTGCCTCAAGACCAATCCACAGCGTTTGGGGATAATCTAGGGTCAGGGCATATTAATAAGTGTACACCCCTGATCGATAAATACCTCAGCGGTGCTAACCTAAGTGGAGCAGATTGTACGAATGTGGACTTGTCAGGAGCAGATTTGACTAATGCTAACCTGACTGGTGCTAATTTCAGCCGTGCTGATTTAAGTCAGGCTAACTTAAGTAATGCCAATCTCACTGGTGCCGATTTTGCTGGAGCAGATTTAGCCAATGCGGATTTAAGCGGTGCTAACCTGACTGGTGCCAATTTAAGTAATACAGATTTAAAAGGATCTAACTTGACTGGTGCCAATCTCAATGGTACCGATCTGGCGAGGGCAGACTTAGAAAGGTCTGATCTCAGGGATGCTATGACCAATGGTGCTAATTTCGAGAATACTAATCTAAATCAGGTAACTTGGCCTAACGGTAGCATTAACCAGTAAAAAAACTACTTATAAGCGTTCTTTGCGTCTTCGTTGACTAGGTCAGCACCGGAGAAAGGGGACGCACTGGACGCGGAAAAATTTGTAATATGGGTAATTAAACAGAAATAGTATGATATAATAAGAAACTAGTGGCGGCATAGCCAAGTGGTAAGGCAGGGGCCTGCAAAGCCTTTATCCCCAGTTCGAATCTGGGTGCCGCCTTTTTTAAATGGATAAGCTCGGGAAAATCTCGGAGATATTGAGTAGGAGAGCGCTCCTGCTAGTAATCAACTTCCTCTGCCAACAGAAGGTCAGTGTCAAGAGTTGACAAATCCTGGACTTTAGATTGAAATTGATCACAGATTGCCAAGGGATCAACCCTCCGCTCAAACAAAGGACTATCAGGAGATTCACAAAATCTACCACTGAAAAACTGACACACGGCACAGCAATCCTTTCCACTCTTAAGCCCTGCTTCAATTTCTTCTTCCTGAAGTATCATTTCCGGTTGCATGGGAGCAAGCTTGAGATTCACACCATCCCATCGCGCTTTGATAATGCCGCTGATACTCAAGGTCTGCCATCGAGGGTCTTTTTCCACTACCTCTTCGGGAACTCGCAACCAAGCATCGGTCCCAAAGGTCTCCACCATCACGTCAAACTCTTGGGGTTGCTGAATCTTAGCAAGCTGCTGTCGGGAAAGCTGTTCCGGTGCTACTCCTAATTCAATTTTATCCCCCACAGCAGGAATATGAATATAGAACAAGGACTGATTGTCTCCAGACCGGGCTACTTGGTGTAAGGCTTCTAATTCTCCGTGAATTAAGACTAGGTGCTTGGGCTTTACCTTGTTGATTACTTGTCCGAGTCCCACCTTATCGGTATGGGCAGAGAGGTTAAACCGTTTGATTTGAGCTTTGACGGTAATTGGTTTCCCATCTAGTTCAATAGTGTCCCCAGTCTTGAGACTTTGCAGGAGTCGGCCAGGGGATTCTTCATCAGTGTAGCCAGAAATAAAGATGGCAGCATTCTCTCGCTCTAGCAGTACTGAGGCATAATAGACTGAAGGTCCACCGGTCAGCATACCGGAACTGGCCACAATTACACTGGGTTTTGCGATCGCAATCGGACGTTCCCGAAAGTGTTCGATAGAAATAATCGGGGGTGTACTGGTTTTATCAAAGAATGGTTCCTGGCCGTTAATCTTAACTAAGTTTTGAACTGGAACAGGTAACAAGTCCAGGTTTTCTCGAAATACCTCTGTGACTGCTCTGACCAATCCATCCACAAAGATGGGAACTGTTAATTTATTAAATAACTTGGAGGTGCGGATCCCTAACAAGATTTCCTGAGCTCTACCCAAGGCAAAAGAGGGAATCAAGACATTGCCCCCAGCTTGCACTACTTCAGCAATGGATTCCATCAATGCAGTTTCTTGATTTCTTCTAGCGGGGTGGACAGAGGAACCATAGGTAGACTCAGTAATTAAAATATCCGCTTCAGGAAGCTCAGCTAAATTCAATCCGTTAGTGGTGCGACTATTGGTGGTGTGGAAGTCTCCGGTGTAGAGTAAAGACATATCCTTATAGCGCAGATAGATACAAGCCGCACCCAAGATATGCCCGGCATTGATAAACCTTACCATTAGTCCTGGTAAGGGCTCAAAGTCTTTGCCTACTGGTTGAGTTTCCAATTGAAACAAGGTTTGTTCTAAATCGGCCTCATCAAATAACTCGGGAGAGTCTTCATTCAGTTGCTGTATCTTCAGTCCATCCCTGAGCATGACATGGGCAATTTCTCTGGTGCCATGAGTGGAAATCATCCGCGCACCAGGGTAGCGGCTGTGAAAGACGGGGACAGCACCAAGGTGGTCTTGATGGCTATGGGAGATCAGGAGCAGGTTAGGATTATCCAGATAGTCCAACGCGGGCAAAGGGTCGTAGCCTTTGGGTCGAGTGCCACAGTCTAAAACTACTTCATAGGGACCAATCAGAATTTTGAAACAACTGGCACCAATGCTTCTAGCTGCTCCTAAAGGAGTAACAATTAAACGATCATAGGATTGAGAATCAACACTTGCAGATGGGATATCCGGAAACTGGTAATAATATACATGGATATAGTTTCCCTTCAAACTCACTCGTGCTTGTTGCTGGGTTGAAGGGGAGAACGCTTCCCATTCCCATCTTGTTCGACCTCGCTGTTTAGGCAAGTCTAATTGCCAATCGTTGACACCAGTTTTCTGTTTCAACGTGGCTAAGACTCTATCAATGGTTTCCGTCGGGGGAGCAGCTAGTGTGGATTTGGAGGGATTTAGGTCATCTGATAGCCTGGTCAGAGCCTGCTGTAACAAGGTTGTTTGGGTTTGTTGAAATGTTGACTCATGTTTATACTTCCTAGACTCGACCGGTTTGTGGCTGCGGTTTTTCTTCGAAGCTGGGCGGCTATTGGAATTGTGCTCTACTTGGGGTAAAGCTCGATGTAAAATCAGGGTATCCCGTTGGCGCTTAGCAACTACTTCCCACAGTTCCCCAATTTTCATGTGCTTGCTAGAGCCTAAGACACTGATTTTTAGGGTTTTCTGTCCTGGTCTGGACACTTTAAGTTGTACAAACTGTCCCCGTTTGCCTAACTGCACGACTCTGCCAGCGATTAACCATTGCTCCTCCTGGACTGTCTCAGTCATCGCTTCTAGGTAGAGAGAGCCAATTACACCATCTGAGCTAGTATTAGGGGCGACTTGCCAGGAATGGATTCCAGTAGGAATCTCATCAGTGGGTAAGGTTTTGATTTTGAATCGAAGGCCATCCTGACTTAGGAGATAGTTTACCTGAGCTACTGACTCGATGTTTCCAGTTAAGGTGCATTGGATGGTGTTGGTCATCGCTGTAGTGCCATTAGCAGTGGACTGTGTGACTATTCCTACATCAAATCAAAGATTATGATGTAGGCTTCTCAGATTTACAAATGAGACTTGCTGATCCTCAATATCTTGTATCGATTTACCACAGCCATTCAGCGGCAGTCCAACCGCCATTAACGCACGATTCAAAATGTTGATACCACTGTTCCAGTCACGGTCAATCGAAACACCACAACTGGAACAATGATGAACGCGCTCACTTAAACTTTTCAAGGGCCCTAGATCCACAATTGAAGCACTCAATACTTGTCCGACGGGGGTCAACTTTCTGGAGTAACAAACCGCGTTTGACCGCTACTGCTTGTAAAATTTCCATAAATGCCCCCCACGCCGCATCATGTATTGATTTGGCCAGTTTTGTTCTGGCAAGTCCTTTGATGTTTAAATCTTCATGAGCAATCAGGTCGTAATTACTACATAACCAATGAGCAACTTGATAATGAAATTCCTTTCGGCAACGGGTTAAATGAAGGTGCAATAAAGCCACTTGATTCTTAGCTTTTTCCCAGTTTTTAGAACCCTTAACACGACGCGACATAACCCGTTGGGCTTTTGCTAACTTGTCTTGAGCCTTTCGGTAAAACTGAGGAATTGCAATAGCCTCACCATCTGATGTGGTTAAAAATTTTTCTAAACCCACATCAATACCAACAGACGATTTAACTGAATCTACAGGAAGAAACTCAGGGACAGTATCATCTTTCATTGAAATGCAACAATACCAACCGTCTGCTTTTTTAACGATAGTGCATTGTTTGAGAGTGAAACCGTCCGGTATAGGTCTGTGCATTACCACAGGTATCTCACCAATCCGACTCAGCTCAAGCACTCCATCTTTTAGATGTGCTCCCGCTCTGGAATTGTTAACCCGTGGGAATACAAAAGATCGCAAGTCACCAGTTTTCTTAAACCGTGGTCGTCCCCCTCGTTGACCATTAACATCAGGTTTTCGCCATCTATCCCATGCTTTATTAAGCCGTTGTAGGTTAACCTGCTGAGTTTCTGTGTAGATTTGTTTGTACTCAGGGAACCACCGCTTAGTTTCTTTAAGGGCGGCTTGCTGGGTGTAGTAGTTGACAGGTTCCGGAATTTCACCAATCGGCTCACTCACAAGACTGCAACGGTCAATCGGGGTTCTAGTCCGCTTGAGCCAGTCAAGCCGTTGCCCTAGAGCATAGTTCCAGTGACGACGCAACAATTCAAGCCATCTCTCCATGATGGCTATCTGTTCGTCACTAGGCTTGATTCGATAGCAGTAAGTTAACAGCATAATGTGATTGTACTACTTGCGTACTGTTGAGAACCAAGATACCCCGTCGGGCAATTCCCCTCCCGCGCTTATCAAAGATTATAACGGGAGACCCCTTGCCCGTTTAGTTAGGAATTTTCTGGATTAGTTGCCACTTTAATGGTAGACAAGAGAATGGGAAATGATCCCAAATTACTTGGGTAGTTACTGATAATCCTCTATTATACCAGATCCGGTAGAGTGTAGCAGATATCGGATTCACTGATTAGGCTCAAAGGCTCGCGACTGAGGTTCAGAGGATAAACCGACCCAACAGTTGTTCAAAGAATGCCTCGTCGTGCTTTAGGGATGGTCGCCCGATCACCCCAAAGGGATGCTCCTTCAGAGCCGCTACGGGAACGCAATAATAGTGCGATTCGGGCAAAGCCCGACCCTTCGCGAACGCTATATCGCCATATCGCAATAATAGTAAGCCTAACTCTGGGATACATTGCCAATACTATCGGACAGGATACTATATCAAATCCGTTTAATTGTCCATAATAAAAATTACGATATTGTTAATCATCACTAATCCTCCAGACGTGATATAAAAATTTGATACTGATTACCTTTGATTTGGTGAGCAGGATACTTTATGATTAGACTATTATTTATTTGGAGCAGAATAGTAGGTTATAGCTTAGCTAAACTATACTAAGCTATCAGCTAATCAGCTATTCATGATGAGTGTAAGATAACAGACCAAAAAGACCCAAGTAACGTCAGCATCACCCACGAGGAAAAAACCTCTCCTCTATAGACGTTAACTCTAACGTCTATACTCTCCTAGGTTGATCAACCCAATGATTGCCTTAATTTAGCTATCATTTGATAGCTAAATACTTACAAATTACGGTATTTTTAGTCAGCATCTAACACCAAAAAATGAAAGCGATAGTAACAGAATACAATAGAGAGCAAACATCAGAATTACTACCAATACTATTATTAGTAATTGCCTTACTTGCTTTATCTATAACAGCCATCTTAATCAGGTTTTCTCTTCAAGAAATAAGTGCTAATGCCACAGTATTCAATCGTCTTTGGATAGCTACTCTAGTCTTTGGTTTGTGGAATGGATTCAGCCAAGTACGTACTCAAACATCCCAGAAGAACTCTGAACCACAGTCAGGTTACAAAATTGTCGATATCTTACTTTTGGTAGGCGTAGCGATCTCTCATCTGAGTGGTAGATTTCTATGGACTTGGTCCTTAACTCAGACGAGCGTTGCTAATAGCAATGTCCTAGGATCCATAACACCATTTTTCGCTACTATAGGAGGATGGTTAGTATTTAAGCAACGTTTCGACCGTAGATTCCTCATTGGTCTGCTACTTGCATTGTTAGGGGCAACTACTATACAAATTGAGGATTTGCTAAAATCCTCCAATAATTTTATCGGTGATACTGCGGCCTTAGCATCTTCTGTATTTTATGCAGTAAACTTTTTACTACTAGAACAACTGCGAACCAAGTTTTCTGTAGAAGGAATACTGATTTGGCGCTGTGCTTTGGGAACACTGTTTATGATCCCAGTGGTTCTGATATTCAGCGATCAAATTTTCCCGATTTCTTGGTCAGGATGGTTAGCAGTGATTTCCCTAGCTCTTGTCTGCGAAGCTGTGGGACATGGTTTAGTAGTATACAGCCTCAAGAATTTTTCTTCAGGCTTTGTTTCCTTAGTGCTGCTTCTTGATCCAATCGTTGGCGCTATTCTGGCCTGGATTCTATTTTCAGAAAGCCTAAGTATTCTTAACATACTAGCTTTTGCTGTGATTATAGAGGGAATATATCTAGCAAAAACTGGCAAAGGTGCTGATAAGCCAAGTATTAAGGAACAAAACACCTAAGACCATTTTCCGTTATGGATGCTATAATTATTTAGTCGGTAATTGGGTTAGTCGGTAATTGGTAATTGGTATAGCAGTTTTCACTGGATTGAGAACTGCTATAACATGCTTACCTATTAATAAATTAGGATTAGTTATGTTGAAGATAGACTTCTGCGAGCATACCAAGCAGCACCCTGCAAAGCGGCCTGGTCATTAAGAATCACATAGATAGGAATAGACTTCAGCAAATCTACCATCTTATCCTTATTAATAAAATTTTCCATAAACAGAGGTTCACGCAGCTTATCGAGAATGCGAGGGGGAATCCCTCCACCGATATAAACACCGCCAGTTGCGAAAAACTTAAGGGCAGCATTTGCGGCTTCAGATGCCAAGATTGAGACAAACATCTCTAAAGCTTGCACACAAAGGGGACATTTATTGGCCAGAGCTGCATTACTAATTGCTGCAGCTGGCTCTCCTTTGCTCATTTCTTCTGCTAACCATTCAGGGGTGTTGCCATGACCGCTATCCCGCAAATAATTATACATACGAACTAACCCAGGACCTCCTAGAAGAATCTCGTAGCTAACCCGCTTGTATTCTTGCTGAACATAACGCATCAGTCCCACTTGAAGCTCATCCAAAGGAGCAAAGTCAGTACTCCCACCTTCAGATGCGATCGCATGAACTCGACCTTCCACCTCAACGGTTGCTGCTTCTCCCAAGCCAGTACCAGGTGATACTACTGCTCGATTGCCCCCTGGTATTTTAGTGCCGACATTAAGAGTAACTAACTCATCATCCTTTAGGGTTTCTATGCCATAAGCATTGGCTTCTACATCGTTGAGCAAACTAACCGGAACACCGGTAACTGAAACTAATTTAGCCGCTTCTACTTTATCCCAAGGTAAATTAGTCAATTTACACACACCTTCCTGTATTGGACCAGGTAAGCCGAAACAAGCAATTTTAATGGGATGCTCACAGCTTTTAACGAAAGCCCCAACCAGATCTTCAAAACTGTGATAGTCTTTACACTTATAAGTGCTTTTTTGGACTATAGAGAGGTTCTCGTCAAATACCGCTAATCGGCAATTTGTTCCGCCTAAGTCACCTGCTAATATCATAAGTAATTCAAAATTACAAATAAAAAAATGCTATCAACGTTTTAAGTTAATTATACCTTAATCAGTAAGCATTCAGCCGTCAGCCGTCAGCCGTCAGCTGATAGCTGATAGCTTACCTTAATCAACTTCTTAAAAATCAATCACTAAGGCTCGGCAATCCGGTTGATTGTGGATATCAACTGCTTCTGTTGTTAATTTTGAGAAGGGAATAGTATTGGTAATAATCGGTTCTAGATCAATCTTCTTTGTGCAAATTAGTTCTATGGCCTGACGAAAATGCTCTGGAGTATATCGATAGCTACCATAAATCTTGAGGGAACGATAATGAATTAAATTAGGATTGCCCCGAAACTCAGTTCCCGGGGGTGTTCCACCAAACCCAACTGCGGTACCGCCACACCTGAGCAGGGTCAATGCCTGCTCATAGGTTTCCCCAGAGCCAACGGCTTCAATAACCACATCAGCACCATAACCGTCGGTTTGAGCCATAACTATCTCTTTGAGAGACTCTCGGGTAACATTAACGGTACGATCAGCACCCAAAGCTGATGCCTGTTCCAGAGAATCATCATGTTTGCCAGCTAGAATAATTTTGGTAGCACCTCTCAAGCGCGCTAGCTGAAGGAAGGTCAGTCCCACACCGCCATCACCAATAATTACCACACAATCGGACAAACCAATATTAGATAAGTCAATACCCTGAAGGATACAGGCTAGTGTTTCTGTATAGGCAGCAAATTCATAGGGAATCGATGAAGGCAGTTCAACAATTCCGCTAGCCAGGGAAGCCGGAACGCATACAAACTCAGCCATGCCACCGGGTTGTAACTTAGTTGGGTTGAGGCAATGGCCTAATGCTCCTCGCTGACAGTAAAAACACTCTCCACAGGGTTTTTCTGGGTTGACGGTAACGCGCATCCCTGGTTTGACTTTGGTAACACCCTCCCCTACAGCAACAACATCTCCTGCCAGCATCCTACCAAAAATGACTGGAGGATGATGCTTGGCGTGTCCCACTAATACGGCCCGTGCGTGCATCGCACAAAAGAAACATCTCTGAACCTGTATCAATACTTCCCCTGGGCTAGGTTCAGGTCGGTCTATTTTTTCTAAGCGAAAGTTCTCACGTCCTGGACCATACCAGACCGCAGCCTGCATGGTTGTCATACTATCCTGCTCCAATCTTGTTTACTGTCCACTAACCTTGAGTGCTCAGCTATCAGCTAATAGCCATCAGCCCAAGAGCTAATCGGGATTAGCTGATAGCACGTGGATCTCTACCTCCGTATACATACATGTTTAGGTGAGGTTTAGCCTAGCTATATTCAGCTAAAAACTTTTTCAGCCAAGGCTCAGTGATTTGTTCTAGGGATTCAAGGGTGACATCTGCGATCGCAAAACGTTCATCCTCTAGATTTTCTGGTGCTGGAACTGCAATACATGCCATGCTGGCAGCTTTGGCACTAATCACGCCACGAACCGAATCCTCTAAGGCAACACACTTGGTTGGTTCTATACCCAGACGACGGCTAGCGGTGAGATATACTGCTGGATGGGGTTTACCAAATTCCTCGGCTTCTGCTGATGTAATCACATCAAAGGCATCCTTTAAATCGAGCCGTTTGAGTACTGTATCAATTAGACCGATGGGAGATGACGTGGCTAGGGCTAGGGGTAAGTTTAATTCCCGACACAAGTTTACGGTTTCAATTGCACCTGGCATCGGTTGTCCCATGGTCATCAATAGGTCACTCATCCGAGCAATCATTGTTCGACATACCTCAGCTTGGCTCATACCAGTCCAAGGAAATCGAGCATACCAATACTTGACCACCTCATCGTTTCGCAAACCCATTGTTTGAGAAGACATACTCTCGTTCATGGGAATGCCAAGGTCATTGAAGACTTCGATTTCTACCTTAGACCAAAACGGTTCACTATCAATTAGTAAACCATCCATATCAAAGATCACAGCTACATCCTGCATCAGAATCTTCCTCAAGCGTCGAGATCTACAACAGTTCGGGTTCCAGGCTGTGGACTCCAATTAGTCAATTCTATAGGAAGCTTCTCTAGAGGGATAAACCGACCCAACAGTTGTTCAAAGAATGCCTCGTCGCCCTTGATGGATGCGATCGCAGCCGCAATGGTTTCGTCTGTAGCACCAGCAAAAGATGTCACTACCGCAATCTCTCGCATAAATAACTCATGGGGAGAAATCGGTAAAGAAATCCCTGGTTTAGGAACACCATAGATACAGACTAAACCCCCTTTACGAACAAGATCCAGTGCTGTAGCCAGACCCCCTGGTGAACCAGAACATTCCACCACCACGTGTGCCTGGTTTGGTTCTGGAACTTGGATCCGTTCAATTCCCAATTTGTTTAGCCAAGGGAGCGGCTCTTTGGTGATATCGTAAACTTTAATCTCTCCCTTGAAGTTGGGGGAATGATTGAGGAGGTAGGTAATTAGAGTACCTGAAATCCCTCCCCCAATCACCAACACTTTAGGGTGTGAAGTAGCTAATAGATTAACACCAGCTATAATCCGTTTTACTCCTCTTACTGCACAACTTAACGGCTCAATCAGCACCCCTAAAGTTGGATTAGAGAATTCAAAAGGATGTAAGGAATTTCTAGGAGCACAAATTTGCTCAGCATATCCTCCATGTTCATTTACTCCAAGTTCTTGGAGATTGAGGCAGTGACTAGTTAATCCCTCTAAACAATAACTACATTTTCCACAGGAAATCTCATTATTGAGGGCAAAATGACCTTTTTGATTAGGCAAGCTACAGACTACTTCATGACCAAGAATACAGTCTTTATCTAAGCCTGCTGCGGTTAGTTGCTGGTCTGTTTTACAGACTCCCACAAATTCTACCTTAGCAATTACTTCATTATCTTGAGTCTTGCTAGGCTCAGGAAACTCGCGAATTTCTACTTGATTTGCTTTGGATAAAACTGCTGCTCTCATTAAATAGCTCCTGAGGTTTCAGCGGTTGGACATAATAGGATATCAAGCTTGTGTAGCACTTGGTCTAAAACACCAATAGTGCAATCAATTTCTTCGTAGCTGATATCAAGATAAGGAGCAAATTTCAAAACGTTCAGGTCGTATCCTCCGGTTTGGAGAATCATGCGCCAACTCTGATCTTTCCAAATAAAATCATTGTCTTGAGCAATGGTTGCTGCTAGTTTGGCAGACCCTTTGTAAGGTATACCCTTTTCATCAGCAAAAACCATGTTAAGTAACAGTCCCAGTCCATCTACACTATAAACACAGGAATGACGGGCTTGGAGTTCCTGTAGTTTGGTCAAAAAGTACAAACCTTTTGCTGGTACTGATGTTTCGTAGTCTTGTGCCAGCATATAACGCCATGTTGCTAAAGCAGCAGCAGTTCCGAGAGGATGGTTAGCAAAATTGCTGTGAGCGTGTCCAGGAGTGAAAAAGTCTGGTGCTACTAGGTCTTCTCGCGCCCAGACTAAGCTAACTGGACTCAAACCATTGGTGAAGGATTTGCTCAAAGTAATAATATCTGGCACAAACCCAAAATGTTCGAAGGCAAATAATTTACCAGTACGGTACATCCCAACTTGAATTTCGTCATCAAATACAAGAAGTCCGTGCTCTCGTAACTCGCTGATAAACCCTTTAAAGAAATCCGTGGGTGGGATGGTGTAGCCTCGTCCCTGACAAGGTTCTACAACTATAGCACCGACCTCTGAACTGGTTTCACTTGCGATGCCATAAAATTCGTTGGAAAATGCCTTCCGAATCATGCGATCGCAGTATAAGTCACAGGTTTCTGGTTCCTTTTCATAGAAACACTGAGCGCAGTTAGCAAACGGAAACATAACTGCCCGTTCTGAAAACTCATTAAAATACTGTCGATATCGATGACTACTCGAAAGGTTGAGAGTACCAAGAGAGCGACCATGATAACCACCCATCATCACAGCTACTTTATTCTTGCGGGTGTTCTTACGAATAATCTTTAGGGCATCTTCCACCACAAGTGCGCCGCCCACATTAAAAGATACTCGGCCTTTGACACCTGTTCTTTCATACATCGCATCTACTACTTGTTTGGCGATTAATAATTTTTCACGATGTAGAAAGTCGCCATTGGCTTGAGGTAATGTATGGAGTTGTTTAGTAACCTCTGATTCAATCTCTGGATTGCGATAGCCAAAGTTACAACTTGAGTGCCACATTCCCGTATCGATATAGGATTTACCCTCATCGTCGAAAACCAATCCCCCCTTACAACCAGTTACAATGATTGGTCGCTCTTGATAGTGAACAGTATCCCCCCAACATAGATATTCCTGATCAATTTCGCGCAGAGCCTGGCTATCGATTGTAGTTGGTGAATCTAGTCTTTCTTTATCTAAGACTGGGATTTTTTTGACCCCTTGGTGCCAGGGCATTTCTGTAGTAGTGCCACACCATTCCTCAGCCGTTTTTGATGATCCTTGATTAATCTTGGTCATGAGATCACTGTTTTTACTTTTTTTGCACAGGGTAAGGGCAATAATCAATAAAAATGCCGTGTAATACGTACTATTTTTAACTTTAAATAGCACTAATAACTAAGGTTTATTATGGTCATAATCCTTTATATCGATTACATTTCATATCAATTTTTATTGCGCTTACCAATTTTTTTTCACTCCAGATAATTTTATCACAGCATGATTAAATAATTGGACTTTTAAACATAAAAAAAATGTTAAACTTAACACAAACTTAACACAAGCTTAACACAAAAAGTTTCCAGAATAATTGAAAAACTTGAATAGATGTGATATTTTGGCACTTTGACAAAAAAATCTTAACATCAAATAACCGATCACCCCAGATTGGAAAGGGGATTCACCTTGAAGGCGTAGATAATTCAGGATTTATAAGGGTTTCAGGCATTTTGAGGTAATTGACATTTTTCCTTGGCTCACAGAAGTTTTCAGACCTTAAAAGTACCCAAAATGTTAAATTTCCATCATTTATATAAAAATAATCATAATCATAAGAATTGTGATTTATAGTCTTAGATATATTGACAAAATGGACATTTTAAAGTTTTAGGTGCCCTTGACCCATTAAGAATTAAATTCGCTATAGGTGGGCTTTCCAATGGCCGGGGAACCCGGCCTTGGGTCGCACCTATCGGCAAAGCCGACGCGGGGCGCGTTCGGGTCGCACCTATGAAATGGTTAAAATTTAGATTAAATTATGTTTAAATTACTTAACTTAAAACTTAAAATAAAATTAAGCTGTCACTTAATTTGGGTTTACCATGTTCTACTTGTTAAAGTGTTAATCCAAACATGTTGCACCACTATATGTTATAGAGTCGCTATTGAATTATAATAAACACAATGTCGCACAAATGTAAAAAATCTTCATACAATATTAATGTGATGGTGTTTTCAATTTGATAAAATGCTGCATCAAGCCTGAAATTAGGGAAACGTGGGTTAATTTAAAAGTCCTAAAGGCTTTTCAAAATCAATAAGTATTATCCCTACAAAATTCCTCAATTTATAGAGGAATTTTGTATCGAACAATAATAGTGTTTATTTGGCAACAGTATTCGGGACACTATTTATTTAGTGTCTGGATAAACCGCAAGTCTTTAAGGAGTGCCACGGTTACTTCCTAAAGGATTCAGAGAAAAGTTTGAAACTGAAAATGTATAAAATATAAAAATGGCTTTAGATTAAGGATTATCTGTTTGAGAATTCACTTATACCAACATCCTGTCCCCATACCCTCAGACATGCCCATAGCCCTAGATTACTGGTATAAAAAGATTTGGTGGATTTTGATCAAGGGGTAATGACCAAGCAGATTTGGTATTCATGGTTAAGTGATTCAAATTAGGGTCGAGTCGATGAGTGGAGAATTTCGATCGGCTTGCCTTGGGGTCAAGTCATTGGTCAAGTCATTTAATAATTAACAATCACAGAGGTGAACATGAATTTTATTAACACTGACGATCTAGTTAATGGTTTAGCAGATCTACGAGTCAATGGTCCGGTAGGGGTAATTGGCTCACAGGCAAAGGAAGTCTTTGCTTTATTAGCCCAAAAATGGAACCCTCTCGGAGAATCTGCTGCGCAATGCACCTATGAACAAATTGAGGATCTCACTTCCCTAGAAGGACAAAAACAGTACTATGACCTTTTGATTCTGCTTCCCGGTGTTTTAGACAGCGTGCATCAGGTAGAAGAACGCTATCAAAAAATTGTCACCCTAGCACAGACATTGGGTCCTGATGGACGGATTGTTGTGATGGTAGTTGATCCACCCAATTTAGGTTTGATGGAAAGACACTGGGATGATGGTGTTGAGGTAATTGACCAGATCACAAAACCAGTTACGGTGGATTGGATTGGTGGTGTTCGTCACCATTCTGATGGTAAGGAGAAGATGGAGAAGACTGCGATCCTTACGCGCTCAGAAATTCTGTTAAGCTTTGCTGCTGCCGGATTAATGCTGGAGGAAGATCCCCTAACGAGGAAAAATACTAATCCATTTTTAGGGTTACAGCGATTTGTTGCTTGCCGTGGATTGCGTTCTCAATACTCTAGTGGAGAGCTTTACGATGTGCTGATTAGTTTACCAGAGGACTACAAGGCGTTTGTCCTCTCTTATATTTCTCCTGGTATGGAGGTTTTAGAATTAGCTTCCGGTTCGGGACGGTTCAGCATTCACCTGCTGGAAAAAGGAGCTCAAGTCACAGGGATTGAAATTGATGCAGGAATGCTCAATCAGGCACGAGTTAACCTGAGTGATTGGTTAAAAAAAGGACAGCTTGAACTGATTCATGGGGATATCCGTCGTTTTGAGCTGAAACGGCAATTTGATTTTGCTTTCTTATCAGGGGAAGTTTTGGGTGAGATATCAGAAGTAGAGGATCGCTACCGCGCATTTCAATGTATCTCAACACATTTAAAACCTGGAGCACGTCTTTTAATTATTACTGATAATCCTGGTTATTATCTGCAAGGGGGATATCGTCGAACGATTACCCGTAGCCGTCAGTTACCTGATGGAAACTTTGTAAAAATGACTGAGGATCGAAGCTACGACCCGATCGGAATGTATCAGATGACAATACTGCAATATTTGGTCTCATCAAAGGAGAGTTGTTTTCACTTTAGTCATCCTAGAAAAACAGGAATTGTCCTACCCAATGAAATCCGCTTACAAGCTCATTTAACTGGCTTTCGACTGGTAGAAGAATATGCTAACTATCAGCGTGATGAATTGCTTCCTTCATCTCCAAGAGCTATTTATATCTTAGAAAAGTCTTGAATTTAATCATACAGCGGTTTTTAATCCCGTATTGAAAACTGCTGTAAATTTGAAAGCACAATAAAAGCGATGCAGTACGGTTTTGCTGGAAACCCCCGTCAGGCCACTGCATCGCTAAATACTATAGCAATCCTATCTGATTCGTGAAAGAAATGGACTGCTTTAAGGCAGAAGGCAGAAGGCAGAAGGCAGATGATACCGGAGTTGGAGCTAGTTTTTAAGAAGTGCAGTGATTTGACAAATGATTTGGGTGTGGCTCTTTTGGAAAGACGTTTGGTCAGGTTTAGAGAGGTATCGGAAGAGTAGGAGGAGCAGTAATAGAGCAACGAGCTTGAATTAGTCGTTTCATCAAAGGAAGGCCATCTTTGTACAAAG
>NZ_JAAHHC010000006.1:0-352104 GCF_010672265.1 Moorena sp. SIO3A2
TGAGTGTATTAATTTAGTACGAGAATTAATGAGACTTAATCGTAATAAATGGAAGTATTATTTACGAGGAATGAGAGCTAAATCGCTTGTCCTGTCTGCTTTATAACTATTTTCGTCGCCCCCCCAGGGGATATGGCTGAAGGAAAATCTCTTTACGGCACTTTACATATTGTTGAGGAAGGAATTGATACAGGTAGCATCATAGGAGCTTACTCTGTAGATCTTAATAAAAACTACAGCTATCTAAAAAATTTATGTTTAATTTACAAAAAGGGTGCCCAAATATTTTTAGAATACATCGATGAGTTAGCTCAAGGATATTCTTTTCCTTTTTCTTGGGATGTAAAACAGGATCTTAGTAAAAGAACATATTATCGTACTCCCACTTACCAAGAAGTTAATCAAATGGAGGATTTGGGCATACAACTATTTTATTACAGTGAATTTTGCGAAATTCTAGCATATTATTACCTAGAAAAAACAGTTGAAACTTTCCAATTAGTGTAGCTTTACCGAAGACAAATAGAATTAATGAAAACTCCAGATCTGAATTTAGAAACAGACAAAGATTTCTGTACACAAAAAACAATTATTACCTACGACTCGGACAGTAACATTGATTATCAGTCTTTAGAGGCGGGCACGATTGTCAAATATCATCTCAGTAATGACTTAGATATTTTACTAGAAAGCCATCCTAATGCTTGGACACCTTCTTCACTATTTTCCCTCACAATGTGTGAGCTAGTAGCTGCTGATGATTGTAGGGGCAAGGTGGTGATGGATTTTGCTGGTGGCTTAGGCATGTTTGGCATAGTCGCCGGAAAAGGTGGTGCAGCTCAGGTAATTGGCACGGAATTAAACCCTTATGCCGTTACCCTGCAAGGAAGCAATTGGGCATTGAATGGTCTTAACCCAAAAGATTTCCAAAGTTTTGAGTCTAACTGCTTTGCTGCAATTCAAGGGAATCGAGAGATTGAAGGGAAAGTTGATCGCATTTATCTCAACCCGCCAGCACTACCTGATACGGAGGAAAAATTGCAAGCAAGGCTGAAGTTTGCTGACCAATTTCGGGGTGAAGAATGGAACCGCAATGGCGATCGCGGCAGACTAGTAATGGACACTTTAATTACCCAAGGTAGTTCCTACCTGGCACCAGGAGGGGAAATTCTCTTCATCGCCACCAGTAAAAATGGCCCCAGACTAACCCATAGGTTAATGGAAAAATACTGGGGAAAAGGAATTGAAAGCGATAGTGACAATCCTTTAGACTATTCTATTAACTGGGAAGAGCGGGGTGATGCCAATTGGGCTGTTGTCCACAGAATTAATGTTGCCTTAGCTAACTATCACACAGAGTTTGTCCAAAGCTATCAAAAACTAGCAGATCTAGAAGGAGAACCCTCCCCCTTTCTAGAAGAAGAGGGCAATCTCTATCAGCAGTTATATTTTATCCGTGCCAAGAAAGCATGAGTAAACTCCTAAGTTTTGCTCATGCTAAAGTAACTTTAGATTTAAGAGAAAAAAGCAATGTCAAACCACGCAAAGATCATCAATAAAGCTACTGCCGAAAATTTTCAATGGGGAACTGGCTGTCAAGGATGGCATTTATTAGCCAATGACAATTTAACCGTTGCACAGGAAATTATGCCTCCCAACAGCAGGGGAGTAGAACATTACCACGAAGTTGCCCAACAGTTTTTCTTTATACTTGAGGGTGAAGCATCTATAGTAATTGAGAACACAACACATGTTCTTAATTCGGGTGATGGCATACTAATATCTCCGGGAGCGCTGCATCAAATTAGGAATGAATCAAGCAATGACCTACACTTTATAGCCATTTCTTCGCCGAACAGCTTTCACGATTTTAAGAACGAAGTGGGAGAAGTGCCTGCGGATTGGAAACCAGATTTCTTTCCTAGCCAGAAATCCTGAATCTTAACCTAATGGAACTAATGCAATGATCAAGATCGCAGAAAAAACATTTCTGGTAACAGGAGCAGGAACAGGAATCGGCTACTCCATCGCCGAACATCTTATTGGGTCAGAAGCACGAGTTGTGGTGCACTGTAATTCCCATATTGAGCCAGCCCAGAAGTTAGCATCCGAAGCAAAAACGGATTGTGTTGTAATTCAAAAAGACTTATCCGAGCCCCAAGCAGGACAAGAATTAGTGGAGGAAATTATTAATCTGGGATATGCCATTGATGGTGTTGTTAATAATGCCGCCATCATGACCGAACTCAGCTTGGATGATAATCCCTCAGTCTGGGAAGAAAAATGGCTCAAAACTCTTCAAGTTAACCTGATTGCTGTTAGTTCCATCACCAGACGCGCCATAGAACACTTTAAGTCCAAGGGAGGAGGAATTATTGTCAATATTTCCAGTCGTGCAGCTCATCGTGGTGACACCCCAGAGTGTATGCACTATGCAGCCTCCAAAGCAGCACTGAGTAATTTCACTAAAAGTATTGCTCGAAACTTCGCGGCTGATGGCATACTAGCCTATTCTATTTGTCCCGGCTTTGTTGATACCGAGATGACTGCGGAATTTACCCAAAACTATCCTCTGTCTGAGATATTATCAGGTATTCCCCTACAGCGAATCGCCCAGCCAGAGGAAATTGCTGCCATGGTGGTTTTCCTCTTATCCGGACAAGTCCCCTCGGCAACTGGAACCAACATTGATATTAATGGAGCCTCATACGTGCGCTAGAGTGCATCAGAGAAGTGGTGTTAGGTGTTAGGTTTTGGGTGTTAGATGTTGGGCTTTAGATAATGACTAAACGAAAAAGGTGATCCAGGTGATCGAAGTTAAGAGTTATCGAGACTTAAAGGTTTGGAATCGGGCAATGGACTTGGTTGTACTATGCTACCAACTTACTTCTAAGTTACCAAAAACTGAGATTTATGGACTGAGCAGCCAAATTCAACGAGCTGCCGTTTCAATTCCAGCTAACATCGCTGAGGGGAAAGGGAGACTGCATTTGGGAGACTATATCCATCATCTCTCCATAGCTAATGGATCTCTGAAAGAATTGGAAACACATTTGCTAATTACTGGTAGATTATCTTATCTTAAAAACTCGGAGTTACAACCTGTTTTAGAGCTAAGCGATGAAATAGGAAGAATGCTCAACATTCTGATCGAAAAACTCAAGGATAATAAGAAAAATTAGGTCATCGGAAGAATTGGTGTTTTACCTAACACCTAACACCTAACACCTAACACCTAACACCTAACACCTAATACCTAACACCCAAAACCTCAAAGTATATGAATACCATACCTCAGTTATTTGAAGCCCAGGTAGAACGAACACCTGATACTATTGCGGTTGTGTGTGACAACCAGCAGTTAACCTACCGAGAACTTAATGGCAAAGCGAACCAGTTAGCCAGCTATTTGCGCTCCTTAGGTGTAGAACCGGAAACCCTTGTGGGGATTTGTGTGGAGCGTTCTATCCATACAGCGATCGGACTTTTGGGGATTCTTAAAGCAGGGGGGGCTTATGTGCCCTTAGATCCATCCTATCCGAGCGAGCGTTTGGAGTTCATGCTCCATGATACCCAGGTGTCAGTGCTGTTGACGCAACAGAAATTGGTGGCGGAAATTCCCGAATATCAAGGACATCTAGTTTGCTTGGATACAGATTGGCAGAAAATAGCTGTAGAAAGCAATACTAACCCAGTCGGTAGGGTTGGAGCAGAAAACTTAGCTTACATTACCTATACTTCTGGGTCAACCGGAAAGCCAAAAGGGGCAATGATGCCCCATAGAGCGGTTTGTCAAAGCTGGGGCTGGCTTCAAGAGACTTTTCCCTATCAGAAAAGCGATCGCGTTTTGCACAAAGCCTCTCTCAGCTTTGATGTTTCCAGTCGCTGGGAGTTATTTTGGCCTCTAATGGCTGGAGCTTGCGTTGTTTTAGCAAAACCAGACGGTGAAAAAGATAGTGCTTACATAGTTCGGCTAATCGCCCAAGAGCAAATTACCGTTGCTTATTTTGTTTCCTCTATGCTCTCGATTTTCCTGGAAGATCCGGGCTTGAAGAGTTGCAGGAATCTCAGACGAATCTTTGTAGGTGGGGAAGCATTTCCCTTTGCTCTCAAACAACGCTTTTGGGAGAGCCTTCCCAATTGCGAAGCAATTGAAATCTACGGCTCTACTGAAACCATTGTTGTTAGCTCCTGGAACTGTCAACCAGAACCAGAACCGCGTAACTTTTCTATAACTCGCCCGATTGCTAACCTGCCAATTTATATTTTAGACCAGCAAATGCAACCCGTTCCCAGAGGAGAAACTGGGGAACTTTACGTAGGCGGAGACTATCTCGTCAGGGGGTATCTCAACCGCCCAGAATTAACAGCAGAAAAATTCATCACCAACCCCTTTGAAAATTCAAAAGTCATAGACGCGAAAGCGGCTTCTCGAAGAGTAAGTCAAAAGTCAAAATTATACAAAACAGGAGACTTAGCTCGCTATCTTGCCGATGGTAATATTGAGTTACTCGGTCGTAGCGATCATCAGGTAAAAATTCGCGGTTTCCGCATTGAACTAGGGGAAATTGAAGGAGTACTTACTCAACACCCTGTGGTGAGACAAGCCGCAGTAATTGCTAGGGAAGATATTCCGGGTGACAAGCGCTTAGTCGCTTATATTGTCAGCACTGTGGGTGAAGAATCTCGGATAGAAATTGTGCCAGAATTGCGAAGACTTATCCAAGCAAAGCTGCCAGAATACATGCTTCCTGCCGCATTTGTGGTTTTAGACGAGTTGCCCCTAACCCCTAATGGTAAGTTAGACAGGCGATCGCTCCCTGCACCTAATCCCGAACGACCTATTTTAGAGCAAGAATTTGTCCCACCCCGTACCTCACTAGAAACAAAATTAGCCCAACTCTGGAGTCAGGTTTTACACATCCATCCAATTGGCCTGAGGGACAACTTCTTTGAATTAGGAGGAAATTCTCTGCTAGCAATTCGGCTCCTTTTCCAAGTAAGACACGCTTTTGGAGTTGATTTCCCCCTACGCACCTTGTTAGAAGCACCCACAGTAGCTAACATGGCTGAAGCAATCGATAAATTCAGCAACTCAGAAGAGGCTGCAGGGATTGAAAGCATGACTGTGGAAGAGTTGCTTTCAGAAGCCGTTCTAGATCCCACCATCAAACCGAACTTTACTTCTGTTGGGTATTATTCCGAACCCAATGCTATTTTATTGACTGGAGCAACGGGATTTCTCGGTGCTTTTTTACTCGATGAACTCCTCAGACAAACCCAAGCCAGGATTTATTGCCTGGTTCGTGGCTGTAAGACTACTGCTGAAGGCAAGCAGAAAATTACCAACAACCTAGATCGCTATTTACTGGAATATGAAAATTTCAACTCCCGGATTATTCCAGTGATAGGGGATTTGTCCCAGTCACTTTTGGGACTACACGACCAACAGTTCGAGGAGCTAGCGCGGGAAATCGATATTATCTATCATTCTGCCACTTTCTTGAATTTAGCCTATCCCTACACAGCTATGCGAGCAGCCAATGTGGGAGGAACTCAGGAAATCTTGAGATTAGCCAGTCAAATCAAACTCAAGTCCGTCCATTTTATCTCTTCACCCGCTATTTTTAAGTCAACAGGGTATTTCAACAAGCCATCCATTCGAGAAGAAGACCCTCTGGAAGATTGTGAAGTAGTCTATGGAGGCTATGCTCAAAGTAAATGGGTAGCAGAAAAATTGTTGAAAACCGCACATTCTTTTGGTATTCCGGTTAGTATATACCGACCAGGGACGATTAGCGGGCACAGTAAAACTGGCGCATCTAATGCCGAGCAAACCTTAGGTCGCCTGCTCAAGAGCTTTGTCGAGCAAGGCATTGCTCCCGATCTCAATATTGAATTCGATTTGACACCAGTAGACTATGTTAGTCAAGCCATTGTTTATCTATCTAGGCAGAAAGAATCCCTAGGAAAAAGCTTCCACTTAGTCAATCCTCAGTGTTTGCAGATAGGGGAGCTAGTCGATCTCATTCGTTCTCTCGGCTACCTTATCGAGCAAATAGACTATCCCGATTGGGAATCAAAAATGCGGGATGTGATCTTGAGTTCCCCAGAAA
Organism: Moorena sp. SIO3A2; assembly: GCF_010672265.1. NCBI lineage: Bacteria > Bacillati > Cyanobacteriota > Cyanophyceae > Coleofasciculales > Coleofasciculaceae > Moorena > Moorena sp. SIO3A2. The sequence continues at coordinate 6,117 of NZ_JAAHHC010000006.1, forward strand.
ATGTTTTAAGTCCCATCTTGCCGTTTTTAACGAAAAAAATTCCTGGAACTCAGCTAACCTATTTAGAGGCATCCTCTTTCACGTCAAAGTTGGATTGCGAAAATACTGTTAAGGGACTTGCTAAGTCTGGTATTACTTGCGCGTCCCCAGACAGCCAGTTGCTTCGGGTTTACCTTCGGCAAATCGAAGAGTTTCCATTTAGCATGTAGGAGGGATAGAATCGATTGATATGATTTCGATATATACTCCGACGACTAGACATCTCCGAAAAATAATTAAATTGTGGTAAACTAATAGAAAATAGCGTTTATAGCAACAGACTTCAATTCAGCAACGGCTCAATTCGATTTCTTCCAATCCTCTATATTTGGTGCTTTCACGAACTCAGGAAACATGACCTCAAAACCGCTCTGACGCTCAGAAGCTGGTTCATCACTCATATTCAACAAGGTTTCATAGAAGAAAAACGACACACCAGCAAATCCCCGCAGTCGGACAGCATCCACTTGCCGCTGAATTTGTGATACCGGAACTAAACGAGTTCTGAGACCACTTAAAATCCCAATTCCTACCGGAATATGACTCCGTGCTCTTTTGACTTCTGTCTTGTCTAATTCCGAGATAAAAGTGCTGAAATTATCTCGATAAATCTGGACAATTAGTTCCTCTACCAAACCCCGTTGTTCCCAAGTTGCCCAATCAGCTAAAAAGAATTGGTAAGAAAAACGCTGGGGATTGGGAGATAGGGAAATAATCACATCATTGTTACTGTCTTCAACACTGTCTTTAACTGCTCGAAACAGCTTGGTTAGGAAATCCGTAATTTTATTTGCTCGCCACCGTACCCATTCCTCATCCTTTGGGTCAGTGGGGGGAGATTTACCTTGGTGTTCTTTTTTGTACAATTCTACTGTGAAATCATCGTAACCAAAGGTCACTGGCAAGCCAAAGTGGTCATCGAATTGGATCCCATCAACATCATAGTTGTTGACAACTTCGATAACTAAATCTTGAATAAATTGCTGTACCTCTGGTTTAAAAGGATTGAGCCAAACAATCTCTTGTAGTCTTTCATCCTCTGGTTCTAATCCTTTAGTAGTTTGAGTCTTGACCCCATCTTTGGTTTGGGTCAGCCAATCTGGGTGGCGTTTGGCTAATTCAGAATAAGAAGGTGCTTTGAAGCCAAATTCAAACCAGGGAATAACTCTCAAACCATTGTCATGTCCCACCTCGACAATCTCTTTGAGAACATCTCGTCCTCCCTGTACCCCCTTTTCTGGGTCAAATAAGTCTTTTTCTAACTCCGTGGATATTCGTGCTTCCAGTCCCACTACCCGTTTAGCTACTTGAGACGGATATAGTGTATAACCCCAATTCCACACTGTAGGATATACCGTGTTAAAGTTCAGCTCCTTAAGTTTTTCTAGGCTATCCGTTACTGCTGTAGTAGAAAACAGTACCTGACTATCAATATTTGTCAGCCATACCCCCCTTAACTCCGCTTCAGTAGAACCAGGAGTTGGTGGCTCAACCTTAGCAATGTATTGATTAGGAATCAATCCAGTGGTTTGGGTAGCTTGGCACAAGAAAGCAGCTACCTCAGCTCGACTAGCTTGTTGGTTAGGTTTGAATTGCTTCACATTAGGGGGATTGACCACAATCTGATTTTCCGTAGCTGCTGCGATCGCATTTTGGGCATAGTTCGGAATTGCCGTAGCATCAGTAAACGCTGCCTTTAAAGTCTCTACGGAAGGGTTAACCGGTTGATACTTCAATCCACTCGCTAAAGATACTAAGGCTTGGACACGAGGGATATTTTGCTTAGGCCGGAAAACTCTACCAGGATAGCCAGCCAAAAATCCCGTTTTATCAGCATTACGAATAGCCTGATTAGCCCAGTAATTAGTTGGTACATCCACGAATTTTTGGTCAGTGCGCACTTGAGGAGCACTAGGGAAAGCCTTCAGAAGCAGTGCAGCAAACTCAGCTCTGGTGATCGGAGCATTCGGTTTAAAGGTACCATCTGGGTAACCCCTGATAATATTTTGTTGTGCTAGTTTGGTGATACACGGCTGTGCCCAATAATTCTCTGGGACATCCTTAAAGGTACTACTGGCGTAGGATGGGGAAAGCTGGCATAGAGGAATTATCATGCCGATCACAAATAGCAAAATCCACCAACCCTGATGTTTAATGGTTTGCTGAAAGGAAACCAGTCTATTTACCAAGGCTATAGGCCAGAGTCTGAGTAACGGTTTCATGGGTTGAACAAGCTCCGGGTGAGGTGTTGGGTTAATCAGGATTTTGATTAACCGCGAAGATGCAAAAAACACCAACACTAGAGTAGCAGAGGTGATGGATTAGCTTCTAGCAAAAGAAGCCCCACATCTCAATGCGCAGCATGAGTGTTTAAAGTTACCGTAAGATAGGGTCGCTTTTATGGTTAGTCGGTTATGCGTAAAAGGGTTAAATATGCATGTAGTAAAGCGACCCTATCTAAGGCGCGCGTCTTATGGGATGAATTTTGCGCTCTTATTGCATGGAATAAGGAAACAATTACAATTGAATATCGTCTATACTAGATGTAGTAGGGAAAATCAATTAAGAGCTAACCGCCACCTACTAATTAAAAATAGAAATTATTGTATTGTTCCGGCGCGGAGGGGCATCCCGTGTCGTTAATAAAGCTTACCGAGTATCCGAACGCGCCCCGCGTCGGCGAAAGCCGATACCGTTGGGTGGAGTTGGTAAGAAGCCCACACTGAACCGTGCTTGTCAGTGTGGGAGTATGTCACAGGAGGAATTATCTCATGGAGCTAATTAACCGTTACCGTGGCAGTCTCTTAGGATTGGCTGTCGGGGATGCAGTCGGTACTACTTTAGAGTTTAAGCCACCAGGCTCTTTTACCCCGATTCAAGATATGGTGGGTGGTGGGACTTTTGGTTTGAAGCCTGGCTACTGGACTGATGATACATCCATGGCTCTGTGTTTAGCCCATAGTTTGATTGAGCAACAGGGGTTTGATCCAGTTGATCAATTACAGCAGTATCTGCGATGGTCCCGAGAAGGTTATCTCAGCAGCACAGGTCAGTGTTTTGACATTGGAAACACAGTATCCCAAGCCTTGCAGCAATTTCAAATAACCCAAAACCCTTACTGTGGTTCCACAGCTCCCCGTAGTGCTGGTAATGGGTCTATCATGCGCTTGGCTCCTGTGCCTTTGTTTTATGCTAAAAAACCCAGAGAAGCGATCGAGAAATCTGGTGATAGTTCACGCACCACTCATGGAGTAGCAACCGCTGTCGATGCTTGTCGCTACTTGGGGGCCCTGCTAGTGGGAGCAGTTAATGGAGTAAGCAAAGAAGAACTGCTTTCGGAACTCTATTGCCCCATTCCTCAATACTGGCAAGAAAACCCAATGGTTGGGGAAATACACGAAATTGCCACAGGATCCTTCAAATACCGCCAGCCCCCAGAAATTAAGGGGACAGGTTATGTAGTCAAATCCTTAGAAGCCGCGTTATGGGCCTTTGAGCACAGTAGCTCGTTTCGGGAAGGCTGTCTGTTAGCCGTCAACTTGGGTGATGATGCTGATACCACCGGGGCAGTTTACGGACAATTGGCAGGGGCATTTTATGGATATCAAGGGATACCAGAATCTTGGCGTTACCGACTAGTTAAACGGGAGCTGATTGAGTCCACAGCTGACCAACTATTTGCCCTCGCTCAAAGCGCTTAAGTTATATCAAGTAAGTTATATCAATAGTTATAGCGTTTCAAATACTTATGAAGTACATTCCATTTGCTTCCCCCCTCCCACCCTTCCGCCAGCAGTAGGGGGAATTCCGACTCCCGACTCCCGACTCCCTAAAACCCTAAGGGCGAAAGTCCCTCACCCAGAAGCCAGGGGACTTGATATTAAATAGAATAGACCTGACCATCAATTAATAATCGGGTAATTCCTTTAGCTTGCAAATAGGAAGAGGTCTTCTGAAGCATCTGAGCATCAGGAACCTTGATGACTCGCTCAGAACGGTTAGAAAAACGCCGTGCTACCCTATGGTTTTCAAATACTGGCAAGGTTGTCTCTTGAACTTCTTCGTCAGGAATTTGTCCGAGGTCGCTAAACTCATTCAGAGGGCGAGCAATTAACTCCGCCGCTCGGCTGACTACCAAATAGCAGGTTTTAGGAAGAGAAGCTTCCGAGAGGGGCAAAATTTCAATGTAAGAACCGCTTTTAGCCACAGAGGTTCTGATGGATTCGTGAATCTCAGGATCTGGCAAGTCATCGTCCCAATCTTCATCTAGGTCATCTAGATCATCTAGGTCATCTAGGTCATCTAGATCATCTAGGTCATCCAAATCCTCTAAATCATCATCTTGATCCAAATCCCCTAAATCTTCGTCCAGCAACTCAGCGAATCTCCTAGTTGCTAGTCCCTTATCCTCAGGTAAGAATTCATCTTGGTCATCAACAGACTTATCTTCATCTGAACCTGATGTGGTAATATCTAGTTGCAGTTGGGTATGTTGCTCCTCTTCCTCCACTGGTGGTTGAGTAGCCACAGAGGAACGCTTACGCCGCCGACGTCCATCAGTAGAGGTTGAAGTCAATAAATCACTGATAGATTCTGCTAATGGTTCATTTGCTAATGGTTCATTTTCGAGTCCAACTAGTGATGATTGAGCTGCTGAATCTACCACAGGCTTAGCCGTTTTGACAGTAGAAGAGGAAACATGATCAGCAGTACGATTAGAGCGCTTTTGTTGGATTAGAGCCTCGTATTCTGGCTCCAACAAGTTGCTCTTAAGGATACGGCTAATGGTGGAGTTACTAACTCCATAACGGTCAGCCAGCGTTGAAGTTGTCTCTGCTGTCTGTCGATATAGTTCTAGGATGTCCTGTTTATCGACATCAGATAGTTTTCTTGGACTCATGCTACTTTTTCAGCTCGCCTGCGTGAACCACGACGGGAACGGCTCGATATTTGATATTCCAGGGCAGCCCCTATTGCAAACAATACACCACTGAATACAAAAAAGACTTCTGGTAAACCGCCACTTTCGTAGTTCGGTCTAGTCTCAGCATACTTAAACCACATATCTGCAATGTACAGGCAAAATGTGGCAGCGGCAATCATTTGCCAGGATTGGGAAAAACGTCCACCCCAAAACGCTAACAGTAGGGATGAGGCAATAATCAGCAGAATTACATCGAAAGCAATGTAGAGGGTCGTCAATTGGTTTGAATAGGCACTCAGTGAGTTGTCAAGTTCAATAGCCCACCTTGGAGAATTATGATCGGTACTCTGATTTGCCTCAGAGTTGGTTATTTCAGATGGCTCTGCCGAGATGACCATAGCATTATTGTCCTTGACCGGAACTGCTGTGGTCGAGTCAGAAATAGAATACGCAATTATCAAATCACCAGATTCAGGAGTGCTGGATTCGAGGGAAGGGGCAAGTAACAGCAAAGCAGCTAAGGCCATCCCCACTATGGCAATCGCTACAATCGTTAACCCTTGCCAAAGTTCTAAGTTTAAGCGCCTGGGAATAACTGCTAAAAACATGCCTACCCCAAGACATACGTAGGACGATAAGTAAAACACATCTGCTAGTGATACATCAGGGTTAAGGTGAAAATACAGCTCCCACACACCGAATATCAAGTCACCCATCAAATAGAACAGATTCCCCAGACCAAGTCCTAGCCAGACATTTCGTCCACTGGCAATCTGAGGGCTACGCCAATTTCTGAAACAGAGAATACTTGCTACTAGGAAGGGTATACATTCTAAAAAGTAGGTAGTAATCAGGTACCAAAATGGACTTTCTTGCCCAGGGGATGTAATCCCAAACAGCAAGAAGAATAATAGGGAGATAATCGCCCAAGCAATACCACCATAGATGATGGTATTGCTGCTGAGGGGGGATAGATTACCTGATGACCGTTCTGCAGAGCTGCTCATAAGGAATTTCACACTTATCACTGACTAGCACAATAAGACTATGGTTAGGCAGCTAAAATATCTATGATTCTTAAGCTTATTTTCAATTGTAGATTATTGCCATAGATTACCAAGATCAGAGTTGTTAAGCCAGTTGATAAACTGAGTTTGCTCCTGAGGGGGCATATCCTGCAATATATCGCTAACCCCCTGAGCAAAGTTGGTATTGCCAAAATAGTCTTTACCTAAGCGATAGAGTTCTTGCAACAGGGTGATCAAATCATGTTCTTCCCAGGTAGGAAAATCAGAGTTGGTAAGGGGGTCGATTTTGAGCAATTGTTGTACAGCTTGGGTCGATTCAACCTGGGGAAAGTTTAAATCTATCAAGATCTTGGCGATATCCTTCTGAAACAACCCAGCTTGTCTAGCTCCTAAGAAGTCTTCCACATCCATATACACCGTCTGTAGTAGCAAAAGACAGGCTTGAATGTAGGATACCCTAGTGCCCTCAGAGCTGGGTTCAGTGCCTAATTGCTCCAGACGGATTTTTCCCCAAACGCTGTAGCGGTCAGGTTCTTCCAACAATACACAAGCTTTGCCCCGATTATCGGTGAGGTCTCGCCAGAAAGCTATGGCTTCCTCTTCCTGAGTGGAACCAAATACACTGAGCAGGCGAAAGGTTTGCCCCTGGTAATTGAGAATCGGGATTTGCTGCTCCCTCTGTGGGTGCTGAATACTAGAGATTTCAACATCCTGCCTTTTCAAAATAAACATGATACTGGCACATGACTCCTGACAGGGTCAGGGGGTGCTGTTGACGAAGTGTTCTAACCCCCTAGTACTCTGTCAATTTAGTTTTGAGGGTTAGGGCAAGGTCGCACGGTGGCACGGTGGCAAGGTGTTAAGTCATACCTAATGCCTAGTAAAAGCGTGCCTAATCCGGAAAAGTATAGTTTACCCCTCAATTCAATTTTGACAGAGTACTAGTCACTATCTCCTGATCAGAATCCTTGTGACAGGGTCTGACTAAGTTCTGATCAGTGACACTGACTATGTACCTACCTTAACTCGGGTTCGAGCTAAGTGCCTTGAGTCTTACCGCTAATTGAGACAAGCAATCGATAATTGTGGTGGCTATCCACTTAAGCCCAAGGCTCTCCTGAGATCGGGAACGGGGAACGGGCAACGGTTAACGGGGAATGCTTTCTGTTACCGGAGCCATTGTTGCTTGATCCTAAGTTCCCTGTTCCTCCTTGACCTTGACTGTCCCGTTTGAAATTGGTATAATAGTTGTTTATGGTTTACCGACACAGGAGTGAATACCCCCAAAGCGCCTTGATAGGACTAGGTATTAGCCACACAGAGACTGGTACCCGATCACCAGCCAAGCAAAAACAGTTTTTTCTGATGTATGATATAGCTATGCCCTCGTAGCTCAGTGGATAGAGCAAGGGATTTCTAATCCCTGGGTCGTGGGTTCAAATCCTACCGAGGGCGCTCTTTGGTTATTGGTCAAAAGTCAATACCATCTGGCTTAATTTGGCTCACAAAATACATAGGACTAAGGTCTAAATGTAAAGTGATGTTGCGCTCCTCTTAAAAATTATTGAGAAATCCCCCAAACCTGGATGAGACGCATATGCTTAGCTAAACCGCGAGAAGCCCCGCACTTTACCCGATAGGGTAAGTGTCTTGAAGTTACCGTAAGAATAGGGTCGCCTTTATGGTTGGCAGGCTATGCGGAAAAAGGTTAAAACTCATTGATTAAGGCGACCCTATTCTAAGGTTTCATCTCTAGGATGACAGCGGGGCAAGGGTCGTAACGGAGCTTGCCAATTAACTGTGACATACTAGGTATAGTAGGGACATCAAATTAAGAGCTAATCGCCACCTACTAATTAAACCTTGACAACAAAGAATATGGGGTGACCTTCAGAAAAACTCGATAGTTTGAGTTATCTGTGAATGGGTAAAATTCCATAGGTGCGCTTTCCGTCGGCGAATTAAATTCGCGTGGCGGTGCGACCCAAGGCCGGGTTCCCCGGCCTTGGGTCGCACCAACGGGCTCGCACCTGCAGTACTTTGGTTCTAGAACTTCTTGTATTGTTCCGGCGCGGAGGGGCATCCCGTGTCGTTAATAAAGCTTACCGAGTATCCGAAGCGATGGCTGGAGTTGGTAAGAAGCCCGCGCTGTACCGCGCTTGTCAGCGTCGGGAGTATGTCACAAAAATAAAGAAATGTGTCAAGAGATGCCATGGATAACTTACAACGATATCGCATTGTCTGCACCCTAAGCTTTGGTGACATTTATGGACAAATTATGGTTTGGTTAATCGTAATTTTCCTGAGTCTCGCCTCAGCCTTAGCTCTTTGGAGTGCTGACCGCCAAATTTACGCTCTGGCAACTGTCGGGCTGATTTTGGTACTATCTCTGCCCTTCCTGCTCTTTGCCTTCGTGACTACATTGTTAAACCATATTGAAATTGCTCAGATGGAAGAGGAGGAAACCACATCAACAGCGGTCGGCAGAGCGCCTAGACAGAAACCGATTGAGGCGACCGGTTGAAGAGAATCCGAACCATCCCCGGCTTTTTCAGAACCCGGGGAAGGAGAGTTGAGAGCCTCCGTGCTTGATGAGGGGCGCTTCATTCTTTGTCAGAATCCTAGGGGCTAGATGCCTAGAGGCTAGATGCCTAGAGGCTATAACCTAGAGCATAAAATAGGAATTCGGATTCCATAATACGACCGAGATGCTAGAACACGATGTCATTATTGTCGGTGGGGGATTAGCTGGATGTCGCGCTGCTTTAGAGATTAAACGCTCTGAGCCTAAGCTGGATGTCGCCCTTGTGGCTAAAACTCACCCAATTCGTTCCCATTCGGTGGCTGCCCAAGGGGGTATGGCAGCTACTCTGAAGAATGTTGATGCGTCCGATAGCTGGGAAGCCCATGCCTTTGACACGGTTAAAGGGTCTGACTACTTGGCAGACCAGGATGCAGTAGAAATCCTCACCAAAGAGGCTCCAGAGGTAGTCATTGAGCTGGAACACATGGGGGTGCTGTTTTCCCGCTTACCGGATGGTCGGATTGCTCAGAGGGCTTTTGGAGGTCATTCCCATCGGCGCACTTGCTACGCGGCAGATAAGACGGGTCACGCCATTTTGCATGAACTGGTGAACAATCTCCGGCATAACGGTGTCAAACTCTACGATGAGTGGTACGTTATGCAGCTGATTTTGGAAGAGGGTCAGGCAAAAGGGGTGGTTATGTTCCAGCTCCTAGACACGAAGGTGGAAGTAGTACGGGCAAAAGCTGTCATGTTCGCTACCGGGGGTTATGGACGGGTATTTAATACGACCTCCAATGACTTTGCCTCCACTGGGGATGGTCTGGCAATGTCAGCTCTGGCTGGGGTGCCTTTGGAAGATATGGAGTTTGTACAGTTTCACCCTACGGGCTTGTATCCGGTGGGGGTTTTGATTTCTGAGGCGGTACGAGGGGAAGGGGCTTATCTGATTAACTCAGAAGGTGATCGCTTTATGAGCGACTACGCCCCCAAACAAATGGAACTGGCACCCCGGGATATTACTTCAAGAGCGATTACCCTAGAACTCAGAGCTGGTCGTGGAATTCATCCTGATGGCAGTGCAGGTGGACCTTTTGTTTACCTTGACCTGCGCCATATGGGCAAAGACAAGATTATGAGTCGGATTCCGTTTTGCTGGGAAGAAGCCCATCGCTTGCTTGGTATTGACGCAGTACATCAACCAATGCCAGTACGACCAACTGCCCACTACTCCATGGGGGGAATCCCTGTCAACACCGATGGGCAAGTCCATAGTGGTAAAGATGGGTTAATTGAGGGCTTCTTTGCCGCTGGGGAATCAGCCTGTATCTCTGTTCATGGGGCAAATCGCCTCGGGAGTAATTCCCTGTTGGAATGTGTCGTTTATGGCAAAAGAACTGGTGCTGCGATCGCAAAATACGTCCAAGACCGGAAGTTACCAGACATTGATGAGCAATCCTACCTCAATGCAGCCCAGGCAAAAATCAAAGCCCTTGTGGAAAAATCTGGCACCTTACGGCTTAACCAGTTGCGTCAAGCCTTCCAAGACTGTATGACCCAATTCTGTGGCGTTTTCCGTAACCAAGCTTCCATGGAGGAGGGGTTAAACCAACTGGAACAATTGAAACAACAGTACCAGCAAATTTATTTGGATGACAAAGGCAACTGTTGGAACACGGAAATTATCGAAGCCTTGGAACTGCGCAATTTAATGATAGTCGGAGAAATCATTCTTACATCTGCCCTGAACCGACGAGAAAGCCGGGGTGCCCATAGCCGGGAGGATTATCCCCAACGGGATGATCCCAATTTTCTCAAACACACCCTAGCTTTTTACTCATCCGCAGGTATTGACCTGCAATATAAACCGGTAAGCATGACCTTGTTTGAACCGAAAGAGCGGAAGTATTGATTACTAGTCCGAGACTGCCTCAGTGGTCGAGTCATGGGTAACTAGCGTTAGTACTCTGTGTCGGTTACTCATCACTAATCTTCGGGAGTTTCGGGAATTTCGGGAGTTTCCGGAGTTTTTGGAGTTTCGGCTGCCAACTGTTTGACTTGGTCTTTGTACTTGGCTGGTGCTAGGGATGTAGCCTGGTCAAAGAGGGGTTTAGCCTTTTCAGTGTTACCCTGTTCTTGAAAAATCATGGCTTTAGCTAGCACTGGTCTCCAGTCATCTTGGTTGCCTTTGATTGCCTGGTCATATATAGCTGTGGCTTCGTCATAACGCTTCTGATTCGCGTAAACTTGACCTAACAACAACTGCACAGAAATGACATCAATGCTCCCAGGCTTAATTTCATTGACTTGCTGGGAACTTTTTAAGGTGTCTTGCAGCAAACCGATGGCTGCTTCTGGGCGGTTTTCCTGGGTTAGCAAACTAACTAACCCTTGCAGAGCATTCATATCCCCAGGCTTAGCGTTTAATATGTCCCGATAGGCTTGAGCTGCTCCTTCGCGATCGCCAATTTGTTGTTTTACCTGAGCCAGCAAGACTCCATAATCTGTCTGGTCAGTATTGAGTTTGGCTAACTTTTCTAGGGGTTCAATCGTGCCTTTGATGTCTCTTAGCTGCAGCCGTATCTCCAGCAGACCTCTCAAAGCCGTTAAATTTTCTGGTTCTCGCTGCAAGACTAGTTCATAACCCTTGGCTTGAGCTTCTAGTTCTGCTTGCTGCTGGGCAGACATATTTGGTGTAGCTGTAGGTGTTGCCCCAACAGAGGCGGGATTATCCTTGAAAATATTCCCTAGCAAAGGAATCATCGAAATACCGATAAACGCTAGCACAGCTAGTACTAGCACTATTTTGATCCACAGACTGCGCTTTTGAGACACAAAACCTTCTTGAACTCTATTGCCATTATGAAACGATTTGGGGGTTTTAAAGTATCCTCCCATAAATCCTATCTATTAAATAAGCTAGCATTAAAGCTCAGTTAAATCGGCTAGAAACCGCTCAGATTAAAGATTCCATAAACTTTGCGGATCTAGCCTTTATCTCACTGCATTCTGTACAGTGGGTAGACTAGTACCAAGTGCGCTCACCCTCCAGTTTTGTGGTGGCAAGAATCCAGGATAATTTTTTCTGGAAAGGACACCGGAAAGCTGGAAGATGTTGACAAAACAATGCTGCCAATGTCAGTCAAAACCACCCATGGGAATGTGTCTCCGCCGCTAGGAGGTTATATGAATTCGTCTGTGAATCGGCTTCCCGACTCAGCTGAGTCATCTGGAATCCAACCACCGGAAGTATCCAGTGTGCAAAACCAGCCCCCAGAAACACCAACTGGTGGCTCTCAAGATACCACCAAATCAGCTCCCTTAGCTGAATCTAATGGGAAAGTAACTACTCAGGTCTCAAGTAAGGTCTCAAGACAGCACCCAATTCCTGCCCCCAGTGAACCTAGGCAATACCGCGCCATTGGTCTGGTCAATGGCAAATATATGCCTTCCGCAGAGCAGTTGACCAGGGGAACACTTGTAGCGGCAGATGGAACCTTGATTGATGCGGTGTTACTCGGTCGGGTCATGAGTTTGGTCAAGAATCACTTAGATCTCAATCAGCCCCACCTCTGGGTTGTCTATCCCCGCATCAGGCAAGCAGACGATAACTTACATGTCCAAATTGTTGGCGTCTGGGAACCAGAAACTCTCGAACCCACAGCTTCAGCTGAAACAACTGACTCGGGAGTTGCTCAGTCCGAAGCAGAAGTCGAGACATCAAATGACTCCTCAGAAGCTGAGGCGGAACCGATTCCGAAGGATGGCTATTTTTCCATTCGTGGCGAGGTGATCTACCATTCGCGGGAGAAGGAACAAGTCGTTGTTAAAATTAGGCAATTACCTCGTAAAGAGTCAGATAAGCCTAAGTTTTTCAAGTTAAAGCTTAAGGGTTGCCTGGGAGAAAGGGTCGTTGGTCATTTTTGGGATTTACATGCACAGCTGCAAGCCAATACCCTGGTGATCCAGGAAGGAAACGATATTGGTTTTCTCAACAAATTTGGACCAAAGAGGAAACCATTTAATAAAAATAAAAAACGTTTTGGTGCTAAAAAGAGTTACCCGAAGCCACGCCCTCCTCGTAAAAAGGATGGCGTGGCTACAGCCACAGCACCCAAACCCCAAAGACCAAGACCGAAACCGATCAAGCGTATTGACAAGGGTAGTAAGGGTGATCCCTCTGGGAATTCTGCTTGATGGGAAGTGGAAAATTGCTCGAAGCGTGAGCTACCACGCTTTACTTTGAAGAAGATGGGGGGATGGGGGAATCGGGACGGACATGGAATATCCCCTACTCCCCTACTCCAGAAGCTACCTGTTCCCCTGGCATCCTCAGAGCAACCCCCAGGAGTTTATTCAATTTTAATTTAATTGATTTTTTTGTTGGCGGGATGGTAAGATTAACAGTCAACAGTTAACAGTCAACAGTTAACAGTCAACAATAATTGACAGTTTATTATTAATTTTTTTTAAATCAAGGGTGTCTTAATTTAAAGTTTTAATTAAGGGATCTACTTGACTAGATAATAATGAATAATTAAGTTCATAGTCACGGATGAATTCGGGGAATAAAGATTAGTACATGCTTGTTCCAAAGTTCCGAAGTTCCGAAGTTACCTTTAAATTAATTTGATTTCCTAAGGCTTATGCTCATTGCTATAACTATAAATTAGTTTGATAAAGGATACGCTAACTAATAGCGTTATTGAATCATTTTGGCTAGTATATGGCGAGATAAATTCCATGGATAGGTAAATTTATCAAAATGTTTGATGGATGTCCATGAGCTACCTAACTAAGGTAGTCTTTTTTGGTGAGAGCGATCGCTATCTATGACTATATTTCTAACCCTGAGCGTTGTCCTACTAGCTTTAATCAGTTTCATTAGGGAATGGATGCCAGTGGATATCACTGCGATCGCAGTGATGGTATTACTTATGCTTCTAAAGCTAGTCACCCCAGAACAGGGAATCTCTGGTTTTGGCAACCCTGCCACGATCACTGTGATGGCTATGTTTATCCTCAGTGCTGGGATTGCCCGAACTGGGGCGCTTCAAATCGTGAATGACCTACTGCTGAAGTGGGGAGGCAAGGAGTCAACCCAGCAAATCTTTACCATGGGAATAATTGCTGGGCCCATAACAGGCTTCATTAACAATACCGCTGTGGTGGCTGTACTACTTCCTATTGTAGAAGATTGGTGCCGCAAGCAAAGTATTTCCCCTTCTAGGCTTTTGATGCCCTTATCCTTTGTCACTATCTTAGGGGGCATGATCACTACCATTGGCACCTCCACTAATGTCTTGGCCAGTGGGTTGTCTAAACAGTTGGGCTATGGTGATTTCAGCTTGTTTCAATTCACCCGATTGGGGCTAATTACATTCACCATAGGATTGGCATATTTGGCTCTAGTGGCACCCCGACTTTTGCCCAACCGTAAAGTAGCCAGCAATGGTATTGTCACTCAGGACTATAATCTCAAAGAGTATGTCAGTGAAATTGTAATTACACCAGATTCCAGCCTAGTGGGGCAAACCCTACGTGCCAGTGAAATTCAGCGGAAGTTTGATTTGGACGTTTTGGAACTGATTCGCAATGGTAGCCGTTTTCCCCAACCGCTGGCAGATAAAGTATTGCGACCAGGGGATATTTTGATTGTGAGGTCTGGTCGGGAGTGTCTGCTGAGAGTCAAAGATGAACGAGGGATAGAAATCTTAGCTGATGTCCAATTTGGAAAGCAACCCTTGGAAACGGGTCTTACCTCTGGGGAGGAAGGGATTGCTGAGGTGTTGATCCTGGCTAACTCTAATTTAATTGGCTCAACCTTAAAGGATATGCGGTTTCGACAACGCTATAACGGTACGGTTTTGGCAATTCGACGGGGACAGGAACTGGTCAGAGAAAGACTTGGAAGAGTTTGCTTGCACTTTGGTGATGTGCTGTTGGTACAAGGTCCGAGGCAAAGTTTGTTGGGATTGCAAACCAGTCGAGATTTGTTGGTGATTGGACAGCGAGATTTAGAAACCCTACGGCGAGACAAAGCAGGGATTGCGATCGCAATTAGTGTAGGGGTAGTCTTAGCAGCTGCCTTTAATGTACTACCGATTATGGTGAGTGCCTTGTTGGGAGTAGTCTTGATGGTGATCACTGGTTGTCTCAAGCCTGGGGAACTGTACGGAACAGTACGCTGGGATATTATTTTCCTGCTGGCTGGGTTAATTCCTTTGGGAATAGCCATGAAGGAGTCAGGCACAACCCAATGGTTAGCGGAAAATCTAGTGGCACTAGGGGGTAATCTCCCTGGTTATTGGTTGTTAACACTGTTCTATGTGGTTACTGTCCTGATCACAGAGGTGCTGTCTAATAATGCTTCGGTGGTGTTACTATTGCCGATTGCTGTGGAGGTAGCTAAGAGTTTGAGTCTCAATCCTCTGGCATTTATGTTTACAGTGATGTTTGCAGCATCCAATAGTTTTATGACTCCGATTGGGTATCAGACCAATACCATGGTTTATGGGCCAGGGGGTTACAGGTTTTTGGATTTTGCTAGGGTGGGTGCCCCATTAAGTTTGTTGATGGCATTGATTATTCCGCCACTGGTGATTGCCCTGTATGGGTTGTCTTGAGTCTCCCCGCTATAAATAGACCGGGATTCTTGAAGCTTTAGCTAAATCTTTTACTATCCAACTGCTAAGTGATCCGAGAGCTGAAATCCGAAGAGTCGGGAAATGATTAACCCCTTATATCAAGTCTGGTTGAATACCCATCAATTTTGGGGGGCGCGGGGAGCTTGGGGAGGGTGGGAAGTGTGGGGAGATGGCCAGATGGCCAGATGGCCAGATGGGGGAGATTTTTATTAAGGGTAATTATCCTGACATGATATTACCGGCAACAGACGGGTCGGAAAGTCCGGTTCTAAACCAGAGGTGCCCGATGGTATACTCTGGACTCTTTCCCCTCTTCCCCCTCCTGATTGTGAATCGTGATATCTTTGAACGCAACTTGATATCAAGGCTGGTGATTGGAAAAAAAATTGGCTGAAGAATAGTTTGGTCAACTGGGGTAGAGTTTTTTTTCTGAACCAATGAATTTAATTGATTGGCTAAACTATCCAGATTTAACCAATAACTCTTGAATAACTGAACAGATAATTATTATAAACCATAATTCTAGATTTAAAATCTCACCATAACCTGTAGATTATAGCAAAAAAATAGTATCAAATTATTCAAGCTTTAAAGAGTTGTAAACCATTGATATTTTAGCAATAAAACCTATATTATTACGTTTTATTAATGGCCATTACACTCTTTTAAAAAATACCTTAAATAAGTATAAATACCTCAGAGCTAAAACCTAGCAGGGCGCTATGGTAAAGCTATGATAATAATAAATTTTAAATTAATTTAAAATTTATTATTATATAATCGATTCGATAAAATAATTGATTGTTATTCCACAAGTTTAAACCAGAGTAACCATAGGGATTTTAGTGAGGAGATAGTTTTGAAACGGACTCAAAGATCAGATCAGAGATTACCCAGGGTGGTTTATACCCCTGAGAGTCAGATGAGGCATCCGCTTCAATTATTTCAAGAGATGGGGCGAGACTTGCTGGCTTCTAGAGAACTAGCTTGGCGACTTCTGGTCCGGGATATCAGTGCTCAATACCGCCAGTCATTGCTGGGAATTATCTGGGCTTTTATACCACCAATTGTGACGGCTGTTGGCTTTACTTTGGCTAAGAGTAACGGGGTGATTAATGTTGGTAGCACGGGCTTGCCCTATCCAGCTTATGTGATGTTTAGCATGACCCTGTGGCAGACTTTTGTGGAAACACTGAATGGTCCTGTCCAAGCGGTGACCGAGGCAAAGGCGATGTTGGCTAAAATTAATTTCCCCCGTGAAGCCATTATTCTTAGCAAACTGGGTCAAGTATTTTTTAACTTTGGTATCAAGCTGATTCTGATTGTGGGCTTGTTTATCTGGTTCAGGATGCCAGTAAGTTGGAGCGTGATTATAGCACCAGTGGCTTTCATTCATCTTGTCTTATTCGGAACATTTATTGGCTTGTTATTAGCCCCGATGGGAGCCTTGTATAAAGATTTTTCTATGGGTCTTACTTTGGCAACTGGATTTTGGTTGTTTCTGACTCCAGTTGTCTACCCAGTTCCTAGTGAGGGGGTATTTGGCGCTATTGTGAAATTGAATCCAGTCACTCCTTTGCTGGTGACAACACGAGAGTTGGCAACGACAGGTGTGATATCAGAACCTCTGGGATTTTGGGTTACGAGTGGGATTGCTGTTGTGGGATTGCTCCTAGCTTGGATTGTCTATCGTCTATCCATCCCTTTTGTAGTTGAGAGGATCAGTTCTTAATTATGATTAGTAGCACTGAGCGAGACGTTGCGGACAAATCCCAGGATAGTGAAGTCATTCTCTCGGTTAATGGGGTTTCTAAAAAGTTTTGTCGGGACTTGAAGCGGTCTTTATTATATGGGGTCCATGATATTGCCACTGAGTTAGTAGGATTGAGGCAGAAGGATGAGAAGCTGCGGAAAAAGGAGTTTTGGGCACTGAATGATGTCAGTATTCAATTGCGACGAGGAGAAGCTATTGGCTTAGTGGGGACAAATGGTAGTGGTAAATCGACATTGTTGCGGATTATTAGTGGTTTGATTAAGCCGGATGTTGGCTCTGTGGAAGTTAAAGGTCGGTTGGCACCATTGATTGCTTTGGGAGCAGGGTTTAATCCGATTTTGACAGGGCGGGAAAATATTTATGCCAATATGTCGATTTTGGGGTTGTCGAAGGAAGAAATTGATCAGCGGTTTGATCAAGTTCTAGAGTTTGCGGAAATTGGGGATGCGATTGATTCGCCGGTACAAACCTATAGTTCTGGAATGGCAGCAAGGTTAGGCTTCGCTAGTGCAATTCATACAGAACCAGATATTCTTCTGATTGATGAGGTGCTAGCAGTCGGCGATCTTCTGTTTAGGATGAAATGCTATAGAAAGCTGTCTGAATTACGTGATAAAGGTACAACGTTTGTTCTAGTAGCTCACAATCCTAATTCTATTCTATCTATTTGTGATTCAGCAATTTATCTTCAACGAGGAAAATTACTAGCAGTTGGTAAGGCGGCTGTGGTAATGCAAAAATATGATGAAGATTTGTTCCTAGATAACAAACAGGAATCACAGGGAGCTGTTTTCTTGAAAGAAAAATCACCAGAAGAAAGCACTGGTTTAGATATTATTGGCGTTTACTTTAGAGATGGACAAGGAAATAGGATTGAATATCCTATGAGTGGTCAACCTTTATACTTGTGTGTTAAGTGCAAAGCTCACACAGAAATTTCTCATGGCATCCTTTGTTTTCAGATTAGAGAAATTGCAGGAGAAGGGGAACCATTATTAAACCTCGATAGTCACCTAGACAACACAATATTAAAAATTTATAATGGACTAGTTGAACTTCAGTTAGAAATGCCTTATCTTGGATTAAGACCTGGTTCTTACTCTAGTAGAGTCTGGGTCAAAAAGCCACCTAAGTATATCTACGATCACGTACCATTAACCTTCAAAGTTAAAAGTAATTCATTAATGACACAATGTCAATTTTATCAACCTAGAAAATGGAAAGCATTACCCCAATAATTTTTTTTATAACCATTATCAAATATGTGGAACTTATTTAAGTTAATTCGTAATTTACGGAATAATTATAAAAAAAAAGTAATACAAAACTATTACCATAAAAACCTGGGAAATCTTGGGGAAGACTGTTATATAGGCAAAAGCGTAATCAAAAATAATTTAAGTAAATTATTTCTTGGAAATCGAGTCATTGTAGAAAATAATGTAACTCTTAAATGTAATTTGGAAGACTCTGCTATTCATATTGGCGATCGCTCAATTATCCGAAGTTCAGCAATGCTCATATCTGCACAGGGTAAGATAAAAATTGGTAGTGACTGTAGTGTCAACCCTTTCTGTTTTCTTTATGGTGCAGGTGACTTAGTTATAGGAAACTGGGTCAGAATCGCTACCCATACTGTAATTGTTACTTCAAACTATACCTTTGATGATCTTGATACGCCTATCGACCTTCAACCGTCTACTAAGAAAGGTGTCATTATAGAAGATGATGTTTGGATAGGAGCGGGAGTAAGAATCCTTGATGGTTGCAGAATAGGTAAAGGTTCTGTCATCGGTGCTGGGACAGTTTTAACCAAGAGTGTTGAGCCTTACTCCGTAGTTGTAGGAGTACCAGGCAAGGTTATTCGTAAACGTGGTGAACCTAAAGAGAGTAAACAGGATCAAGTTTTTTCCAAGACTAGTCAAAGTCACATAGATTTACCTAATCAAATTATTACTAATAAATAATTCCTAGCACTATTAGGAAAATTAGCCATGAAAAATCAAGAGCGTGTGCGAGTATTTATCGGATCTGGCGAAGCGAGTCTACTGGAGAGGAAAGTATCAATTTACTCTCTTCGTAAGCATAGCCATAGGGAACTGGATATTTATGTTTTCAATGGCACCCACAATGCTATTGAACTTAATGATGATCAGCCTTATATCGCTCCCATGTCCTTAAGAGTTAAATATCGGAATACAACTGAGTTTAGTCTCTACCGATATTTGATTCCACAGCTCTGTAACTATCAAGGTAAAGCTATTTATATTGACTCAGATACTATCTGTTTGACTGATATTGGTGAACTATTAGACACACCTTTGAATGGCTGTGATTTCCTGGCAAAAAGAGCTTATAGCAGTGAAGCTAAAGACCTTTGGGGCTTGAGCGTAATGCTGATCGATTGTCAAAAATGCAACTTTGATTTAGAAACCTACTACGACGAAATTGAGCAAGGTCTGTATTCTTACCCTGACCTTGCCCGTATGAGTCCTGCTTTTCTTGCTCATCACCATTACCAGATCGGAGAACTAGACCCCCTTTGGAATGTCTTTGATTACTATGACAAAGATACGAAGTTAATCCACTATACGAACCTCTACACTCAACCCTGGAAGTATACCAATCATCCCTATGGAGATCTATGGTTTCAGTACTTTAACGAAGCTAGGGATTGCGGTTATATAACCCAAAATGATATTGATTTAAGCCTTGTTCGTTCCTACGTCAGGCGTGATTTACTAGAGGGAAATTTCTCAACCATGGCTCGGGAAATAGCTTCTTTAAAAAGGGCGATTAAATCCGTTAAAAAAACTAGTTGGTTTTAAGTAAGCATTCAGCGGTCAGCGGTCAGCAGTCAGTGGTCAGCAGTCAGCGGTCAGCGGTCAGCTTTGTGGCACAGGCTTCTAGTTGCGTAGGGTGCGTGATAAGACGGGCTCGCCCCCATTTTAAGCCTCGTAGCCAGTGTTAGGTTGCTGCCCGTAACGCACCACCGGGTCAAACAGTATGCATTGAGATGCACCCGGTCATCTCAAAGTCGTGATGGAGTAATTGGAGATGAATAAAAAATTTATTGACTACGATTTATTACACTCATTAAACAAAGATTTTTTCAGATTAAAATATCCATTTCCATGGTTAAATTTAAATCATTTTATAACTTCAGAAGGATTTAAAGAATTAAATCATAATTTTCCTAATTTAAACTATTTTGAGAAGCACAAATCTATAAAGCGAGTTTATGATCAAAAACCCCATGACCGCTACTATCTTGCCTATGAAAAATCTAATTATCACTTGCATAAGCGCAAAAACAAAGGTATAGTTCAACTCAAACAATTACCTGAAAGCTGGCAGAGGTTTCTGGAAGAGTTAGAAACTAACTTGGACTATCAAAATTTTATCAAGTCCCTGTTTGAAGTTTATGATTTCCGAGTTCGTTATGCTTGGCATGTAGGAGTGACCAACTCTGAGGTTTCTCCTCACACAGATGATCCGAAGAAAATTGGTACTCATATTCTATATTTCAATACCAGTGAAGACTGGAATCCTGATTGGGGAGGCTCTACCCTGGTACTGGGTGGCAAACTAACTGACGCCATGAACCCAGATTTTACTGACTTCACAACCATTACACCAACTCAGTTTTTGGATAATTTTAGCTTTATCTTCAAAAACACTCCAAATGCTTGGCATGGTGTCAAACCCCTCACTTGTCCTCAAGGCAAATATCGCAGACTATTTAATATTATCTTTGAATTTTCAGGCCCTAAGCGCCAGCTGCCTCAGTCTGCATTACAATCTGACTCACCTGTTCCATGGCCTAAAAAACTGGTTAATAAAATAATTCATAATTTAGATGGTTAGCCAGTTAAATTATTAGCTATATTGCTTTTTTGCGGGATGTAATTTGATTAGAAAAAATCTATAAAAACCTATGCTTTCCCTAATGGAAAAAACTTGCTTTTCACAGGTTGTTGAAAGGCTAAAAATTGAAGCTGATGCAATTACTCTAGCTGCCAATCGACTTCAACCTCAGGAAGTTGAGCAAGCTGTTGAGCTTTTAGCTAATTGTCGAGGTAAGGTGGTATTGGTGGGAGTTGGCAAGTCAGGAATTGTAGGGCGTAAAATTGCTGCTACCTTGACGAGTACGGGGACTCTAGCAACCTATCTACATCCAGGGGATGCTATGCACGGTGACTTAGGGAGCGTCACCTCTTCAGATGTGGTTGTGACTTTGAGCAACAGTGGTGAAACCGATGAGCTTGTGGCTGTAATGCCTTACCTCAAGCGTCGGCAATTACCGATTATTGCGATTGTGGGCAACCTGAACTCTACTCTTGCTCGCAATGCAGATGTTGTGCTTGATGCTTCCGTTGATCAAGAAGTGTGTCCTTTTAATCTTGCTCCAACTACCAGCACAACGGTTGCTCTGGCAATTGGAGATGCTTTGGCAATGACACTAATGCCACTTAAGGGGCTAACGCCAGAAGATTTTGCTCTGAATCATCCGGCAGGACGTTTGGGTAAGCGCCTGACTTTGAGAGTCGCAGACTTAATGCACAAAGACCAAGACAACCCTGTGATTTCCCCTCAAGCCAGCTGGATTGAAATTGTTGGTGCTATCACTAAAGGCAGTTTGGGAGCAGTCAATGTAGTTGACGATAAGGGTGAACTTTTCGGAATTATTACTGACGGTGATTTACGACGTTCGATTGCCAAAATCAAGCCAACGGAGCTAGAACACCTCAAGGCAGTAGCAATTATGACTCCCAATCCGGTAATGGTTCAACCTGACCAACTGGCTTACGATGCCTTACAGCTTATGGAAAATCGGACTTCTCAAATCTCCGTGTTGCCGGTGGTGGATAAACACAAACGCTGTATTGGCTTACTTCGACTCCATGACATTGCTCAAAGTGGTATACTTTGAGCAAGCTTGAAGAAGCATCTACCTACTCGTGTAATAGGAAATAAAAATTATTAGGAGTAGGTTATGAACTCTGTTCGCATCGAAGCAGAAGACTACAATACTGGTGGTCAAGGGGTAGCTTATTACGATCTTGACCCTGGCAACAATGGTGGAGAGTATCGCTTTGAGGATGTGGATATTTCTTACAGCGGCGATGTAGATGGCACACCGCTGGTGGGTTGGATTGAGTCAGGAGAATGGCTGAACTATGAGGTCACCATTCCCAGTTCCGGGACTTATCAACTCGAAGCTCGTGTGGCTTCTGCACTCAATGGCAATCATAGCTTCCAAGTCAGTCTAGACGGAGAACAGGCTAGTGTGAATTTGGGCAACACTGGTGGCTGGAGAACTTGGCAGACGATCGAGTCTTCCCAAGTGCTCAGCCTCAGTGCCGGGACTCATCAATTGCGCCTGGATGTACTGAGTGGGGGCTTCAACATCAACTACATTGATTTGATTCCGGTCTCACCATCTGTGACCCCAACTCCTGAGGTCGGCAACGGCAATAATGGTGGTACAGATAACAACACCTCTAATCAGGGCAACGGAATTGATACTATAACTGATGTTCAGGCAAGCGGCTCTACTGTTCGCATCGAAGCAGAAGACTACAATACTGGTGGTCAAGGGGTAGCTTATTACGATCTTGACCCTGGCAATAATGGTGGAGAGTATCGCTTTGAGGATGTGGATATTTCTTACAGCGGCGATGTAGATGGCACGCCGCTGGTGGGTTGGATTGAGTCAGGAGAATGGCTGACCTATGAGGTCACCATTCCCAGTTCCGGGACTTATCAACTCGAAGCTCGTGTGGCTTCTGCACTCAATGGCAATCATAGCTTCCAAGTCAGTCTAGACGGAGAACAGGCCAGTGTGAATTTGGGCAACACTGGTGGCTGGAGAACTTGGCAGACGATCGAGTCTTCCCAAGTGCTCAGCCTCAGTGCCGGGACTCATCAATTGCGCCTGGATGTACTGAGTGGGGGCTTCAACATCAACTACCTTGATTTGATTCCGGTCTCACCATCTGTGACCCCAACTCCTGAGGCTGAGCCTGAACTAGACCCACCAACTGTCAACTTCGGCAACGTAATTAATGGTGGTACAGGTAACAACACGTTTAATGGGGGCAACGGAATTGATACTATAACTTATGTTCAGGCAAACGGCTCTATCATTGCCAACCTGGAAACTGATATCGTCACTCACAAATTTGCCACTTCACCTGACACGCCGTTTAAGATTATGCCCCTAGGTGATTCCAACACCTTCGGCTTGCCTGGTCGGGATTGGGGAGATACAGCAGCTTACCGTGATGATTTGTGGAATTTATTAGTCGATGATAGTTTCAACATAGATTTTGTTGGCCCCCGGTCTACTGGACCCGATGGCTTTGATAAAGACAATGCGGGATTTGGGGGATGGAGAATTCGTGATATTGCCAATAATGTTAATGGTTGGTTAAACACTTATCAGCCAGATATGGTGCTGTTAATGATCGGCACCAATGACATACTCAAAGGTGACGATGTTAGCAATGCACCATTACGGCTTAGTAATCTGATTGATCAGATTACTAATCAGTTACCAAATACAGAGCTTTTGGTAAGCTCAATCCCACCACTTGGTACAAATCCAGAGCAACCGGACAGTGATTTTATTCCAACTCCAGCACAACAACAGCAGGGCATAGATTTTAATTTATCTATACCCGATATTGTCAGTGACAAGGTCGAGGAAGACAAAAACGTAACTTTTGTCGATGTTTACAGTGCCTTAGTGCCCAGTGATTTGCCAGATGGTGTTCACCCCAATGTAGAAGGTTATGGAAAGGTTGCTGATGTTTGGTACAACAGCATTCTGAATACTAATAGTGGTGAAGATACTCTTAATGATATTGAAAACATGATTGGCTCACCTTATGACGATATTTTAATAGGTGATGGAGATGTCAATATCATTAATGGTGGTGGTGGTAATGACCTACTAACTGGAGGTGCTAGTGACGACATATTTGTCTTAGCCCCAGGAGAGGGAACTAAGACCATTACTGATTTTGTAGTTGGTGAAGATTGGCTGGCACTATCTGGTGGTTTAAGGTGGGAGCAGCTGACAATCACTCAAGGTACTGGTTCCAATACCAATGATACCTGGATTATCAATGGTGGTGAACAGTTAGCTTTACTAAATCGGGTGCAAGCAACAACTATCACGTCTGATGCTTTCACCCTGGTTTAGTAGACTTAGCTATAGCATTTACAAATAGATCATAAGGCGTTGCTGAATTTAAGTATGAATTTATTTGTATTATTTGGCTACTGCCTCCTAAATCCCCATCTGTAAAAAATCGAAGCATCCGCTAATTCTCCCCAGTATTTGGCGGCGCGGGACTTTGAGAGTTTCCTTCCCCCCAGTATTGGGGGGTTAGGGGGGCGAAATCATACCCATAATCAGCAACTGCGGTCTCGGAATCATAATCAAGTCTTTGTTTTGGGTAAGAGATATTGGTAGATTTGAAAGCTATAAAGTATATTTTTCGATAATTTATTTTACGCCCAAACCTGTGGCAATACTCCAGTTATTTCTCGTCTTTACGAGAGTTAAAAAAAGCTACTGATAAATTTAATAACAGTCATTATATCACCCGTTAGGTAACTTAGTTTATGAATATTCTTGCCGTTATTCCTGCTCGCTATGATTCAACTCGTTTTCCTGGCAAACCCTTGGCAATGATTGGCGATCGCCCAATGGTGCAGAGGGTTTATGAAGCAGCTAAACGTTGTCCTGATTTCACTAAGGTGGTAGTTGCCACTGACTCTGAATTAGTTGCGGATTGTGTGGGGAAGTTTGGGGGAGAGGTAGAAATGACTAGCTCAGACCATGCTACTGGTACTGACCGGGTTGCAGAAGTAGCTCAACGTTATCCGGAAATGACGGCAATAGCCAATGTCCAAGGAGACCAACCTTTTGTTACTGCTCAGATGCTGACCCAGCTGGTAAGTCCCTATCTCAAAGGGGAGTTTCCTGCAATGACGACTCTTGCTTGTCCTCTGGATATGGCAACAAACTATCAAGACCCTAACTCAGTCAAGGTCGTATGCGATCGCAAAAGTCACGCCCTCTACTTTTCCCGCGCTCCCATTCCTTACTTCCGTAATTCTGGAGATGCACCTGTATTTCACCATCTCGGACTCTATGCTTTTGAGCGAGATTTCCTGAGCAAATATGCTCAACTGTCACCCACACTCCTAGAGGAGTGTGAAGGCTTAGAGCAGTTGCGAGTACTGGAACATGGATTTGCCATTCGGGTGTGTCTTACTGAAAGGGCAGTTTTGGAGATTAATACCCCTGAGGATTTAGTGCAGGCTCAAGCCTTGATTATGGCACCAACTGCATAGCACTCTAAAGGCTTTGGCTCAAAAAGTAGCTGATTCTATGACAACCTCTCAATTTGTGGCACTACCTTAATGATTAAGGAACTACGTATTATTTCTGGTCCTGTATCAATTTCTCAGTTCAATCTGAATCGATTAAGAGAAAATGACCCTCAACTATTAACTGCTTGCCCTAATCCACCGCCAGAGGCTGTAAAGGCAGGTAAAGCTATTCCCGTCCCAATGGGAGAATTCTCTATTGATATTATTTTAGATAAATTACCCAGTGATTTTTATCCTGATCTAGTGCAGATGTCTGCCAGGAATATGCACTTCATGCCGCGAGGACTTGATAAATTAACATGTCCAAAAGTCATGAAAATTGGGGATACTTTTCACTGGGGTGATGAGTCTCTAAGTGGCATGATTAGATACTGCCAAAGCTTTGACTGTGATTACCATTGGGTCTATCAGGGGGTTCAACATTTACATTTCTTTGTGGAAGCAGGTCTGAAAAATGTCTTCTGGTTACCAGGAACTCCTGTCATTGAGCACTATGTTCCTCAGAAGAAGGAAGCCAAATCCTACGATATTATTTTCCGAGGTTCTCAGTCATCACTGCACGTCTACCGCAGCAACCTACTAAAGTTCCTGCAGGATAATGGCGTCAAAATTGATATCAGTCGCAAACCATATGTTGAATCCTTAGAGGACTACAGTAAGTCCCGGATAGTATTGAATTGTGGTTTAAATGGAGATACAAATCGCCGGATTTTTGAAGTACTCATGGCAGGAGGTTTACTACTAACAGACCGTCTCAGTCCTCAGTCAGGTTTATTTTCTCTATTTGAAGAAGGGGTTCACCTAGAGTGCTATGATAGTGAAAATGAGCTGCTGGATAAGATTGAGTTTTATCTAAAGCATCCTGAGCAAGCAGAAAAAATTGCTATAGCAGGTCATCAAAAGCTGATAGATTGCTACAGTCAACAAGCAATACAGCAAAAGTTATACCGCTACATCTTACAGGGTGAGATTGAGCCGCCTTTCCGTTTAGAACATGACACACGGGTGCTGCACATTAATCAGCCGATAGACGAAAAAAAATTTGTCATTCGTTTAAAAATTTACGAGCTGATTCAAGAAATCCATCGGCTTAACTCTCAAATCAAACTTCTCTACTGGAAAGGTAGAAATAAAGAGCTACTGTCAGATTTAGCAGACTTGCCACGGTTAGATATTACTTATGCTAATACTACAGAAGCTTTAGCAGATGTCAAAACTTGGTGCTCCAAGGTTGAGGTTAAAGACCAGGTTCAGCTACAAAGTCTGCCTTTAGAGCTGACAGGGGGCAAACAATTTCAGATGGTAATGGTGGATTTGCCGGATAAGCTGCTATCTATCAAGGAGCTTCTGGTAGAGATTGAACCACAACTCCCTGAATCGGGATTTTTATTAGTGGTAGGAAAAGCTACAATTTTCACAAAAGTAATGTTAAGCATACTAGCAAGATGGTCTGGTTTATTACCGATCAGAATTTGTGCAGCTAATTCCCACCATCAGTTAGGAGTAGGAGCCTGTTTGGTTTACCAAAAACTGACTAGACCTTCTCAAGCTCACTTAGTAAAGTCTACACCAAAACTGTTTGTACCCAAGCTGAGTCTTAAGGCGAAGGTAAGTCAGGGATTGTCCTCCCTGCCATTAGTGAACTGGACAAAGACGTTAATCAGAAATTCATGATTAATTAAAAACTAATTCAATCCTGAATTAGTTAGATATAAAAGTATTATTTAAATAATAAAAAATTTAGTTGAAACCGTCAGTAAAAAAATCTAGTAATCATGAAATTAGACATAGCATCACATATTCCTTTATCCTTTGACGATATCGTTAATGAAATTACTAAATTTACAGATTTATCGGAGCAAGAAGTTAGACACAGAGTATGGATGGAAGGTATGAATCTGGGCTGGAATGTCCTACAGGATATACCTGTCTTCCAGGTAACACCCCACCACTATGACGAACATATGGAGCAACTCTACCGCGAGAGCTACGGATTTATCTTTGAAACCCTTGTTTTCTGGATAAACCCTGCTCGACAAAAATGGACTGAGTCAGCACTAAACCGAATCAGCTTATACACTGAAAAGTGGGGATTAGATCCTAAGCAAATCAAAATTCTCATGCTAGGTGACGGTAGCGGTAATGATTCTATTTCTTTAGTTAAAAATGGCTTCAATGTTAATTATTTTGATTTCCCAGGTAGCAAAACCTTCGACTTTACTACAAAACGGTTTGCTAATTATGGTTTATTAGATGAATCTATAACTCTTATAAGTGATTACAACCAATGTCTATCTAGTAAATATGACGTAGTCTTATCCTTTGAAGTGCTAGAGCATCTGAGTGATCCATTTGCTGCTATTGGAGATATACACTCCATGCTAAAACCAAATGGCATTGCACTGATCACCGAGGCATTTAGAAAGGTGAATCCTAATCTACCTACCCATCTAGCAGCAAATGCTAAATATGATGGGCTGACACCATTTATGTTTCTAAAGCAAGGCATGTTGTTGTCTTGGTATGATCGCAAAATGGGGGGGAAACCCATGGAATTTTTAAGATTAAACAATAATGTATCATTTATAACTAAACTTCTCAAGTTTATGGATCTGATCAAAGACAAAACCATCAGAGCAGGCTATTTCAAGGCTATCAGGCGAAATTACCAGAATGCTGTCAAGCAATTTATCAAAAAATGTATAGGTAAATAGGTTTTAATAAAGTATTTTTATACCTGTATACCTGTATATAGGTATAACATAAACCACAGTTAAATCTAGGTCATAAGGATACTATAATATAAAAAATATCAAATAATTTTTATTAAAAATAAATAATATATGATGAGATATATTATATGAATAAAATCATCAAATCCAGGTTGATAATTCCACCAAATTGGTTAAAATTACTGATTATATTTTTATTGATATTAGGAGTATTTTTTAGATTTTGTAATCTTGAAACAAGAGCTTATTGGCATGATGAGAGTTACACCTTACTAAGAATTTCTGGTTATACGGTACCGGAGGTAATTCAACAAGTATTTACGGGTCACATAATTGGAGTTGAAGAACTACGACAGTATCAAAGTGTTAATTATGAAAAAACATTTTTTGACACTATCAATGGGCTGGTGACAGAGGATCAACATCACCCGCCTATCTACTTTTTAATAGCACGGTTTTGGTTTCATTGGTTAGGTGATTCGGTAACCATAAACAGAAGCTTACCTGTCTTAATCAGCCTGTTGGCACTCCCTTGTATCTACTGGCTTTGTCTGGAACTTTTTAAGTCCTATTTGACAGCATGGATAGCGATGGGATTAGTAGCTATCTCTCCTTTCCATGTGTACTATTCACAAGAAATACGGGAGTACAGTTTGTGGGCAGTTACGACTTTACTAATGAGCGTGTCACTGCTGCGGGCAATGAGGTTAGGAACAAAATCTGCATGGGTGATTTATACAGTAACTACAATACTATCGCTCTATTCTGCTGTATTTTCTGTCTTTGTCTTATTTGGTCATGGAATTTACGTGGCTGTCAATGAGGGATTTCGGCTAAGTCAGAAAGCTGTTGCTTACTTATTAACATCATTTGTTTCAGTTGTGGCGTTCTCGCCCTGGCTTCTGGTGATTTTGACCCATCTGGACAAACTAAAGGAAGTAACAGCCTGGATGGATATGTCACTGCCGGTAAACACTTTAGTACAAAGTTGGATTTTCAATCTTCAATCCGTCTTTTTTCAAACCAAATTTTGGCTTCCAGGATCTCTGAAAACTTTGCTAGCCTTTGCTATGGCAATTCTAGTGGGGTACTCAATTTATGTTCTGTGCCGACACACCCCCAAGCAAATATGGCTATTTGTTGTCACCTTAATCATACCAATTTCACTGAGTCTAGCTCTTCCAGATTTAGTGTCTGGTGGAATACGTTCAACTAACGCTCGTTATTTCGTTCCGTCTTACTTAGGATGCCAACTCGCCGTTGCTTACTTTCTTTCTACTCAGTTCACTTCCACGAAAATAAAATTTTTGCAGCGGAAGCATTTGCGAATAATTACCATAACTCTCATGGCAGCAGGAGTTTTGTCTGGTGCTATTCAATCAGTGAGACCTAGTCGCAGTGATAATCAAAAAATCGCGGAGATTATTAATCGAGCAGATATGCCATTAGTAGTTAGCGGTGAAGCCTCCAAAAATGGCGGTGGTAGCTTTGGTGACATCATGGCATTGAGTCATTTACTAGATCCCAAGGTCAAACTTCAGCTAGTTATCGAGCCTAACCAACCTACTATTCCTGAGGAATTCCAGGATGTTTTTTTATATAAGACGCCAGAATCATTTAAGCATAAAATTGAGCAAAAATATAGGATAAATTATGCCTATAACAAACAATTTTTTTTATTACAAAAATAAAATAATTTCCAATAATATTGATATTTTTTTTATAAAATATATTTAATATATATCCGTTATTTATGTGATAGGTCAACAAAATAAACGATAATTGTATTGTTATACAATGGCGATTATAGGTTGCTTGTTATGTTCTCTAACTCAGAAGACGATATCGAAATTTCCGTTGTGATTCCTCTTTATAATGAAGAGTCCAACATTGATTACCTGTTTGAACGCCTTACGATAGGGCTAGACAATCTCAACATCAACTATGAGATTGTTTGTATCAACGATGGCAGCAAGGATAACACGCTAAAGTTATTGCTCCAGCACCATTACTCAAATCCTGTAATTAAGGTTATCAATCTATCTCGTAATTTTGGTAAAGAGGCTGCTCTAAGTGCTGGTATCGATTTTGCTAGTGGTGCAGCCATTATACCAATTGATGCAGATCTCCAAGATCCGCCTGAAATGATGGGGGAGATGATTAACAAATGGCGTGAGGGCTACGATGTTGTTTATGCAACACGCCGTTCTCGTCAGGGAGACACTTGGGCTAAGCGTTTTACTGCCAATTTTTTCTACCGAGTGATTGGTCAAATAAGCCATGTGCAAATTCCCTCCAATACTGGAGATTTTCGTTTGCTTGATCGGCGTGTAGTTGATGCTGTCAAGCAAATGCCAGAACGAACCCGTTTTATGAAAGGGATATTTGCTTGGGTTGGTTTTAAGCAAACTTCTATACTCTACGATCGCCCTCCACGTTATGATGGAATCACTAAGTGGAACTATTGGCGACTTTGGAATTTTGCCATTGATGGTATTACATCATTTAGTCTCCTGCCTTTAAAGGTTTGGAGTTATGTCGGTCTCATCCTTTCTATAGCTGGATTCCTCTATGCTGCTTTCCTAATAGTTCGTACGTTACTGTTTGGGATTGATCTTCCTGGCTACGCCTCATTAATGGTAGTCATACTTTTTTTAGGAGGAGTGCAATTGCTGACACTAGGTATAATTGGTGAATACATTGGTCGCATCTTTGAAGAATCGAAACAAAGACCGATTTATCTAGTTCGTGAACTCTACGGTTTACCAAAAAAATATTCACTAAATGATAATTGGATTTCCTCAAAAAAATAATATAAAAAAAATATGGTATGATTACGGTTTTATCTATGATAAAATTAACTGTTAAATTTACTATTACGGTAGATAAAAATAACTTTTTACCGGAGATAAATGTAATGACTGATTGGATAAGTAGGAGCGTTATTTGATGCTCAACTATAAGCGGTTTGTTGTCTTGCTCACATTTGTTTGTCTCTTTGCAACTGCTTTAGTGATGCATTTACTTGGAGGCATTGAGCCAGAGCAACTTCAGTCTTGGCTGAGACAGGCTGGGATCTGGGCACCAGTGATCTATATCATCTTTTATGTTGTAGCGACTGTGTTAATACTCCCTTCAACAGCACTTAATTTAACTGGAGGAGCCATCTTTGGTCCGTGGTTAGGTACACTCTGGACTAGTGTTGCTGCGGTAATTGCCGCAGTGGTATCCTTCGCTTATACCCGCACTGTCGGGCGTAAGCTAGTGGTTGAGAAGCTAGCTAAAAGTTGGCGGGCGATGGACACTGAAGTGGATCGCGGAGGGGTGTTATACATATTTGCGATTCGACTACTGCCAATCATTCCCTATGGTTTAGTCAATTTTGCTGCTGGTCTCACCTCAGTTAGCTTCAAGGACTATTTTCTGGGTACGGTTCTAGGCATCATTCCGGGTGTTTTCCCTTTTGTGTTAATAGGTAGCTCTGGTTTAAAGGCACTGAGAACAGGAGACATACTGCCACTGATTGCAGCATTAGGGTTGACAGGAGTTTTAGTCATGGGAGCTACCTGGTACCGAAGTCACCGAACCTAATCTTAAAAATTTGGTTGACAGCTCTAGCTTTAATTGATGGTACCTGTATATAGCAAATCTCATACCCATGAGGTACAAATCTCTGGGTTTTAGGGAGCAGGGAGCAGCTAATAGGCAATAGGCAATAGGCAATAGGCAATAGGCAATAGGCAATAGGCAATAGGCAATAGGCAATAGGCAATAGGCAATAGGCAATAGGCAATAGGCAATAGGCAATAGGTAAAAAATAATGTGTACCTCATAGCTATGATAAACGCTATATTATGTCAGATTATTTAACAATAATTTTTTTATACATTTAAAAAAATATGAAACTATCGGTTTTAATTAACAACTATAACTATCAGCATTATGTTAGTGATGCTATCGATAGTGTGCTCCAACAATCATTTCCCGTAGATGAGATTATTGTTGTCGATGATAAATCAACAGATAAATCTGCCAAAATCTTAAAAGAAAAATTTTCAGATCACGAAAAAGTCAAGCTGGTATTGAAAAATAAAAATGAGGGGCAGCTTTCAAGTTTTAATGCGGGATTTATTGCTTCTTGTGGAGAGATTATCTGTTTTCTTGATGCCGATGACCTTTATAAAGAAAATTACATTGCAGAAGTAGTAAAATTTTACCAAGAGCACCCAGAGTGTGATTTTCTGTTTTGTAGCGCTGAGGTATTTGGGAATGAAAAACGAATCGCCAGTTGCTACAACAATACAAGAGATTTGGGCTATTCCAGAATCGCCACTCTCTATAAAAAAGCATGGGTAGGTCATCGAACTTCGACAGTTTCGATGCGTAGACATGTACTCGAGAAGTTCCTACCGCTTCCCCAGCAAGAAGATTGGCGCATTCGTGCAGATGACTGCTTAGTTTTCGGAGCTTCAATAGTAGGAGCTAGAAAATTTTATCTAGCCAAACCTCTGGTAAGGTATAGAGCCCATGGTAACAACAATCACTATGGGCAGAAGCAAAAAAGAACGCCGGAATACCTAGATAAATATAAACAGGCTGTAGATCACTTGTTAGGATTCTTAGCCGAAAAGATGAGCTATCCAAGTAACCTATATGAACAGGCCCATATCGAATTTAGGACAATTCCGAAACCGAATGAACAAGAATTTAACATCTACGAATCTATTATTGATAAATCTGAGCTTCTTGTCTTGAATAAGCTTTCCAGATTTTTGTCTATTTACATCCACTTTATCAGCAGAGGCGGATTCCTATCCCTAGTCAGGATAAAATTACTTTGGCTAAGGAACAAGATCCAACGATTTGCACTGAGGTTATATAGACTCCCTCAATCCAAGACCAATACCACTGCCTAAATCAGTGGAGTTCAGTTAAACCTGGAGTACCGCTCCGAATGATAAAACCGTGAACAAAGGGACTTGCCTGTAAAAAAAATATCAATTAAAACTATCAATTAAAGTAGAGTGGGCAAAATCATCTAATCTAGACTACTCAAAAGAAGCCAACTTTTTTTGCCCACCCTACAAGCTGGAGTACCGATCAGAATGAGAGGACCATGAACAAATTTAGGAAACTCCAAGATGTTATTTAACTCATTTATTTTTGTCCTTTTCTTCATCATTGTCTACACGCTTTACCTGTTTTTAAATAGGAACTATAAAGCCCAGAACATTCTGCTGCTGATTGCTAGCTATGTGTTCTACGGATGGTGGGATTGGCGGTTTCTCTCGCTCCTAGCTCTCTCCACGGTTGTTGATTTTACAGTAGGAAAACAGCTCCAAGACATCAAAGAAGAGCGAAAACGAAAACTACTCCTGTGTATCTCTTTAATTTTTAATCTTTCCCTACTGGGTTTCTTCAAATATTTTAACTTTTTCGCAGAAAGTTTCAGCAGTTTGCTTAAACTTGTTGGACTTCAGGTTGACTGGGTTACCTTAACTATCCTGCTGCCTGTAGGGATTTCTTTCTACACTTTCCAAACGATGAGTTACACCATCGACATCTACCGAGGAAAGTTGAAGCCGATTAGTAATTTCCTGGATTTTGCACTTTTTGTTTCCTTTTTTCCCCAGTTGGTGGCAGGCCCGATCGAACGAGCAACTACGCTAATACCCCAAATCATATTACCACGTAATCTCAATATAGAACAAATTAATGCGGGGATATTACTAATTATTTGGGGGTATTTTAAAAAGGTAGTAATTGCTGATAATATGGCGACTATCGCCAATCCAATATTCAATAACTACACCCAATATCAGGGGTTGGATGTCCTGATCGGTATTCTGGCTTTTACCGTGCAAATCTACGGAGATTTCTCTGGTTACTCTGACATTGCGCGAGGAATTTCCAAGCTGATGGGCTTTGAGTTGATGGTGAATTTCAAGCTACCCTATTTTGCTCTCAATCCCAGTGATTTTTGGTTACGATGGCATATTTCTCTATCTACTTGGTTACGAGATTATCTTTATATTCCCTTAGGTGGTAACCGCCAGGGTAGTTTAAACACCTACCGTAACTTGTTTTTAACAATGCTTCTGGGCGGTCTTTGGCATGGAGCTGCCTGGAACTTTGTGATCTGGGGTGCATTTCACGGGCTGATTCTGATCATCTACCGCATCTTTGATAAGAATCCAGAACATCAAGATCCTTGGAGCGGTAAGTATTCCTATCTAAGGATCTTGGGCAAAATGTTGTTGATGTTTATCCTGACTAACATTGGCTGGGTAATCTTCCGTTCCAGTTCAGCCGATCAAATCTATTACATGCTTACCAGAGTGGGGGTGGGTAGATCAGATCAGAGTTTACTCTTGGGATATGACTTAGTGTTTTTCTGCTTGCCATTGGTCATGGTTCAGATCTATCAGTATGTGACCCGTGACCTGCTTATCCTAACAAAGCTAAACTATTGGTGTCGGGTTCCGGTCTACAGTTTCTTGATTATCTGGATTTGTGTTTTCGGTGTTCGCACATCTGGAGAATTCATCTACTTCCAATTCTGATTTTGATTAATGACGAGAGTAAAGAGTTAAGGAAAAACATGGCACAACGCGCCAATCAACAGCTACCAGAAGAAATTATTGGCTCAGCCAACCGTCGAGGAGTCTTGCTATCTCTATTGGGAACTCTGATACTTGTTATTTTGTGCAATTTTGCAGCTAAATGGTATCTGAATGACCATCGACCTAATCGAGGCTATTGGTTGGTCAAGGAAAAATGGGAAATGTTACTGGGCTTGAAGCAACCTGTTGACTGGCTCATCCTAGGAGATTCCAGTTGTAACCAGGGGGTAGTTCCAAGTATTCTCAACGAGAGACTCGATGTTACCTCAATCAATCTCTGCACTATCGGCAACATGTTGAGCCTCAACGATGCCTGGATGCTAGAAAAATATATACAGCAATCTGGAGCTCCAAAAAATGTTCTGATCGTGCATGTCTACGATGTTTGGCATCGCGGAATTAACTTTCCGTTACTAGCGAGAGTTCCTTTGAGTTGGGGATACTGGCAGGAGCTTGAACCACCACTAAAGATTCGTTTACGCGGTCCGGGTATTTTATTTATCGAGCGATATTTTCCCCTCTATTCTGAAAACAAGAGTCTTTCGTTATGGTTCAGGTTTCCTCTGGATACGTTCAAGGAAGTCAGAAGCTACAATATAGAAGAAGATGGGTTCATGGTTTGGGAAAAACCCAACCCTAGTTATGTAGAAGCACAGAAGGAGTCGCATATCAATTTTGCCAGAAACAATCAATTTAATCTTTCGCCCTACAACCGTCAAGCTTTGGAACGAATAGTGGCACTGGCGGAAGAGTATGGTTTTAATGTTTACTTAGCCAACAGCCCAATGTATGAAGGTCTTTATGAGCATGAGGATTTTCAAGCCTATTTTAATCAACTTCAAGAAACTCTCGGTGCCTATGCTGCCAAGAGTGAACGAGTACACTACATTTTCCGAGAGCCAATGACCTTTCCCAAGGAGCAGATGGAAAATGCCGATCATCTGGTTTACTCTGCTGCCAAGGTCTACACTAATGAACTTGTGTCAGAAATTCTGTCCTTACAGTCGCAAACCACAACAAGTAATCATGATCAGATAAACGTTGTTGAGTAATTTAAATAGTCGGACACAATTAAATTTATAGCGCTACGGGCAGGCAAGAGGCAATAGGCAAGCTATAGCAGAAGTCAGAAGTCAGAAGTCAGAAGTCAGAAGTCAAACTCTTGCGCTTACTTAGGTTTGAGACTTTTGTCATGTCCTAACTGCCCTGGCGACTGCTATAGCAATAGGCAAGAGGCAATAGGCAAGCTAGCAATAGGCAAGAGGCAATAGGCAAGCTAGCAATAGAGAATGCCGATCGCTATTGACATTATTTTTTGGTCATAACTCCCAAACTAGTCTATAAAAAAATTGTAATTATAGTGTAATTATTCAGATAATATAACATTTTTATCTTGGAGGATACATTTGTGTCTATACCTATCATCACTCTTCACCGGGGAAATTCTCTTCACTTACTCTATAGTTTAGCTCAAGCTAAACAAACTAATCCTAAATCGGACATTTTTTTAATTGGAGATGAGAGTAACCAGTGGATTAATTTCGTGAATCATGAAAATATTAAAGATTATTATAGTAGTGCTAAAAAATTTGAAGATGTGTATGGGGATAATCACCTGAGTCGGAATAATTATAGTTATGAGTTATTTTGTTTTCAGAGATGGTTAATTCTCAAAGATTTTATGATAAAAAATAAATTAAAAAAATGTGTCCATATAGATTCTGATTTGATGATTTATACTAACCTTTCAGAAGAGCAAGTAAAATTTGAAGCTTTTGATTTTACTTTATCTAAAAAAGGGTCTGGACACAACTCGTTTATTAAACTTAAGGGATTAGAAGACTTTTGTGAACTTTTAATGCATTTCTACACAACTTCATCAACCCTAGAAATCCTAAGATCATTATTGGCAGAGAAGCGGAATAATGGTGAGACCAGGGGTGGTATATGTGATATGACTTTACTGAATCAGTACTATCAGAGAAATGCTGATAAAATTGGCTTGACATCTGATATTATTAATGATTCCGTCTATGATGCTAATGTAAATATTTCAGACGGATTTGAAATGTGTAATGGAATGAAAAAAATTTATTGGATAGATAGTCATCCATTTTGTAGACATGTGGAGTATGGAAAGGAAATAAAATTTAATTCTATCCATTTTAAAGGTCATGCTAAAAAGTACATAAATGAGTTTTATCGTGGGGATAAAAAACTGATTTTATATAATCAATTTTATCGAAAAATGAAAGCAGGATTGACCAAGATTATTAATTAGATATAGCGGTTTATATCCTAATGAGGTACACAGGATTTTTTCCCTGTTCCCTGTTCCCTCCAGGGACTCTGTACCTCACCAAATTGAAAAGCGCTATATATACTTATTAATATCAATCATATCTATAGCGTTTTTCTAGATAAAAAAATATCACATACATCTTGTAACCTTTATATTACAATAATTGTGATATTTTTAATTCAACCGATAATACCCTACAACTGTTACTGGACATGAGATAAATTATTGATAATATAAACCTCCAAGCTTCTGTCTTGAGAAACCAACAGTCCTAAAACTCATGAATAATACCCAAATCACTGATACCCTCTCTATTGGCGATCGCTGCCCACTCACCCTGATTGGTGGTCCCTGTGTCATTGAATCGGAAGACTTTACCTTAAAAATGGCAGAGGAGATCCGCAAAGTATGCGATCGCTTGAATATTCCTTTGATCTTCAAGTCTTCCTTTGACAAAGCCAATCGAACTTCAATAAACTCCTTTCGGGGACAAACTCTAGACAGAGGTCTAGAAATTCTCCAGAAGGTCAAACAGAAGGTGGGTGTGCCAGTGCTTACCGATATCCACGGAAGTCACCAAGCTGCAACTGTTGCTGAAGTAGTCGATGTCCTGCAAATCCCAGCTTTTCTGTGTCGCCAAACTGACTTACTAATCGCTGCGGCTGCTACAGGTAAGGCAATTAACGTCAAAAAAGGTCAGTTTCTTGCCCCTTGGGATATGAAGCATGTGGTCAGCAAACTGGAAGCTGGGGGAGCCAAGAATATTTTACTCACTGAGCGGGGTACTAGTTTTGGTTACAATACCCTAGTGGTAGACTTTCGCTCCCTCCCTCAGATGCGCGAGTTAGGTTATCCTGTGGTTTTTGATGCCACTCATAGCGTCCAGATGCCAGGAGGAAAGGGAGATAAGTCTGGTGGACAGCGACACTTTGTTCCCTATTTGGCCAGAGCTGCGGCTGCGGTTGGGATTGATGCTCTGTTCATGGAAATTCATGAAAATCCTGACATCGCCCCTAGTGATGGTCCGAATATGGTACCCTTGGCCGAACTGGAAAATGTGCTAAAGGGAATTCTGAATGTTCGTGCGGGTTTGGACACTACAACTGGGGTAAATTTGCCATGAACAAAATCCCTGAAGCTGAATTACAAGCACGTTTATCCCAGGTCAAACTGCTAGCCCTAGATGTGGATGGGGTCATGACCGATGGCGGACTTTACTACACAGAAAGCGGTGAAGAACTCAGAAAGTTTAATGTCAAGGATGGCATGGGAATCAAGCTACTGCAACAGACTGGAATTGAGGTAGCTGTTATTACCAATAGCAGTTGTAGGGCAACCCGACATCGAGTCCAAAAGCTAGGAATCAAGTACAGTTTTTTTGCGGTTGAAGATAAGTTAGCTGTCCTCAAAGAACTCTGTGAACAGTTGAGTTTATCTCTTTCCCAAGTCGCCTATGTTGGTGATGATATCATTGATTTACCAGTTCTGGAAGCTGTAGGATGTCCCTTAACTGTTGCTGATGCGATGCCAGAAAACCGAGACTGTGCTGTGTATGTTACCAGATTAGCAGGTGGGCAAGGAGGGGTTCGAGAAATATGTGAGCTCTTGATGAAAGTACAGGTTTAAGGTAAGCATTTAGCTATAAGCTACAAGCTATCAGCAGTCAGCGGTCAGCGGTCAGCGGTCAGCCATTCGCGAATGGCTGACGTAACAGAGATTAAACCAATGCTTACTTGTTTTATTTAAAAGCTGAGAGCTGAGAGCTGAGAGCTGAGAGCTGATACCTGATAGCTGATAGCTGAATGCTTACGCCCCTGCAGCTTAGAACTTAAACTCTACAGCTGAACCAAAAGCTCAGTTTATGCCCACTGGAAGTATAGAATACTATCCCGATTCAAAAAATAACTTCTGAAAGGGTTAGTAGGCAATGCTTCTCAAGTAGAAGTCTCGGATAATACCAAATCGGCGTTAAAAACCCCCTTTATAGTTTAGTCCTTGAGGTGCGGACGAAAGTTTGTGGACGCGCGACTTCGTTCTCGTCTGGGCTAAAGGGGGGTTATCAAAGCGGATTGGCTATGACTTTGCAAGCCTTCAGCTTGGGAGGGTTAAGACTTTTGTCTGTTAACCAGGAGCAACGCTGAATATTCCCATAAACAAAATGACTAATCCTAAACTTGTTAAACGCATCATTACCTGTCAAGGCAGCATTCAACTAGTGACTGCCTTATCAGTCCTTAGTTACAGAGAAAAAGAGCAAAAAGACCTTAATATTAAATACGAAGACTACCTTGTTATTTATCATCTCTATTCTCCCCCAGGGCAAATTGATGAATTTGCCGCCTTTATCAAAACTATAGCAGAGTTAGTGGGTGAGTGGCATAAAATTGTGTACATCACCCCTGAGCAGCTCAGTGATATTGAGAGTCGATTAGACTATTCCAGCCCATCAAAAATTTTCCGTATGGTCCATGAAATGGTTGGCACTAACAGGGCTGATGAAATTTACCTGTGCCGGAATTGGATGTTTGGAAATAAGCTACTTATTAATATTTACAAATCGGCACAAAAAATTTGTTACGGTGATAGTATTGGCTTTTATTTTTCAGTAAATTCAAAAGCTTTGTTTCCAGAAACTCAAGAAAATAAGCCTAATTTAATTAACTATATACAAGCCAGATATAAATCTTTATTAAATAAAGTTAAGACGATATTAAAAATAAAAACGTCCCTAAAACCTAGACTAAAATTTGATATCGGTTATTTTGTATTGCCTGACGTTTTTGGGGAATCACCTCCCATGAAAACTGTCACCTTAAATAAGGTGTGGCTTCTCGAAACTTTTCAAAAGCTGAGGGGTTTGGTAAACCCAGAATACATTCTCCAGTTTCGCAAGAACATTGCTGAGTCTCCCGTCTCAATCTTACTCACTTCAAATTTGTCTGAGGCGGGTAGAATGTCTCTGGAGAATGAAATCGCTGCTTACCGTGAATTCCTGATCTGTGAAGGTATAGAGCCAAACACAGTACTGGTGCTAAAACCCCATCCTAGAGATGACAATGTCAAACTCCAGAAGTTGGAGTATGCCCTATCTTACTTGTTTGATAAAATAATAGTTTTATCAGAACCAGACCTCTTTTTTCTGCCATTTGAGGTATTTTTTTCCGAAGCTTTCCTCCCCCTAGATTCAAGCCGAAATAATCAACCCAGGGTGTTTGCCGTCAGTACAGCTTGTCTGTCCCTAAAGCTACTGTTTAATGTTCCAAGTATTGTTGGCTTTGGCGACCAGATTACTTCCAAGCTTTTCTATGAAAATTATGCAGCTGGTAGGTTGGAACACGAGGGGGAGTTAAGAGCAGCAATCAACAAAGTTGAAGTACCTGCAATCATTACCAATGGATTATCTGGCGTTGCTGAATTAAGTAATGGATAGGAGTAGAGTGGGCATCCTGCCCGCAAGGGCAAGATATCGAACGGGCAAGATGCCCATTCTACAGGTGCGACCCAAGGCCGCGAGCAATCCCTCGCGGCCTAGGAGGCGCGCACCTACTCTTAAAATCATTCTATTATTCAGCAACGTCGATTATCTTAATCTCGGCTGCAGATTTATCGCTTTGTTCGCTATTCCACTTAAGCTGTTCAGCATTTAGATTGGGATACCTAAATTCCTCAAAGGTAACGGGGAACAGGGAACAGAGAACGGGAAATAACCAATTTAAATGCACATTAGCTTCTAGCATTTATCAAAAGTACCTCACCGAGCACCATGAAAGTCCTACATATCAATCAGTCTGATATTTCTGGAGGAGCCGCGATCGCAGGCTACCGACTCCATCAAGGTTTGCTGGGTCAAGGCGCAGACTCACGCTTGTTAGTCTGGAGGCTCAAAACTAGTAGTGATCGCGTAGATTCTGCTCCCCGTTTAGCCATTCTAGATAAACTAACTGCCCCGATTACCCAACAACTAGGACTCTACTATATTAATAAACTGGGCACGTTTAATATTCCTAAGCACAGCTTTTACAAAAACGCCGATGTCCTCAATTTTCATGTCCTTCATGGTGCCAGTAGTGGATACTTTAACTATCTAGCAATCCCTTCATTAACTAAACGTAAACCTGCTGTGTTTACTTTCCATGATATGTGGAGCTTTACGGGACATTGTGCCTATAGCTATGACTGCGATCGCTGGAAAAGTGGTTGTGGCAAGTGTCCCGATCTAGATACTTACCCAGCTATTCCAAAAGATAACACTCATATAGAGTGGAAGCTAAAAAACTGGGCTTATAGTCACTCAAACTTAACAATTGTCACTCCCAGTCGCTGGCTTGGTGAGCAAGCTAAGCAAAGTATGCTCAACCGCTTTGGGATTCACCATATTCCAAATGGTATTAATACCGAAGTCTATCAGCCTCTCGAATCCAAACACTGCAAATCTCTACTCGGCATTCCCACGTCCAAAAAAGTTCTGATGTTTGCAGCAACAAACTTAGCAGAGAACCGCAAGGGCGGCGATTTGCTATTGAAAGCGTTGCAAAGTCTACCCCAGTCCCTCAAGGCTGAAAGTGTAGTGCTAACGTTTGGTAGTGGTGGCGAAACCATTGCTGAGACTGTTGGCATGCCAGCATTGAATCTTGGTTATGCCAGCAATGATCGCTTTAAAGCCATTGCCTATTCTGCTGCTGATTTGTTTCTTTTCCCCACCCGTGCGGACAATCTTCCCTTGGTGCTGCAAGAGAGTATGGCTTGTGGTACACCCATGGTGTCTTTCAAAATCGGCGGCGTTCCCGATTTAGTACGTCCTGGTATTACTGGTTATTTAGCTCAACCAGAGGATACTCAAGATTTCTGTAATGGCATTGTGCAGCTACTGGAAGACAAACATCTACGGGAAACCATGGCACAACAGTGTCGTGCTATTGCCTTGGAAGAATACTCAATAGAGCTGCAAGCCCAGCGATATATCGACCTATATCATCAGGTCTTACAAAACTAGAATGCGATCGCATCCGTCAACAGGGGTGCATCTCATATAGCGCTACGCTTAGCGTCAGAAGTCAGAAGTCAGAAGTCAGAAGTCAGCTTAGACTTACGTTTCGGAGTTTAGGAGCGATGCAGAGGTGCGACCCGTGGCGAATTAAATTCGCCACGGGTCGCACCGCTCCCTACTCCCTACTCCCTACTCCCTACTCCCTACTCCCTACTCCCTTTGCTATATCAATTTCATGTGGTGGGTGATTAAATGTGAGCAATATTTTTTGAAATTAGTATTAGAGAGAGCATATCAATAAATCTGGAAAAGGAAAATTCTGGTAGCCAGTATTTATATCAGTATGTATTGTTAGCTGGTCGTGAGATGTAACTATTTTAAGAGGTTATAACCTTGAAAACCATTGCTCTAATTGAGGAAAATTGGAATGGGCACCGTCCAATATACCTCAAGGTTTTCACCAAAACTTTGCTTGAGCTTGGTCATCAAGTGATAGCCTTCTGCCCAGAACCATCAGAATTGAGTGAATGGGTTGCCTTTAACTGCTCTAAGTATCAAGAGCAATTCCAGGTTTTTGAATGTCAAACACCAGAGCCTAGCTCATTTCCGATCAATGGAATTCGCGCAGCCCTGAATGCAGTAAAACGTTGGTGCTACGCCAAAGTTAGCATTCAGCATGCTTCATCGAAGATTGGTAAAGTACCCGATCTAGTGTTTTTTCCCTGGGTTGATAGTTGCTTAGCACCTTACCTGCTACACCATGTAGTAGACAGGATTTTCCCTTACCGTTGGTCTGGTCTCTATTTTCACCCTCGTCATTTGAGGCTTAAACAAAAGTTTTGGTCTATCAATAGAGGTCCTCTAAAACCTCATGGTGTTTTAAAGTCCTCTCATTGCCCAGCTATTGCTGTTCTCGACGAAGGGATTGCTAACAAATTACAAAGCAAAATCAATGGTAAAAATGTAATTACTTTTCCCGATTTTGCCGACGAGTCAGCCCCAGACTTTAATTGGTCAATCGTGAAACAAATTCAAGCCCAAGCCGATGGCAAAAAAATCATTGGATTACTAGGGGTACAATCCAAGCGCAAAGGAGTTCTGACACTTTTAGAAGTTGCTCAGCAGATGGTGAAAGAAGACTATTTTTTTGTCTTCGCTGGTCAGTTATCCAAGCAGACCTACACTTCCCAGGAGCAAGCCAGACTCCAGACTATTCTTAACTTAAAGTTACCTAACTGCTTTTTTTATTTTGAGCGTATTCCTGATGAAGCAAAATTTAACGCTTTAGTTAGTAATTGCGATATCTTATTTGCTGCCTATAA
This sequence comes from Moorena sp. SIO3A2, assembly GCF_010672265.1. Lineage (NCBI taxonomy): Bacteria > Bacillati > Cyanobacteriota > Cyanophyceae > Coleofasciculales > Coleofasciculaceae > Moorena > Moorena sp. SIO3A2. Next base: position 49,428 of record NZ_JAAHHC010000006.1, read on the forward strand.
TAACTTCCCCCACAGTAGCAATATCCTGACTAAAGCAGCAGTCTTTGAAAAACCTGTGATTGTGAGCAGCAACTTTTGTATGGCAGAGAGAGTTCGCAAATTTAAATTGGGTTTAAGTATCAATGAGGGGGATGTGCTGCAATGTATTTATGCTATCGGTCGCCTCTGTAGTCAACTGGAAAAATATAACCAAGAAGTGCAACCGGATTTTCAGGGTTATAGACGTCTTCACTCTACTGATCAGCTCATAGAGAAACTTCAGACTATTTTAAATAGTATTTAACAGGTCGCTATTGAAAACTAATAATTTCTAGATTAATTCTATAGATCGAGATGAAAACTCCAGTTGCGTTCATAATCTTCAAACGACCAGATACTACTGAGAGAGTATTTGAGGTAATTCGCCAAGCCAAACCTCCCAAACTTTTAGTCATTGCTGATGGACCTCGTGCCGATCGACCAGGTGAAGCAGAAAAGTGTGCTGCAGCTCGTGCAATTATTGAGCGCGTCGATTGGGATTGTGAGGTTTTGGAAAACTACTCTGATGTAAACATGGGCTGCTGTCAGAGAGTGTCAAGTGGCATAGACTGGGTTTTTAACACCGTTGAAGAAGCAATTATTCTTGAAGATGATTGTCTTCCACATCCCGATTTTTTTCCATTTTGTGAAAATCTCTTAGAGAGATATCGAGATGATGAGCGAATCATGCTCATTAGTGGTAGTAACTTTCTAGGTCAATGGAACTCTGATATTCAGAGTTATCATTTCTCATATTATACTGCAACTTGGGGTTGGGCTTCTTGGCGAAGGGCATGGAACTATTATGATATTAATATGAGTCTTTGGTCAAATCCTGAGATCAAAAATCGGATCAGGGATGTCTTGGCAAATAAAGAGCATTACAAAGCACTTAAAAAATCTTTTGAATATACACTAAACGGTAAGTATGATACTTGGGATTACCGATGGACTTTTGCAATACTTGCCCAGTCTGGATTATCAGTTGTTCCTGCTGTAAACCTGATTTCAAATATTGGTTTTGGTGAAGATGCAACTCATACCTTATCAACGGATAACGAACTAGCAAAACTTAAAACACTAAGTCTTAACTTTCCGATCCAATATAACAATTTTACAGCGGTAGATCGAGATTATGATAAAAACTATTACGAAAATTTTATTAAACGCTCGAAAATTAAAAAAATACAAAAAATATTAAAAAAGTTTTATAACCTAGGCAAAACTTGATGTCGCTGACAGCATTAAAATAAAGTTGAATTAACAATTATTTTCAAAAAAAGTTAATTCATTATATTTTTTGAAAATAATTTATTAGTTAATATTAAACTATAACTTGGTATGACAAATAAAAAATCCTGTTGAAAAGCATGATATCATTTTTTATTTATAGCATTGACAAATAAATCATCATTGGGGTTGATGATTTATGATAACACCAACTAATATTCAGATTGTTTTGATAAAGTCGTATCCAAACAATCCTTTGCCAAGAGGTCTTATGAACCAATAGTTATCTTGAGTGATGTGATTTTTATGGTAAGTATATGTTCAAACTAATAAATATAGGTTGTGGCTCTACATATTCTAATCATCCTGCGTGGACGAACGTTGATTTAGCACCACAATCATCCCATATTGATAATCATGATATCAGGAAAAATTTGCCCTACCCTGATGCTTATTTTGATGCTTGCTATAGTTCTCATGTAATAGAACACCTCAAGCAGCATGAAGCTGATCAACTTATGGCTGAGTGTTGGCGTGTTCTTAAGCCACGGGGAATAATTAGGGCAGTTGTCCCTGATCTAGAATCAATAGCTAGAAATTATATCTCTACTCTAGAACAGGTTGAGTCTGGTCTTACGGAAGCAGAGGCTAACTATGACTGGATAATGTTAGAACTTTATGACCAGACAGTTCGCCACGTTAAAGGTGGTGAAATGGCTAGTTATCTAGCTGACTCTAATCTTACTAATAAAGAGTTTATAGTATCTCGTATCGGTAGCAATGCCGATCTATTTTTGGATAAAAACTCTGAAAAACAATCATTGATAGAGCGACTAGCATCTAAGGATGCCTATTGGTTTTACAAAACCTTTAGAAGCTTTAATCTCAGAAATAGTATTGCCAAATATCTAGTGACTCTGATCGCAGGCAATGAAGCACGACGGGCATTTGAAGTAGGGTTGTTTCGGAATTCAGGTGAAATTCATTATTGGATGTATGACCGCTTTTCTTTACGACGACTGCTTGAGCGCTCAGGATTTGTGGAGGTGCGCGTTTGTAGTGCTGATTCAAGCCGTATTCAAGATTTTAATAGCTACGGTCTAGATATGGTTGATGGCAAAGTGCGTAAACCTGATTCACTATTCATGGAAGGTATTAAACCATGAAGACTCTAATTGTTAGTAGTTTCGATATATCTGGTGGAGCTGCTCGTGCTGCCTATCGATTACATCAGGGCTTGCAAAGCATTAATTTAGATTCCCAAATCCTAGTGCAGGAAAAATTTAGTCATGATCAAACAGTAATTGGACCGACAATCAAGTTGAAAGAGGGCCTAGCCAGGATGAGATGGACGTTTGGCGCTTTACCTCAAAAGCTTTACCCTCAACGGGAAGATACCACGTTTACTACCCAGTGGCTTCCCGATGCAGTTGTCCCCAAAGTTGCCCGACTTCAGCCCGATATTATTAATCTCCATTGGATTTGTGCTGGCTATGTGCAAATTGAAACCATTGCGAAACTAAAGCGACCGATTGTTTGGACTCTTCATGATATGTGGCCATTCACAGGGGGATGTCACTACAATCACGATTGCGATCGCTATACAGCCTCCTGTGGTGCTTGTCCTCAACTTCACAGCAGCAAAGACTGGGATTTATCCCGTTGGGTATGGCAGCGCAAAGCCAAGGCTTGGAGAAATCTTGACCTGACAGTTGTCGCCCTTAGCTCATGGTTAGCCAAATGTGCCAGTGCCAGTTCCCTTTTCCAGGATCTGCCCATTGAGCTAATTCCCAATGGGATTGATACTCAAAAGTACAGACCCATCCATCAGCAGGTAGCGCGAGAATTACTTAGTTTGCCCCAGGATAAGCAACTTATTCTGTTTGGAGCAGTAAATGCCACTAGTGACAAACGAAAAGGGTTTCAATTGTTACAACCAGCGCTGCAAGAGCTGAGCCAATCCGGGTGGCGAGATCAACTAGAGTTGGTTATTTTTGGTGACTCTCAGCCAGACAATCCACCTGAGTTTGGTTTTAAGACTCACTACTTAGGTACATTGAGCGATGATCTCTCCCTAGCACTAGTCTATGCAGCAGCAGATGTATTTGTTGCCCCTTCCCTTCAAGATAACTTGCCAAACACAGTGATGGAAGCGATCGCCTGTGGAACTCCTTGCGTCGCCTTCAACATTGGCGGGATGCCCGATCTGATTGAGCACCAGAAAAACGGCTATTTAGCCCAACCTTACAAAATTGAGGCTCTGGCTCAAGGAATTGCTTGGGTGCTAGAGAACACAGAGCGACATCAAAAACTATCCTACCGCGCCCGCGAGAAGGTAGAAAAAGAATTTACCTTGGAAATTCAAGCAAGACGCTACTTATCTCTTTTTAATGAAATTTTATCGGGGGTATAATTATAGCAGTTCTCAGGACGAGTGAGGGACATTACTTATCCCTTTAAGGCAATAGGCAATAGGCATGCTAGCAATAGTAAAGAGGGTTTTAAGCGATGCAGCGCGGTCTTGGGGGTTCCCCCCATCAGCGACTGCATCAAGACAGGGAATCAGTGTCAAAGAAGACTGTACCTCATAACTGCGAGCAACGCTATATAACTAATATGAGAGATATTATTCCTGAGATAACTAGGGCTATAAAAGTCGTATTAATAGATAGTTTATGGTGAATTTCAAAAGGTTATCGCCTAATCAATTAATAACTTTTTTTTTGCTAAAGTTAGAACCTTTTCTGATTGGCATCTGCTTATTTTCTGGCATGTTTCTTGACATACCAGGCTCTATACTTACGCTTTTAAAACTTGCTAGCTATCTAATCTTGTTTTTTTTACTTATTTGGCGATGGAAAAGAGTTGCATATGTTTTTACAAAGGATATACCTTTACTATGCTTAGTGGGGACTGCTGTGTGGTCGATTGCATGGTCTGCCGTTCCCGGTATTCCAGCATTACTTAGAGCTGTGTTACGTGCAACTGCCCTCGGAGGATACTTAGCAGCTCGCTATAACCCTAAGGAGCAAATGCGTCTTCTGGCATGGGTGCTAGGCATAGTGGCGATTCTAAGCTTATTGGTCACTCTAGGTAATGGCTTCGGGGGAGCTCCCGCTCAGGGTATCCTTAGGCATAAAAATCATTTGGCTCGTCTGATGTCCCTAAATGCCATAATGTCTTTATTGACCGCCCTCAACCACCGGAAATATCGCTGGGTAGGGTGGGCTGGATTTAGCTTGTCTGTTTTGATGCTCCTGCTTTCTCAAGGAAAATCAGCGTTGGTAATCTTTTTAGTTATGATTACCCTCCTGCCCCTTCACAAGTTTGTAAAACAGCACTATAAGTTACAAACTTTTCTTTACATGGTCTCAGCTCTACTGGCTTTTGTTGCATCTATATTAATTTTATGGAACCTGGAATTCATAGTAGTTGATACTCTAGGCAAAGATCTTGAATTTAACGGGCGTTTACCTATTTGGACTTTGTTATTTGAGAGAATTTTAGAACGACCTTGGTTAGGTTACGGTTTTGAGGGATTCTGGTCTTCCGACGCCGGTTACTCTGTAATCAACTCTACATGGCTTGCCCATGGAGGACATGGTCATTCTCATAGTGGTTATCTTGAGTTAGCTCTGCAACTTGGATTTTTAGGTGTTTTACTTTTTGTGGTTAGTTTATTGACGGCATTATTTAGGATAATTAAATTACTAAGCTTAAGGAAAAAAATAGAATTTTTATGGATGTTTCTCTACCTAATATTTTTCAGTATTGCTAACTTTAGCCTAGAACCATCAATTCTTGTCGAGGACATATTGTGGACTGTATACGTATCAACCGCTCTTTCCGCAGGTGTTTACCAGAGTCGAATTGTCAAAAATCGCCACTTAATGAAAGCTGCCCAAGTCTGATCTAGCATTTTTAGTTGAGATGTGAAACTAGATTTGATGGGTAAAGGGAACAGGGAGTAGGGAGCAGGGAGTAGGGAGCAGGGAGTAGGGAGTAGGGGAAATAAAATTGACTGTACCTCATAAGTACGATAAACGCTATCTACTAACTAAGTATTAAGTTTAATGAGATAATTTTAAATGCTATATCATTAAACTTATCCTGATAATTAAAAGTTTATTTTATTAATTTATTTCATTAATTTAAACGGGATAGTAAGCCATGACAAATTCAGAGCAAAGTACCATTTGTGAACAAGAAGCCCCTCACTTAGCCAAACTTCCGACCATTTCGATAGTTGTTCCTAACTATAATAGCGGAGCAACTATCGGTGCAACGTTGCAAAGCTTAATCGATCAGAACTATCCCAAGCTGGAAATCATTGTAGTGGATGGCGGCTCCACTGACAACAGTGTGGAGGTAATTAAGCAGTTTGAACCATACATTACCTGGTGGGTTAGTGAGAAGGACAATGGTCAATCTAATGCCATTAATAAAGGTTTTGCTAAGTGTAATGGTGATATCGTTAATTGGCTGTGCAGTGACGACCTCCTAGCACCAGATGCCTTGCACACAGTGGGCAAATACTTTGCCGAGTCACCTGATATTGATGTCCTAGTTGGTCGCAGCCAAATTGAATATAGGACTGAAAATTTAGGTCAACCACTCAAGGGAGCTAATTTTTGGATGAGCCTGTTTGGGCGAGTCTTGCCCTTAGGATTAGGCTCACGACCTATGATCAAGGATGCAGAAAACCAGATCTACATCAAAGCTCCTACACTCAAACAAATTGACTTAATCGCTGTTGCTTGTCCAATTCACCAACCTAGCTGCTTTTATCGGCGCAAGCTGCTTGATCGACCTCAACCTTTAAATGAAAGTTATGAGTACACCATGGATATTGAGCTATTTAATTATTTCTACTCCTGTGGTGTGCGCTGGCGCGTTATCGACGAGGTGCTAAGCATTGCTCCAGTAAGTGGTGATAATAAAACCAGCATTGCTGGTGTAAAAGCCACTTATGAATTAGAGCAGATATACAAAACTTACACCAAAGAATGGATCCCTCTAACCTATTGGCATAGACGACTACGTTATCCCTTGGAGGGTTTTATCAAACGTCATCGTGGCGGTATTTGGTTATACATAGTCGGACCAGTATGGGTTGCACTCACACTACTATTAGCTCCATTTTATGGTGTTGAAAAAGTTTGGGCACTCAGGTGGACAAAGTGGATTTGATTACCGATTTAACTACCTATTTAACCCTATAGCCTTGGTGAGGGCCTTAAAGTCAGGATTTACCCAAAACTGGACTTGAAACTCTATAGGTAGTAGGAGCACACGGCGTGTAACCATACAAGTAGAGTTACTGCAGCAGTCCTGAAAGTATTAAAATTATGAAAAATTATGATTAACTATCCGTCTTTACACATAATTAAAGACACAAGTCAAGACACAAGTCAAGACACAAATCAAGACAAAACTTTAGAACTTAAAACACAAAATCCTGTTTCTGTCGTGGCATGGCAGGTATTAATGTTAGGTGACAACCTTCAGATCAAGGGTGGTATCGCATCAGTGCAGAAACTTATTCTTCGTAATGCACCCTCTCACGTTCAAATTCAGCACATTCCTACTACCTGTACTGATGGGGAAAACGGATCAATTACTCGTAAGATCTTAGCTTTTGGGAAAGCTCTAGGCAAGTTGCTGTGGAAGTTATCAAGAAAAAAAGCTGATCTTATTCACGTGCATTTTTGTCAAAGGGGTAGCACGCTCCGGAAAATGATTTTGATGCTCGTTGCACTAGCGTTTGATGTCCCTGTAGTTTTGCACGCCCATGGTAGCGAGTATAAGTTGTTTTACACTGGGCTGCCTCAATGGGCTAAACGAATAATTAGCTCGCTGTTTCGACAATCTGCTTACTTGATTGTTCTATCACAGAGCTGGAAAAACTTTTACCAGTCTAGTTTCGGACTAAAAGCAGAACAGGTTGTAATCCTTCCTAACCCAGTAGAGTTCCCCTCGAAAATTCCAGAGCGCACAAGCTGCAACCAGATAATGTTGGTTTTTTTGGGACAAATCGGTCAACGCAAAGGAGTATTTGATCTGATCCGGGCATTTGCCTCCCTCCCTCCTGAACATAAAACCTGCTCAAAATTAATATTAGCAGGGGATGGAGAAGTAGAACAAGCCTGTCAATTAGTTGAGAGTCTGGATTTAGGAGACTATATCAAAGTCCCTGGCGGGATAGACTCAGGGCAACGGGATGCTCTTTTAGCAAAAGCTAACATATTTGTCTTGCCGTCTTACAACGAAGGTCTGCCGATGGCATTGCTGGAAGCAATGGGTTGGGGCTTACCTGTGATCACCACACCAGTAGGGGGGATACCCGAGGTAGTTACTCACGCAGAGAATGGACTAATCATAAATCCAGGGGATATTGAACAGCTATCAGATACCTTGAAGTCTCTGATTGAAAATAAGTCTTTGAGAATTTCCTTAGGAGCTAAAGCAAGAACGAGTGTTGTTCCCCTAGATGTCAAAAATTATTGGACTTCTATGAGCGAGGTCTATCGTTCAGTCTTAAAATAAAAACATAAATATATACATTAATATATATTTATAGGTATGTAGTTTGATGACTTCAGGCTTCTTCTGTCTAAAACTTACCTGGCTCAGATGTTGATAACAACAACTGCTCTAGATATCTAACCGATCTGGGTACAGCTCAGAAAATTAATTACCATTTTCGGAAAATATTTAAGATGAAAATACTGATATCTGCTTTCAATTGCAATCCTGAAAAAGGTTCTGAGGATGAACTTGGTTGGTCGTGGGTTCTTCAACTCTCACAGATGGGGCATGAAGTCTGGGTGATTACTGAAGCCAACAATCAGCCCAGTATTGAGCAATTCATCTCTAAAAACTCCCTCAATAATTTGAATTTTTATTACCATAATTTACCAGTTTTTTCCTTTAATAGGTGGATATTTAAAGGAAATAAATTTGGGATTATTGCTATGCGTATCACCGTTGAAATTCTTTTGTTCCACTGGCAGTGGGGTGCGTATCAGACTGCCAAATTATTGACCCAGCAAGTGGCATTTGATTGTGTGCATCATGTCACAAATAGCTGTGTGCGACGTTATAGCTTCATGGGTTTTCTAGGACTCCCTTTCATTTTGGGTCCACTAGCTGGTGGACTAAGAACACCTTGGCGTTTCAGGAAAAGCTACCCCTTGATGGGCAAAATCCTTGATTTTGGTCGTGACCTAGCCAATAGCTGGATTCAGTTTAATCCCCTGATGCACTTGACCTTTACTAAGGCATCAAAAATCTATCTTGACTCCGAGCAAACACGGTCGCTTATTCCAAAATTTTATCGCCATAAATCTGAAGTTATTTTTAATGTGCCTCCCTGTAGGATGACTACTATCCCTGAGGGAATTCAACGAAAGTCAACCGAAACAGAAACTTTCCGGGTTCTGTTTGTAGGACGGTTGTTGTTTTGGAAAGGTTTACATCTAGGGCTAAAAGCCTTTGCGCAGCTGCTCGATAAGATCCCGAATGCCCGTTTAACAGCCCTTGGCAGAGGTCCAGAAGAAAAGTGGCTGCAAGGACTCACCGAGCAGTTGGGAATCCAGAATGCTGTAGACTGGATATCTTGGATAGATCAGAAAGAATTGATTTCAGCCTATCTACACCATAATGTTTTTTTATTCCCAAGTCTCCATGAAACTTCCGGTACAGTTGTCATAGAAGCTTTGTCCTATGGCTTACCTGTAGTTTGCCTCGATTTAGGAGGACCAGGAGTGATAGTGGATGAAACCTGTGGACGGGTGATAAAAACGGATGGGTTGACGGAAGAAGCTATGATTCAGAGGCTTAGTGATGCCTTAGTAGAACTAGCAGAAAACTCAGAATTGCGACAGCAGTTGAGTGAAAGGGCATGGGCGCAACCAACTAAATTTGAATTTAAGAATGTTGTGGAACAAATATATAGCTCTTCGGTACTTGTTGAGAAAACCTTGAAGGAAGCACCCCTAGATGATAAAAGTTGATCAACTTTTTAAGTTATTAACAATACAATTATATTTTACATCACTTCGGCATCTATCATTAAAAGTATATTTAATGATTAGTTTTACTGATTTGATTAAGGAACTAAATTTTAATGACTTCATTTTCTAAAGTATTAATAATCGTCGAAAATCTACCTGTACCCTTTGACCGAAGGGTATGGATGGAAGCCACTAGCTTACAGAAAGCTGGCTATCAAGTTACTACAATTTCTCCCAAAGGGAATGGGTTTGACAAAGATTATGAAGTCATTGAAGGGATTCATATTTATCGCCATCCCCTACCACCGGAAGAAAGCTCCGTTACTGGCTATATTCGAGAGTACAGCTGGGCTATAAATTGGCAATTTCGCTTAGCTTGCCAAGTATGGCGAGAGCAGGGTTTTGACATTATCCACATTTGCAATCCCCCAGATTTAATCTTCCTAGTGGCGGGATGGTTTAAATTGTTTCGGGGCGTAAAAGTAATCTTCGATCACCACGATCTGGCTCCGGAGATGTACATCGCCAAGTATGGACGAAAAGATATCTTCTATCATGGTCTACGCTGGGCTGAGCGCTTAACTTATGCTACAGCAGACATGGTGATTTCAACCAACGAATCCCATCGCAAGGTCGCCCTTACCCGAGGGGGGAAGAAACCAGAGCAAGTATTTGTAGTGCGCAGTGGACCTGATCTGGCACGGTTTCGGATTATGCCCTCAAACCCGAGTTACCGCAGAGGTCGTCAATATCTGGTAGGTTATATGGGAGTGATGGGGGAACCAGAGGGCATTGACTATCTTCTGAGGGCAGTACGTTACATCGTGCAGGAAAAGAAGCGCCAAGATATTCACTTCATGCTCATTGGCAGTGGCCCTGCTGCTGAAACCCTCAAGGCTTTATCTAAAGAGCTTGACCTGACTGATTTTGTAGAATTCACAGGATTTCAGACCGGGGAAGCACTTTTAGAGCGGCTTTCCAGTTGCGATGTATGCGTGGAACCGTCTCCCACATCGGCTTACAACGAAAACTGTACTATGAATAAAATCTTGGAGTACATGGCCTTAGGCAAACCTATTGTTCAGTTTGACCTCCGAGAGGGAAGACGCTCTGCAGAGAATGCATCTGTTTATGCTACGCCTAATGACGAGCTGGAGTTTGCTGAGAAAATTCTGGAACTGCTCAATTCTCCTGAACTCAGAGAAAAAATGGGAGCAGAAGGTAGACGCAGGATGGAAGAGATGCTGGAGTGGCGTCATCAAGCCCCTAAACTTTTGGATGCTTATGGGAAAGTTTCCTTACCTTTGTCAGGGATTAGTATTAACTTAGGCACTAGGTATTAGGCTTGAGGCTTTAAGTATTAGGTAAGCATTCAGCAGTCAGCAGTCAGCAGTCAGCTTAATGCTTACGTTTGTCAGAAGCCGAACTAGCCCGTTTTCTTCAAATTGCTATGGGTTCAGCCAGTGAACTTGAATATCACCTGTTACTGGCAGAAGGTAAGCATTCAGCTATCAGCTAATGCGCTACCTCCCAGGGTCGAAGCCTTTGCCACGCACCCTACTTGAGGTGCTTATGCGCTACAGATGGTGCTACTTGAGGTGCTATCAGCTAATGCGCTACCTCCCAGGGTCGAAGCCTGTGCCACGCACGCGACTTGAGGTGCTTATGCGCTATGGGTACGGTTGAGGAGGAAAGCGTTAAGAATAAAAGAGGTAAGCATTAGTTTAATTTGAGCAAAGTCCCAGGGTCGAAGCCTGTGCCACAAAGCACCTCAAGTAGCGTGCGCCGATGCGCAATGCGCAATGGACTTTTCTGGTGACTTTCAATTATCATTAATCTCGAACTATTAAATTATATCGTTTGGGCCATGCGCACGCTACGGGAACGAGCTTTATTTTAAGCTGACCGCTGACCCCTGACGGCTGAATGCTTACGGCTGAAGATCTTAACTTAACTCTTAGCCAAAGACTATGAATCCCATCGCAGCAGAGGTATAGCGCTACGTGCCAGGCATGCTAGCATGCTAGCATGCTAGCAATAGCTGATTATAATAGCTTTTGCTGCTTTTATAAATGTCCTAACCTTAATGCGTAGTGCTATAACTCAGATTAAACTTTTGCTTACCTCTTTTATTCAAAGGTGCGCTTTCCGCATCTAATTATTAAATTCGCCACGGGTCGCACCTAAAAGCACCGATTGCGCTACTTGAGGTGCTGCGCGAACAGTAGCGTGCCCATAGCGCATAAGCACCTCAAGTAGCGTGGCCATTCGCGTAGCGTGGCCATAGGCCAAGGCCTTTGGCTGATAGTCGAAGCCTGTGCCACACTACTTGAGGTACTTTTGAATAAAATAAGCTGACTGCTGACTGCTGACTGCTGAATGCTGACCCTGATGCTAGGAATTGGGAATTGGTAGTTTACGATTACCCATTACCAAATAAAAAATATTTGGGAAATGATTAACCGGACTTTATAGTCGATGATAGGCTAGATATTTTATAGTCATAAGAGATAGTTATAAACTTAGCTTATTATAAACTTTTCACCGCAATATAAACTTCAAAATATTGATTTATTAAAATGCAATTATTCAGTATTAACCTATACATTTGATTATGGTATTCTATCAATTTAAGTAGAACTATGTTAGTGATTTTATGATTTTGATTGGTAATTCTTTGGGAAAAAAGACCAAACGTTTACCGGGAAAAATTAAGAGAGAGTCTTTCCGCATACCGATGCTACATAATTTCTACTATGGGGACTATCTCATCCGACGAGAAAACCATTATAATTCCCTTCCTGCCCTAGCACCAGTAGATTTACCATTGTTGAATTATCTAAACAGACAAGGAACGTTTGTTACTTCTTTAGAAGAGTTAGGAATTTACTCTAAGGAACTGATAGATAATGCTGAGGATATATTACCAAAATTACGGGCATTGCCCATACCGAAAACTCAGTCTTATATAAACTATCGCGAAGAGCTAATTAGTTACCCACAAATTTTCAAGTGGGGACTTAACGAACGATTGCTTGATATTGTAGAAAATTACCTTGGTGTTCCAGTGTTCTTTGTTGGTGTAACCCTTCAAAGGAATATTGCCGATGGAAAACCAGTACATGTCAGGCAATGGCACGTAGATCCAGAAGACTATCGCATGGTGAAAATCATTATCTACTTGAATGATGTGGGGTTAGATGGTGGCCCTTTTGAATATATTCCCAGAAATTTAACCTCATCATTAGCTCAAACCCTGAACTACAATTATTACAGTTCTGGTTTTGTCTCGGATAAAGACATGGCAAGGATTGCGCCTAAATCTATCTGGAACCCTTGCTCAGGACCCTACGGCACAGTAATTTTTACTGACACACGCAGCATTTTCCATCGTCTGAAACCACCTACTGGATCAGAGCGATACTCAATGACTTTTGGCTACACTTCTAGACGACCGATCACAACCTTTGAGAGAATGATCTTCTCTAAAAACCAGTTGCAAGCCATTGCCAGCGGGCTAAGCCAACGACAACAAGATTGTCTCTTTTTAGATTAAAGCTGTGATCATCACAGTGGAGTTGCGCCATGATTAACCCAGCTGTTCGTAAGCATTCAGGGGTCAGCCGTCAGCCGTCAGCGGTCAGCCGTCAGCGGTCAGCCGTCAGCGGTCAGCCGTCAGCCAAAGGCTCACGCTACGCGAACAGCTTTGTGGAAATAACTCAGAGTGAAGTACCCCAACCTGCAACGCTCTCGGTTGGGGCTTCCAATTCTCAACTCAAATCAGGGACGGTCTTATTCGTCAAAAGGGTTTCCCGCGCGCGTCCCCGACGCCTCTAAAAGCCGCGCTAATATTGGTCTTACTCAGCGTCCACAGGCAGACATCCGCCTTCTAAGGACGTATAACTTTCACGACAGACTTACCTTGGAATTACAGCACTATGACTAACCAGCTGGGGCAAGTCTCTTCCCTGAGCTCCGCTAGTACTTTTATACCTTTTGGCCTAAAACTGATTGGATATTAGACCGTTTGCAAGGTAGCCTTTTAGTCGGTCAGGCGGGTCAGCAACCATAATTATTATAGCATGATTCGTCAAGATTTGTCACAACTTGTCGTTTCGCTATCCATCCCCAACCTGAACGTTCGCGTAGCCTGGCCAAAGGCCAGGTTGGGGAATTCCGCGAATCTTGTTAAACAAATGGTTAGCTGTTTTATTCAAAAGCTGAAAGCTGAAAGCTGATACGCGACACGCTGATAGCACCTCAAGTAGCACCATCTGTAGCCCATAAGCTGTTGGCGTAGCCTGCGCGTAGCCCATTAGCTGATACGCGACACGCTGATACGCGACACGCTGATAACTGAATGCTAACTGAATGCTTACGAGCTGACCATCACCATCTGTAGTGTTTCTGATCTCCCCAGACCTTGGTAGTGATCCGGTCATGGCGTGATGCGGTGATCCGGTCATCCTGTGATCCGGTCATAGCTTGATCATCTCGTAAATTTTCAAAAATCAGTCCTACCCTGAGCGATCGCAGACCTTTGATGTTAGGATTTGACTCGTAACCGTAAATTATACGGATATAAGCAAAGATACAGGGAATTGTATCTTTGTGAGGAGTGTTCAACAAAGGAATAAGAGGCTTGTGGTAGATTCTAAACGATTGTCTGGGCAGTTGTTCAACTTAACGGGAACTAAACTCCTATATATTCTATCAATCGGCTTAACTCTGGGTGCATTAATTCTGGATGGGACAGCAGCTCGCTCCCTGATCGCAGGTAACTCCATCACCATACCCCTGTTGATCTGTGCTCTGGTCACTACTGGGATTGGATATCGAGCAGTCCCCTTTCTACAAGCACTCAAAATGGGTCAGATTATTCGTCAAGAGGGTCCCCAATCCCATTTACAGAAAGCGGGTACCCCCACCATGGGTGGCATATTTTTTGTGCCGGTAGCGGTGGTGATTGCCCTGGTGTGGTCAGGATTATTCCTCCCACAGCAGGATTTTACCCCAGTCCTAGCGGTATCCCTAGCCACCCTTGGCTATCTGTTAATCGGCTGGGTGGACGATTGGCAAGTAGTCCAACGCCGTTCTAATAAAGGGATGTCACCGAGAATGAAACTGGCCTTACAAATTGTGGTCAGTTTACTGTTTTGTATATGGTTAGCACAAACGCAGCCAGCCAGTATCACTAACATCACCCTACCCTTGGGAATCGTCTTACCCTTGGGATTTTTGTTTTGGCCCCTGGGTATATTTGTGCTATTAGCAGAAAGTAATGCTACTAATCTTACCGATGGAGTGGATGGACTAGCAGCAGGAACCTGTGCGATCGCATTTTTAGGACTAGCTGCCCTGATTGCTCCAACCTCCCTTGGTTTAATGGTCTTCTGTGCTTGTATGAGTGGCAGTTGCCTGGGTTTTATTGCCCACAACTGCAATCCCGCCAAAGTCTTTATGGGGGATACCGGTTCTCTAGCCCTAGGAGGAGCACTAGCAGCAGTAGGACTTTTGACTGGGAACCTTTGGGGTTTATTTATAATTAGTGGTATTTTCTTCCTAGAAGCCGTCTCAGTGATTGCTCAAGTTAGTTACTATAAAGCCACCAAAGATGCCAATGGGGTGGGTAAACGTTTATTAAAAATGTCACCGTTCCACAATCATCTGGAACTTTCTGGCTGGTCAGAGACCCAGATAGTGGCGGTATTTTATTTAGTTAATGGGCTTCTGGTCTTGTTGTGTTTGGGGTAACCAACCTACAACAGCTAGCTCATAAACGGACTGGATCATTAGTGTGGAAAAATTCCTCCCCCCAATCTCGTTAAGGGGGGAGTTTTTGCTGAAGGTTTACCTGACTTGACGAATAGGTAATATTATCTCCGGTTGAATAGTTACACTTTGGCAAATCGAAAGCATTTGGCATTTGGCATTTGGCATTTGGCAGAAGAAAAGGAGTAATGTCTAAAGGGAAATGGTTTTTTATCATTAATTATCCGGACATGATATAAGCCGCGATCGCGAATTAGCCAACTCTAGCAACACTCAAGTATCAAAGGTCAACATTGAAACTGTTACCTTTCAGAGTTAATTTCCGTCACCACCCATAAATCAGGCAGTCTAGAGGAATTTACTTCAGTTTTTACTCCCGCTTCCCTTTTAAAAAAAATTCGGTCAAGTTTTGGTTAACGCCAATCCTTGACCGAATTATTTATTGCCATTTTCCACGCTTCACAGCCTAGCTGCACCTCAAGCCACTAGTGAAACCACCGAATCATGTTAGTTGTGCTCTACTTAGCCGGTCAATTGTCGGAATCCACAACACACTAAATTATCCTTGAAACTTGAGGCTTCGTCTTAGCCAGGGATTGGAATCCCTGGCAAATTACTATCTTAATCTAGCTTAATCTAGCAGCACATATCGAATCAAAATACTGATCACCTCTCCAGGATTTTCAGTAGGTTGAGGTGTGCTCCAATCATTAACCTGCGCGTAACCAACGGCATAAAGTGTAGAAATTGTGTTCCGAACAGCTTGGGGAGAACCACTTAAGATATGTTTGATTTGTTCCCGTCGTCGCTGTCCCTCACCAGAGGGCTTAGGCACACTAGGCTGGTTGGGATTATCACCAGGGTTGGGGACGAAATTTTGAGCCATAATGATTCGTTTCCTTTTGCTGAAAATTGCAATATATTTATTGTATACTTTGACGACGTTAAGGTCACTTATTTTTGATATTAATTTAAATTAATTAATATTTTAAGGTTGAACAAAATATTGAATTGCTAATAAATTAGGGAGTCGGGAGTCGGGAGTCGGGAGTCGGGAATCGGGAATCGGGAATCGGAACCCACCCCTAACCCCTCCCAGGAGGGGAACGGGAATCGGGAGTCGGGAATCGGGAGTCGGGAATCGGGGTGGGGAAAATTGACTGGAGCTGATCACGATTACAGACGCGATCGCATATATCAAACAGTCGGGAGATCCCAGTCGGGGCGGGGAAAATTGACTGGACTATTTCACCAATACTTTCGCGATCGCATATATCAAACAGCTTTGTAGCACAGGCTTCGACGCTGTGACCTAAATCAGAGCCTAGAAACTCCTCAAAATATGTATCCAAATCTACCAAAATATCCGGGATAATTCTCCCCATCTCCCCATTTACCCATTTCCCGACTCCCCTCGACTCCCGACTCCCGACTCCCTATTCCCTCTTCTCTGTTCTCTGTTCCCTATTCCCTGTTCCCTGTTCCCTGTTCCCTGCTCCGAACGCGCCCCGCGTGACCCACGGCCTCAGTCCCTGCTCCCTAAAGACCGCTATACTTCATTCTTTTTCTCCCACAACAAATAAAATAACAAAAGAAAAAACAGCAATAATTATGTCCCTAATTTCCCTAATTAGCTATTTATCTAATCGAATAATAATCCCATAGTATTCCAGGCAAAGGGCTGGCATCCAAAGGAAAAATGACGAATAACCAATTACTACTACCTAAAAGACACAAGGCATTTTTAATGTCCCTAAGCCTTTTAAAAACCCCTTGCATACCTAAAAAAAACCGCCTAGTATGTAATTGTGATTAGGAAATAATTAACCTGACACAAACCAAAAATAAATGGCTCTCCTAGATTAAGTGTGGTAAATTAGTATAAAAAATCTGAGGGGGTGACGAAATAAGCTAAAACGCAGATTCTATAAGCGACATAGCCCTTAAACCTCGTTGATAATACTTTCGTTTATTAGGATTTAATTTCATTAATTCGGTTACTAATTCTAGACAAACATCCTTAAACTTTATCCAGGTTTGACCATATAAACCAACGTAAAAACTGGACGGTGCGCGCCTCCAAGGCCGGGGAACCCGGCCTTGGGTCGCACCGCTATGTCTCCGCTCCATACGTCCATATTCTTTTACACGACCCACATAACTTTGGATTCCTTTACGTTTAATATGTTGACCTTTAAAAGTTGCAGAAGTATAAGCTATAGATATCAATAAAACTATAGAAATAAACCGTTTACCCTCAACTTTAGTGTTTTCTAAATTATAACCACCACTCTTGAAATCTCTAAACACTCTATATTAAATCTTTTTTTGTAAGCGGAAATTGCCAACTCTAATTTATCAAAGTTTGTCAAAATAAACCATCCTTCTTTGGCCTTGGCCTTTGGGCCACGCTGCGCGAATGGCCACGCTACGCGAACGGCGCTCTTCCTTTGAGTTTACGTTGCCACTTACCAGCAACATTAAAACTGGAAAAACCACGGGTTTTGGTAACTTTAACTCCTTGTCTTGATGCAGTCGCTCATGGGGTTTACCCCATGAGCGACTGCATCAAGAAGCGGGATAACTTTTGACAAGATTATTTGTTGTTCTGTTAAATTACTACTCCCTTTGGCAACAAAGTAAAATATACTGGAAACGCCCTTTTCTCCCAAATTAAGCTAACCATTAATAAATTGATGGAACCCCAATTCGTTCTATCAATTGCTAAATAAATTATTTGATTATCAGTAAAGTAGGTTTTCAATCAGTCTTCAACTATTGGCAACCAAACTTTGTCAAGTGTTAGATTGGGAGATCATAAAAATCTTTTAATTATTTTTATTATACTTTCAAATTTAATCGGTAAAGGGAGAGCATTGGCTAACTTTTATAAACTCACTTTTTTAATTGACTGTAAGAGATTGACGAAAATTTTTAAGGAAATATATTCGGCTAGAGTAAATTTCCTTGTTAGGTGGTTTTGGTATAATGTGGGTAACATTGTTAATAGGTAGGTTTTGTTGCAAATAAAAGACCTACCTTTTTTTACCATTTTATGGTATAATAGCGGTTTTTAATCTAGTAAGGTACAAGTTTTTGGGTTTTAGGGAGCAGGGACTTCGGAAGAGGGAAGAGGGAAGAGGGAAGAGGGAAGAGGGAAGAGGGAAGAGGGAAGAGGTAAAAAAATATGTGTACCTCATGAGGATAAAAAGCGCTATATACCATTTTTTGATTCAGCAACGCCGGATTTCTTGGTGTTATGAGAAATCACGATTGGGTTTGATGATATAGCAATTTTCATTTTGGTGAGGTACTTTGCTTATCCTTTTAAGGCAGAGGGCAGAAGTAATAAGACATTAATTTTGAAGCTTTTAAAGGCAATGAGCTCCAATAAAGACTGTACCTCATAGGTATGATAAAAGCGGTTATAGCGTTTGAGATCTGAAGGGGTACATTCAATTTTCCCGCTTAGCCAGTCCCGACTCCCTCGGTGCGCTTTCCGTAGGCGAATTAAATTCGCCACGGGTCGCACCGCTCCCGACTCCCTCGGTGCGCTTGACCCGTAATTAAATTCGC
The DNA here is from genome assembly GCF_010672265.1 of Moorena sp. SIO3A2. Classification (NCBI taxonomy): domain Bacteria; kingdom Bacillati; phylum Cyanobacteriota; class Cyanophyceae; order Coleofasciculales; family Coleofasciculaceae; genus Moorena; species Moorena sp. SIO3A2. Next base: position 68,039 of record NZ_JAAHHC010000006.1, read on the forward strand.
CACGGGTCGCACCGCTCCCGACTCCCTTAATGGAGTGTGGCGAGATGGGGGAGAGGGGCATTGCACATTACCCCAAAATTCAGTTTTATTAAGTTTTGTATACTAATTAAGGTAAAAGCGAAGGTAGAAGCGATCGCATAATCATGATCACAAAGGTGCAAATATGGGTAAACATAATGGTTATAGCTGTCTTTTTCCTCTCAGGCTGTGGTGATGGTGACCCCAAGAGCGAGACTAAGCCTACAGCAGGGAATGGCAAGCTGCAATTTCGGGCTAACGGTGAAGACTTTGTCCGACAGGGCTTTGTTTCCAAAGACCGTTGGCAAATATCTTTCGATCGGGTTTACATCAACCTAGCGGACATGACAGCTTACCAAACTAACCCTCCCTTTAACCCCGATACAGTAAAGGAAATCTCAGTCCAAGAGAAAATTATCCTGCCCAATCCCAAAACCATCGATTTAGCGGAGGGGGGAGAGAATGCCGAGCCAATTCTGATTGCTGAGATAGCTGATGCACCAACTGGTCATTACAATGCTCTTTCCTGGAAAATGGTCAAAGCCAAGACTGGTCCAGCAATGGGTCAAACTTTGGTTATGGGTGGTAAAGCCAGTAAGCAGGGACAAACCATTGATTTTGTGATCAAACTCGACCAAGAGATTGAATACCGGTGTGGTGAATTTATCGGTGATCAGCGCAAAGGGATTCTAGCCAAGGATGGCAAAGCTGAGATAGAAGCTACCTTCCACTTCGATCACATTTTTGGCGATAGTGATGCGACCGCCAATGACCCCCTCAACACTGGTGCGATCGGATTTGAGCCATTAGCTGCACTCGCTAAGGACGGCAAACTAGAGGTGACCATGGCTCAGCTTCAATCAGCACTCCCAGCTCGCACCTATCAGCAGCTTACTCAAGACATTCTGCCTAACCTAGGTCATGTCGGTGAAGGTCACTGTAAATCCACACCAATTTCCAAGTCATGACTTACCCAACACCCTTACTCCAAACCCCAGAATCTTTTAACCTAAATTCGTGATCAAAACAAGGAAAAATCGAGAGGTACTGCTATATAGTGCTACGCGCAAGGCAGAAGGAATCCCCCCTAACCCCCCTTATTAAGGGGGGCGGGCAGAAGGCAGAAGTTGACTCTAACAAGGTTTTAGAAGTAAGAGTTGTCCTAACCTTAGTGCGTACTGCTATAAAAATCAAACCTGATCAGCTCTGACCCATCTAATTTGCATACTCAACAAGAGGGGGAGAGTGGGAGATTCGCAGAGGGTCAGAGGGATTGACGACTTTTCCGGAAAGTAAAAAATGTGCCAATTAAATGCACACTAGCTTAACAGTCAACACTCAACAGTAAAGAATTAAGAATGAAGTGGAAAGGTTTGATCCTACTGAGCCTGGTGTCTGTCTTGAGTTGGTCAGTCAATGCTGAGGCTCACGGCACTAGGCTTGAATCTAAAACTATCCAGGCCATTGAGATTAATGCTAAATACGACACTGGTAAACCGATGTCCAATGCCCAAGTAACCATTTATGCTCCCAATAATCCTACCACCCCTTGGCAGACCGGGACTAGTGACACCAACGGCAGGTTTATCTTTGCTCCCGATTACGCTCAGCAAGGAAATTGGACAATTCAGGTGCGCCAAGCTGGTCACGGTGGCATGATTACTATTACTCTCGGTGAAGAGAATTCTGCTGTAGCGGGTCAGTCATCAGCAGCGGGTAACTCCCTAATGATCTCATCAACCAGTCCTAGTTACACCCCTGTTCAGAGAATGCTCATGGCAGCTGCTGGTGTCTGGGGATTTGTGGGTACAGCACTCTTTTTCTTAGGGAGGAAAACTAATGCACATTCCTGATGGTATTCTCCCTGCTTCTGTCTGTCTTGCTGGTTATGCAGCTACTGGTGGACTCACTTGGTATGCCCTACGTCGAATTGATCAACATAAAAACCCCCAGGAGGCAATTCCCAGAGCATCCTTACTGACCGCTGCCTTTTTTGTAGCATCCTCAATTCACCTCCCCATCCCACCAGCGAGTGTCCATTTCGTTCTTAATGGCTTGTTAGGGGCAATTTTAGGTTATTATGCCGTTCCTGCCATTCTGATTGGTTTGTTCTTTCAAGCAGTTATGTTCCAGCATGGTGGACTCTCCACCCTCGGGATAAATGCAGCCATGATGGGAGTATCAGCCATCTTGGCTTATCACCTGTTCCAATTGCGGCGGGTGTTTGGTAAAGGCAATCGAATTGTTACTGCTATCTTCAGCTTCTTGGCGGGTGCTGCTGGCTTGGGAGTGGCGACGCTAATATTCTTCGTCCTAGTCATTACCAATATTCCTGCTAATTTTAATGTGGCAGCAGAACGGACAGCAATTTACGGGCTAATGGTTGCTCATATTCCCCTGATGGTGATCGAGGGGTCGTTTTCAGCGGCAGTGGTGTTATTTTTGCAGCGAGTTCAACCAGAATTGCTAGGGGAATCGGGAAGGGGAAGCAAATACGATATCAAAAGTCAAAAATAATTTTAGACTAATTGGGGCTTCTGCCACTGCCCCCTCTCCCCTCTCTTCCCCTGAAGCTAAGTCCTTTTTAAGACCTTACAGAACACCACTAGTGGCTAGACCTAAGATGACACCAGCCCCTAGGATGTGACCCAGGCTAGTAGTTGCCAAGAGTTCAGGGATACCAAAATTGGCAAACAGTCCAGAGGCACCAGGTAAAGCTGGGCCTTGACCGGGGTTTTTGATGGCAAAGCGACCAACAGTAATCGCAAACAGATTACACAAAATCATTACTATCCCCACTGTGGGACTCCACTCTGGGGTCACCGGAACAGAGGTTTCCACAGCAGCTAACAAAATTGAGTTAATCAATGCAGTTTCTCCCATATTTGATAAATTGATCAGCAATCAAAGCAACTAAGCAATCAGTAATCAGCAATCAGCAATCAGCAATCAGCAATCAGCAATCAGCTTTTGAATAAAACAGGTAAGCTTTGGCCTGTGGCCACGCTACGGTAACGTTTAATCTGAGTTACGGCTGACGGCTGACAGCTGACAGCTGAATGCTTACCAAAGCAATCATAAGAATTTTCGGGGAGAAAAGTCTCAACTTGTTTTAAGAATTTACATTTAGGACTTACGCATTTGCACCCGTTGGTCCCCCAGAGGGGGACTTTGACATCATTACCCCTCCCGGTGCGCTTTCCGTTGGCGAATTTAATTCGCCACGGGTCGCACCGAAAAATTGGGGGGCTAGGGGGGCGAAATCAACTTAACCGCCTAAGTCCTGACATTTTGAGAGCGATCACAGCCTCAGAATTTATGTAAAGTTATGCAAATTTTGGTAAATTGTATAGAGTACCTATATCTTGAGCAGTTTTCCAGTGACTCAATCTGACCAGAGTCAGCCAGTAAAAGTAAACCAGATGGCTGTATGGGGAATCTTTAGTTCAACCTTCCTAACCATCTTTCTAGCGGAGATGGGAGACAAGACCCAATTGGCAACACTACTAATCACTGCTGAATCCCAGTCTCCATTGATTGTGTTTGTTGGTGCTGCCGCAGCACTGATATCTACTAGTTTGCTAGGTGTACTGATTGGTCATTGGCTCGCTAAGCGCTTCTCCCCTGAGATGATAGATACTGCTGCCGGAACACTTTTACTGTTGATATCAGTTATGCTTCTGTGGGATGCAATCAAACTGAATTAGTATTAGTTAGATGGTTGAAGGTTAGACGGTTGAAGGTTAGACGGTTGAAGGTTAGACGGTTGAAGGTTGTTCGCGTAGCGTGGCCGAAAGGCCAAGGTTGAAGGTTGGAGGTTTAAAGTTGAAGGTTAGATGCTTTAAGGTTAGACGATGGATTGGCAATTACTAGGACTAAGTTTCCTAACGGTATTTTTAGCTGAAATTGGAGACAAAAGCCAATTGGCAGCGATCGCACTCAGTGGTAGTCTCAATTCCCCCCGTACTGTGTTTTTGGGAACTATAGCGGCACTGATACTTGCTAGCTTTCTGGGAGTAGTAGCTGGGGGAGGGGTGGCTCATCTATTACCTACTCGTCTACTTAAAGCGATCGCAGCCATTGGCTTTGCTTTGATGGCATTACGGCTATTGTGGCCTTCAGAAGGAACGGTGGAGGATTGATCCCCCACCACCCCACCTCCCTTTCACCCGATTAACCTGACAATCATTTCGACGAGCATTAATCACCTCTGGGGTTAGGGGGAGTGTGGGAGCAGGTCACGAACACACCAATCTACGATAGTCTTGATAGCACCAGCTAAGTAGTGTAGTCCCTCCGATTAACTTGATTGCTTCTAGCAGCCAGTAGCCTTCATGCATTTGCACCATTCCTGCTGGCATGCCACTCACTGGCTCTAGAAGATTCAGTTGTAGAGCCATAGCGCTCATCTGGGGTGTCATGATGTAGGTATAAATGATTGCGATCCCTAGCATGAGCAGGGATAATAAAATAGACCAGCGTCTGACGTAATGATAAAGATTAGAACTACCACGCAGCACTAGGAGGCTAGCTAATATTAAAGCGCCACACAAAAGCTCAACACGATTAAATGTCCAGAAGATTGAATAGCCAGCTGTAGCAAAACTAGCTTGACTCATCATGCCAGCTGTAGACATGCATGGCATGATCACAAAGTCTATAACCAAACTGCTACTCAGCCAAAACCCTAAAGCAAACATGGCAATGGTTCGCCAGCGGCTTTGCTGTGAATCCACGCCAAAAACAGCGTTCATAAAATTTCCTCTACTTTCTATCCTGCTCTTAGCTTAACCAATTGTTTTTGGAAAAAGTGTGAAGTATTTTTGCAAACAAAAGTATTTTTGCAAACAAATTTTAAATTAATTGTCAGGACTAATCTCAAATCCAGTTGAGTAATACTGTAAGCATATGCGCGTAGCGCATATGCTTACGATAAATTTTCTTGAACTGTCTGTTGCAGTTGTTGGGTCAACATCTCCACTGTAGCTGCTCGGTTTTGTCTGTAGGACTCAAAATGCTCTTTGAGGTTTATGGGGTCTCCAATGCGGAGCTTCGCTTTCCGGTGTCCTTTCGGCAAAGGTCGATCAAACTTAAACACTTCCCGCTCTAGTCGAGTCAGGGTATCTAAAAAACGCTCTGGTGTAGGGGAGGCCGCAACATAACCATCGTAAATTGCATCAAAGTTCAGCAGGCGGAGAGTAGCTTGGTAAATTGATTCATAAGTCGTTTCATCAAACTGTTCTAACTCTTGAGCACGGGATTTTAAGACTGACTGAATTTTATACACTCGTTCTCGGATTGGTGTCATGGTTGCCGGTGTTAGCTCTAGCTTCTGTTCACACTCACTCAACAGATGAGTTTTGAGCTGGTTAATCCGTTGGTTCCAATCCATCTGAGTGGTTTGGTCTAGATTCAGGTCATATTCAGTCTCCAAGCGAAGAATTACTTGCTCAGCCACAGCCCGTAAACGCCCATAGAAGTTTGGTGCGATCGCATTAATGTTGAACGCCTTCTCTAGACGGGACAGGGTCTGATCAATCACTGGCTTCATGGAATCAGTGTAGTGGTACTTCAGACTTACCGGTACTAAATAGAGATTAGGAACAGGTTCACCCTGTTTGACCATTTGGTTCATTGCTTGTAGAGGCAGTTGAATAGCTCCCGTTCGGAAGGGCATAACCGTATCATTTTGATAAGAGCAGCCGCCTTCGGGGAAAATTACCAAATCACAACTCGGTTGCTTCAGTAACTTTAGGGTTTGGGCAATGCTGGCGCGATCGCCTAAACCCCGTCTAATCGAGTAGGCTCCCATCAGGGGCAGAAATTTTTTGTTCCATCCCCGGAAACTCTCGTAAGCCACAACATAGTGAAACAGTTGCCCTAACCGAGTTGATAACAGAAACAGAACCACCCCATCATCAAGGGTAGGATGATTCGGGAGATAAACCACCCGTTCCTCTTCCAACCGAGCCAGTTTCTCTAGGTCCGTAGACTCAACCACTAACTTCAGTTTATAAAAATTATCGGCGAGTAGATCAGAAAAGCTTTGACAGAGGCGGGTTAATACGGGATTGAGCCTAGGTGGATAGAATTGAGGGCTTGACAAAACAGACATAGGATGTATTCCAAGAGGAGATCGGAAGATCACGGAGATGGGGAAATAATAAATACTAGTTTGACTTTAAATACTTGATTTTGCCATTGTGCATGGTGCCATGCTTCCCCACCTTTACTCCCTTCGTGATTTTCCTCACTACAGACAGATGCCATAGTTGTACAGGATCAATTATGCTTTCCCTACTAACCTTTTACCTTAGAATTATCAAATAACAAGAATCATCACTAGTGTCAACATGTTAGATGGTGAAATCAAAGAAAAGACGGCCTCATATACCACCGCGTCACCCTTGATCCCAGCTCTAAAGAGATTGAGCTTCCGTGCGCCCCTTCTGTTTTCGGTAAACTTGCTCAAAATTACTATAGCCTTAGTCTTATCCTTAGTAATTTTGGATACTCCCTCAACCCAAGCCGTTCAGTTAGCGGATGGCAGAGTTTCATTTGAGAAATCTCCTAGGTTGTTGGATGCAGTAACTACCTTTAATCAAGCTGATGTTCGAGGAGGAACATACTATTTCACCGTGGACTTACCAGGGGATATAGGTGAACCACTCCAAAGATTAACCATTAATCAGCGTCAAGGAGGATATAAGATTCGATTCTATCCCGAGAAATCCTCAGCATTTGAAGGAACCTACCAAGACCGGGGTCAGCCGTTATCTCTGGGAAGGGTAACAAAAGACGACTCAACCAAAACAATTTCAGTTACCTTCGATCCACCAGTAAACCCAGGAAAAACCATTACAGTTGGGCTTCGTCCTGTTCGTAATCCACGATGGGGTGGTGTCTATCTGTTTGGGGTTACAGCTTTCCCCCCTGGAGATAGGCCCTATGGTTTATATTTAGGTGTTGGACGTTTACAGTTCTACTCTCCCGCCGGAGACAGGCTCAATTCTAGATAACATCTTCGGAAAATTTATGGCATGTTAATTGTTAATTAATTGTTAATTTTAAATTGTTAATGATCAAGTGACACTTAACAATTTAAAATTAACACAATCAATCATTTTAAAAATCCTTAACCAGACTTGATTTAACCTTTTGCCTGATTATGGGACAAACCATTATTCAAGTAGACGCTTTCACCAGTAAACCCTTTACAGGAAATCCTGCTGCTATCTGTGTTTTACCAACTGCCCAAGATGACAGCTGGATGCAAAACGTAGCCCGAGAGATGAATTTATCTGAAACCGCATTTCTAGTCAAGCAAGAGGATGGTTTCAATTTGCGTTGGTTTACACCAACAGTGGAAGTCTTCTTATGCGGTCACGCCACCCTAGCTAGTGCTCATGTTCTCTGGTCAGAGGGACATGTCTCCCCTGATCAAACGATTCGGTTCTACACCAAGAATGAATTGCTGATAGCTCAGCGCCAGGGTGAGTGGATTCAACTGGATTTCCCGGTGATTCCCTCAGAAGTTATCAGTACTCCAGAAGCACTCAGCCAAGCCTTAGGTGTACCCATCAAGTGGGTTGGGAAAAATTCCCTAGGCTATTTGGTGGAGGTCGAGTCGGAAGAGTTGGTCAAGCAGATGCAGCCCAATTTCCAACTGATGAAAACCTTACCTCTGTTTACAGTAACTGTTACTAGTTGGGCTGACAGTGATTCAGAATACGACTTTGTTTACCGATTCTTTGCCCCCAGAGTGGGAATTGATGAAGACCCAGTTACAGGTTCTGCCCATTGTTGTCTCGCTCCCTTCTGGCGCGAGCGCAATAGTAAAGATGAGTTCTTAGCCTACCAAGCCTCCTCTCGGGGTGGTGTAGTAAAGGTTAACTATACCGGTAGCGATCGCGTTTTTCTGAGTGGACAAGCAGTTACTATCCTGCGCTCAGAATTGGTAATCTGAATTTTTGAATTAAGAATGTAGAATTAAGAATTAAGAATGTAGAATGTAGAATTAAGAATGTAGAATTAAGAATGTAGAATTAAAAATGTAGAATGTAGAATTAAGAATGTAGAATTCTAAATTCGGCCTTCTAAATTCTGCATTCTAAATTCTGCATTCTGACAGACAACCTTGGCCAAAAGGCCACGCGATCGCGTTCAACCAAACAACCTTCAACCTTCAACCTTCAACCTTCAACCTTCAACCAGACCCAGAACCCACTGCCTCAGAAATTGAACTCATGCCTCTTTCCTCCAACTTCTGCAACAGCCCTTGCAGAATCTGCCTTACCATCCATGGACCGTTATAAATCCAACCCGTGTACACCTGAATTAGACTAGCACCTGCAGTAATCTTCTCCCAAGCATCCTCCGCCGTAAAAATCCCTCCAACCCCTATAATCGGTAAAGTTCCTTGAGTTTCCTGCCAGATAAATCGAATTACGTCTGTAGAACGTTGACGCAAAGGAGCTCCACTAATCCCCCCAGCTTCTTCCGTTACCGGTTTGCCCGTTGCCGCAATCCGTTGTGTTTTGAGCAGATCCCGACGGATGGTAGTGTTAGTAGCAATAATCCCAGCTAACCCATAGGTTTGGGCAAGCTCAAGCACATCTGCGATCGCATTCCACTCTAAATCCGGGGCAATCTTGACCAGAATCGGCTTTTGGGAAACGTTTTCCTGTTGCAGAGCATCTAAGATCAGACTAAGTTGAGTGGCATCCTGAAGCGATCGCAATCCTGGTGTATTCGGTGAACTCACATTCACCACAAAGTAATCCCCCAATTCCCTCAACAGGCCAAAACTCGACCGATAGTCATCTGCTGCCTCTGCTAGGGGTGTTACTTTAGATTTACCTAGATTAATGCCAATCGGAATAGTTAAACCTGAAGCTTGGATCCGGTTGAAAGTTGTTTGCCCAAGGCGTTCCCTACCGGTAGGTTGTTCGCCCTTGCCTTTCTCTTCCGGTAGGTTCTTTTCTAAACCTGCAACCTGTAACCTGTTAACCTTCAACGGTGGTTGTACCTGTAACCTGTTAACCTTCAACGGTGGTTGTACCTGTAACCTGTTAACCTTCAACGGTGGTTGTACCTGTAACCTGTTAACCTTCAACTGTTCTAATCGAGCAGCCATTGCTGTAGCTCCGAGATTATTAAATCCCATCCGATTCAGAGCAGCTTTGTCCTCTATCAAGCGAAATAGACGAGGACGAGGATTTCCCGGTTGACCATGAAAGGTTACAGTACCGAGTTCAGCAAAGCCAAACCCTAAGCTTCCCCAAATTCCAGCAGCCACACCATCTTTATCAAACCCTGCTGCTAAACCGAGAGGGTTGGGGAAGTTTACTCCCCAGAGGGTTTGTTCAAGGCGAGCATCATTTAGGCAAAACCTTTGCTGTAATTGACCCTGAAGCCAGTGACCTAGAGTAGATTTCTGATTCGATGACAGCCAGCTCAATAGCCCCAGAGTTCTATTGTGTAACCATTCTGGATCTGTCTTCAACCCAGAAAAGAGAATTGGACGAATGGTAGATTGGTAAATATCCATCGTAATGAGTCGGTCAGTAGCTCAGTGCTTAACAAAATACTCCACCATCTGGCTAGTTTTTATTAACAACTGTGGATTTACTTCAATTTTTAATTGCCCCATTCAAACGTCATACTTTGATTGATTCTTTGATTGATTAGTTGCGTTATGGCCAAACCATAAAAAAAAGTCTGTTTTTTCGGTAACTCAAATGACATTTTTTCACTGAAGTACAGTCAATTTTCGCAACCCCTACTCCCTACTCCCTACTCCCTACTCCCTACTCCCTACTCCCTACTCCCTACTCCCTACTCGCTTACCCCCTCCGAAGGGGAGTTAGGTGATTGGTCCTGACGGTAACCATAAAAATCAATCCGATATTCCGTAATCTTTACACCAGTTTGTTCCTCAATTTGCTTGAGCAAGTTTTCCGGTAGTTCTACATAAACATCAAGAATCTGGTTTGTATCCAGGCAATTGACATGGCTATGATTATCGCTGATATTGCCGTACAACCGTCCATCCGAGCGCTCAATACATTCAATAATACCTTGACTAGATAGGGCATCTAAATTCTGGTAAACAGAAGTATGACCAATATCTTTCCCTTGTTGATTCAATCGGTCATAAATGTCTCGCGCTGACAGATGGTCTTTAGCTTCCCATAACAGTTCTAGGATGAAGCGACGTTGACGACTCAGACGCATACCCAGGGTCTGACACTTATCGATAGCATCTTCTAGTGAACGAATTGGTTTAGCAGCTGCCGCTTCTTGTTGCATGACATGAGTTGATGAGTTTAACCAAAAGGAATCCCCTATAAATCTACTGATAGCTCAGCCAGCTATCCAGTTAATCCAGGGCAAGGCTCTTGTGTGATCGGGAACGTAAGTATTCAGCTATCAGCTATCAGCTATCAGCTATCAGCTATCAGCTATCAGCTATCAGCTATCAGCTATCAGCTATCAGCTATCAGCTATCAGCTATCAGCTATCAGCTATCAGCTAATGCGCACGCTACTTGAGGTGCTACAGATGGTGCTTTTGAATAAGCGATGCAGAGGTGCGACCCGTGGCGAATTTAATTACGGGTCAAACGCACCATTACGGTCTTGGGGAGGCAGCGCCGCCAAAGGGGGTTCCCCCCATGACCGCGCTGCCGTGGTTTCCCCCACTCGCGCTTGGGATCAAGACAACAGGTAAGCATTGGAATAATGCTGAGTTACTTTAGCTGACGGCTGACGGCTGACGGCTGACGGCTGACGGCTGAATGCTTACTCGGGAACCAGGAACGGGAAAAGGTAAACGGGGAATACTTTCTGTTCCCAAGTTCCCTATTTTCTAGTTTCTCCTTGACCTTGAATGAATGCCCCTGTTTCAATTTATTTTCAGTTAAATTTGGTAGCCGATACTTTTTAGCTACCAAAGTCTACCAAGAACGACTTTTGCCCGCCAATGCAAGATGCCATCGCATCCAGGGGGTATCTCCGCGCTTCTGTGACGGAATATCCCGCGAGCGCCATAAAAATGTCAAAAAAGTTCGTTCCACCGGGATTACAGCGCAACTATTAAACCCTTGGTTTTCGGCTTTAATTTAAGTTACATAATAATCCCTGTCGGTGTTACCCTAATTTAAGTCTAACAAATAATCAGAGTTTTTGGTAGACTCTGCGACATTTTCTCTAGCTGTTTACTAACCCTCAGCCTTATATCCTATATTCTACTACAAACTAGTGAACTAGCCCACCCTACAATCCACCAAGGTGGTGCTTCTGGTTTCAAACTCGATCTGCTTTGGTTAGCCATCGGACAAGGTACCTTGAGGGAGTTGCTGCAAGTATTCAACAACAGCCTCAACTTCTACTCGCCGTTGCCCCGGGGCATCAATATTATAGGAATCGAATTGCACAGCTGTATCCCCTTCAGCTTAGGTAACAGTCCAGATCCGAAAGCCTAGACCTAAAGATTAGATAACACAGTTCTGTTGGGGAGTAGGGATGTTTAACGTTTTCTTTGCAAGTTAAGGGGAAAGTCTCGACTAAGCCATTGCTCTTCACAGCAGCTAGTGCAGTAATGCAGCTGAGTTATAACGGAAGTATATCACCTTTACAAAAACTTTGAGAAAAAATCTGGAATTCTTCAGGGTCAATGGGTAGTTGACTGTATTGCTCAGAAACACTCACATCAACCTGATCCTGAAACAAAAGCTAAGACAGACTCCTCTCTATCGAGCCAATTATAAAACATCATCAGAAATTAGCACAATGGAAAACATAGAAAGTCACGAACCAATGGTTCCAGGTATGACTAATGGTGAAGCAACTACCAATGGCATGTCCTTAGGGGAAATGGCTGATGACCAGATTTCATCCTTTGACATGAATGCTGTATCCAGTCAAGGCAATATACCCACAGCAGTGCCAATGAGTTCATCTGCCCCAGATATTCCTATGGAAAACGTGCTGGTAGAAATGCGAGCACCTAAGGGTCAAGGCGCTAACTTGTTTTACATGGCAGGAAGTTTCAGGGTTCCTAGCTTCCAAATCGATTATGACTACGAGCCAGTATCGATGGATCCTGAGACACCGGAACTGGCCATGCAACTTCAAGCCTCTGATGAAGAGGTGATCGTTGTCAAGGGCAAAGTTGCTCAAAACCAAATTGCCGCCCTCGAAGCCCAACCTAATGTGATCAAAGTCTGGCCAGACACCCCGATCGAACCCTTCAGCACTACCACCTTACAGCAAGAGTATCCGATGGTAGAACCAATGGCAGGGTTTGGTAGCTGTCCGATTGGTTCTTGTGACTGTAACCCTGGGGCTGCTAAGGGAACTATGGCGGACGTAGCCAAATATCTTGGCGTTGATAAAATTCACGCTGCTGGTTATAAAGGTCAAGGTATTGTTGTTGGTGTCGTTGATGGCGGAATTACAGCAGCTGGTCGTCCTGTGCGTCCCGGAGAACCCTCCAAGCGAATTCGCAATGTCATTGGTGGCTACCACCGCAGCGTGGAATGGGGGACTCAAGCTCGCAGCTGGGGCGAACATGGCAATATGTGCGCTACAGATGTGTTGGGTATGGCTCCAGAAGCCAAGCTCTATGACTTTCCACTAGTAGGGAATGCCATCTCTAATGCCCTGGCTGCCTTCAATTGGGCAATCAAGCAGCATAAAACTGACGGCACACCCCACATTCTCACCAATAGCTGGGGAATTTACCAGGAACAGTGGGATAAGACTTATGCCAGAAATCCAAACCATCCCTTCACCCGCAAAGTTGTGGAAGCCATCAATCAAGGGATTCTAGTTCTGTTTGCCGCTGGTAACTGTGGTGGAACCTGTCCTGATGGTCGTTGTGCCTCAGATTTCGGTCCTGGTAAAAGTATCTGGGGCGCGAATGGTCATCCCCTAGTGATGACAGTGGGCGCAGTTAACAAGAATGAACAGTTTGTCGGCTATAGCAGCCAAGGACCAGCGGCTTTGTCCCCCCAAAAGCCTGACTTCTGTTCCATCACCCACTTCCGGGGTTACTTCCCCTGTGATAACGGTACCTCTGCTGCCACACCCATTGCTGCTGGAGTAGTAGCCTTGCTCAAGCAAGCCAAGCCGAGCTTGACTCAGCAGGAAGTTAAGAAACTCCTGGAGAGTACTGCTAAAAATATTGGTTCTCAGGGATGGGATCAGCATTCCGGTACTGGTATTATTCAGCCCAAGGTAGCTTTTGACAAAATCAAAACTCCCCCACCCCGTCCTCGCCCTCGCCCCAGTGACGGTACTTGGAGTGACTGGGAAAATTTAGGCGGCTATGGCATATATAGCCCAGCGGCTGCTTCCTGGGGACCTAACCGCATTGACACCTTTGTGATTGGTACTGACCACGCTATGTATCACAAGTGGTGGGATGGCTCGGCTTGGCGCGGCTGGGAAAACTTAGAGGGTTACATTATTTCTACACCCGCAGCAGTTTCTTGGGGAGCTAACCGCATTGACACCTTTGTGGTTGGTAGCAATAATTCCCTGTACCGCAAGTGGTGGGATGGCTCGGCTTGGCGTGGTTGGGAAAATCTAGGGGGCTACTGCCTGTATGCTCCAGCGGCTTCTTCCTGGGGACCTAACCGCATTGACACTTTTATCATTGGTACTGACCACGCCCTCTACCACAAGTGGTGGGATGGCTCGGCTTGGCGTGGTTGGGAAAACTTAGGGGGTTACTCTATTTCTGCACCCGCAGCAGTGTCTTGGGGGCCAAACCATATCGCTACCTTTACCATTGGTCGCGATCGCGCTCTATACTACAAGACCTGGAATGGTTCCATTTGGACTCCATGGGAAAAACTGGGAGGCTACTGTCAGTATGGTATAGCTGCTGTCTCCAGGGGAGTCAACCAGCTAGATTGTTTCGTGATTGGATCCATGGGCAAGGTCTATTGCCGTTCCTGGGATGGTTCTGCCTGGAAAAATTGGAAAAACCTAGGTGGTTACAGCATTGCTGGGCTAGCAGCAGCATCTTGGGGACCTGACCGCCTTGATGTTTTTGTAGTTGCTGGTGATCATGCTCTGCACCACAAGTGGATGGGTTGAGAGCAAGATTACTGATTAAGGAATTAAAGGTAAAGAATTAAAAATTAAGAATTAAAAATTAAGAATTACGGATTTTGAATTTTTAATTCTTAATTTTTAATTTTGAATGGTCGCGTTCGCGTAGGGTGACCTACGGTCAAGGGACTTGACGAATAGCTGCTACGGCCTTAAAAACTTTTATCTTTTGCAACTACTTCTTTAGATTGTCGCACAAGTGCTTATCGCTCTCCCTGACATTAGGATTATGCTGCAAATAATTGCGCACCGAATCGCAACTCCTCGCCATTAAAGAGTCTAAGTTTAAGTCTAGATTCCAGAGTTTGATCGTCTCGTCACTACTGCCAGAAGCCAAGGTCTGGCCATCGGAGCTGAAACTAACGCTATCGACATTGTCAATATGCCCCTGAAGGGTGACGATTTCGGTTCCTGTCTCTAGATTCCAGAGTTTGATCGTCTCGTCACTACTGCCAGAAGCCAAGGTCTGGCCATCCCGGCTGAAACTAACGCTATTGACATCGTTATCATGCCCGATCAGGGTGCGGATTACCTCGCCTGTCTTAGGATCCCAGAGTTTGATGGTGTTTTCACTACTGCTAGAAGCCGAAGCCAAGGTCTGGCCATCGGGGCTGAAACTGACGCTAGTGGCAACGCTATCATACATCTTGAGGGTGCGGATTTTCTTACCTGTCTCTAGATTCCAGAGTTTGATCGTAGTGTCATAACTGCCAGAAGCCAAGGTCTGGCCATCGGGGCTGAAACTGACGCTCAAGACAGTGTAAGTATGCCCGATCAGGGTGCGGATTTCCCTTCCCGTCTCTAGATCCCAGAGTTTGATGGTCTTGTCATAACTGCCAGAAGCTAAGGTCTGGCCATCGGGGCTGAAACTGACGCTCTCGACAGCTTCAGTATGCCCGATCAGGGTGCGGATTACCTTGCCTGTCTTAGGATCCCAGAGTTTGATGGTCTTGTCATCACTGACAGAAGCTAAGGTCTGGCCATCCCGGCTGAAACTGATGCTATTTAAAAAGTCATCATGCCCCACGAGGGTGCGGATTACCTCGCCTGTCTTAGGATCCCAGAGTTTGATGGTGTTGTCAAAACTGCCAGAAGCCAAGGTCTGGCCATCGCGGCTGAAACTGACGCTATGGACAACGTGATCATGCCCCTTGAGGGTGCGGATTTCCCTTCTCGTCTCTAGATTCCAGAGTTTGATCGTGTTGTCATCACTGCCAGAAGCCAAGGTCTGGCCATCGGGGCTGAAACTGACGCTCATGACATCGTCATTATGCCCGATCAGGGTGCGGATTACCTCGCCTGTCTTAGGATCCCAGAGTTTTATGATGTGGTCACTACCGCCAGAAGCCAAGGTCTGGCCATCCCGGCTGAAACTGACGCTCCTGAAAAAGTGATCATGCCCCTGGAGGGTGTGGATTTCGGCTCCTGTCTCTAGATTCCAGAGTTTGATGGTGTGGTCATCACTTTCAGAAGCCAAGGTCTGGCCATCCCGGCTGAAACTGACGCTATTGACACGGCCAGTATGCCCGATCAGGGTGCGGATTACCTCGCCTGTCTTAGGATCCCAGAGTTTGATGGTGTTGTCAGTACTGCCAGAAGCCAAGGTCTGGCCATCCCGGCTGAAACTGACGCTCATGACAGTTTCAGTATGCCCGATCAGGGTGCGGATTGTCTTGCCTGTCTCTAGATTCCAGAGTTTGATCGTGTTGTCATCACTGCCAGAAGCCAAGGTCTGGCCATCCCGGCTGAAACTGACGCTCCTGACAACTTCAGTATGCCCGATCAGGGTGCGGATTACCTTGCCTGTCTTAGGATCCCAGAGTTTGATCGTGTTGTCATAACTGCCAGAAGCCAAGGTCTGGCCATCCCGGCTGAAACTGACGCTATGGACAGTTTCAGTATGCCCGATCAGGGTGCGGATTTCCTCGCCTGTCTCTAGATTCCAGAGTTTGATCGTGTTGTCATCACTGCCAGAAGCCAAGGTCTGACCATCCCGGCTGAAACTGACGCTCGTGACATTCTGATCATTCCCCTGCAAGTGGTTGCGTTCGCTGCCTTCATAAAGAACTTTCTGCAGGGCACTCATCACCTGTGGGTCGCTTTTCTTGTGTTTTTGTAGGATTTTTCCTGCCCTAATCGCCTCCACGAAAGCCTCCATTTCTTTATGTTCAGCAAACAGGGACAAAGAATAGCGACCGAGAGAATTGGCATTATTAAGTTCAGAGTTTCTCCATTGGTTCCAAAGCGCAGCACTGAAAATCATTGCCCCCAAAAGAACTGAGCCAGCGATGCTCCAACCCACCATTGTGTTACGGCGTTTTTTTCTAACACTGCGCCGCACGAAATCAACTTCTACCTGGTTTAACCAGTTATCATCCGATAAATATACCTTTTTCAACAAATCCAGACGAGGGTTAGCATTCCAAAGAAACTTTGCCTGTTGCTGGCTTTTCCACTCCTGGGCTACGGTCGTCAACCGCCGTTGCAGAAGTAGGCTTTCCTCCTCCTGTTGCTTCCATCCCAGCAATCTTTGCCATCCCCGTACTAAAGCATCATGGGCAGGTTCGACATAGGGCTTACCCTCACTATCTTGTCCTTCTACTAATAACCGTGCTGTGCTAAAACGCTCAATTACTTCCTTAACTAAACCATTTTTTGCTGGTGGATATTCTAGTTCCGATAAAGGTACCCGCCTACGGGCTAACTCACCCCCACCTAGTGCCACCATCCGCAGCATCACATGACGGATTACTTGGTCATAAGCGGGATTTTCATTAACTAGCGCCTCATATTCTTGATCAGCCCTTTGAGTTAGCGATCGCATTACTCCCCCCAATTCCTGATAATCGGCTTGAGTCAACGCCCGGTCAATAGTAATACCCCTGTATTGTGCCTCCCGTTGCCGCCTTAAATACTTGAGGAATAATTCACTCAATGCAAAAGACAGCAGGGGTAATGCTCCGGGCATATCCGCCACTTCATCAATTAATTTTTCTACTAATTCGTGGGGTTGAAAATACATTACCCGTGCTTGAGCCGGTTTTTCAATGGCTTCCTTTAGTTCCCCTCGTGTCATCGCCGGTACAATAAATCGTCCGCTGTGCCAACGCTTTGTAAGCACAGTGTTTTCCACGTTATAGTCTGTGGGGACAAACTTTAAGCCAGCATCCCTGACTTGGGGTTCAAAGTCAGACCGTAAGGTTAATACTACCCGTAATTTATCCCCATGGCCATTGATGGCTGTGAGTATCTGTTGGAAAAACTCCTTACGCTGATCTAAGTTTTGACAGAGTGTAATAATTTCTTCGCTTTGGTCAATAAACAGTAATAACTTAGAGTTGGGGTTATTTTTCCCCCAAACATCAATGCTCATTGCCAGGTTCTGCTGTGGGTTTTGTGGCTCTACCCCTGGTAACTTAGCATTACATAGCACATTATTTAATGCTGGCAAGGGAGTCTCACCAGGACGGATGGGTGGCAAAATACACCATTTCTCAGTATTATCTTGCCGTAGTTTGGGAATTAATCCTGCTTTTACCAAGCTAGATTTACCGGAACCGGAAGCACCCAACACCACTGTCAGGGGATTAGCTTTGACAAAATCTTCTAACTTTTCTACTAGTAATGTTCTACCGAAAAACAGTGAACTGTGTTTCTCGTCAAAGGAGTTTAAACCGCGATAGGGATTTTTTGACTCATCTAATGGTGGTGCGGGTGGTAAGTTAAGTTCATGTCCCGGAGAAAGAAAGATATATTCTCCCTTATCGTGCTTATTTAAACACCAAATACCAGGGGTTTGTCGCAGACGGTATTTTTCTGTAGGTATTTCTACTCGATCCCGTAAATATAAATATAATTTTGTGGCTGTAATTACCCCATCTCCAGCCGGTTTACCATTGGTAGCAGGAGGATAGATATCTGCTGCCCCTTCTAGGGCTTCTAATAATGCACTAGCAAAAGGGGAATGATTACCGACTTGACTGCGTTCGCTATCTAAATTCAAGTTATCGAGGGCTTTTTGGTCAGAAGCTGAAGAAGTAATAATTTGCCAGGCTGGGTCACTAATAAAACGGTCGTATCGTTCTTGGTGAATTACTTCTGGCGAGGTTAATAAATCCCTAGTACTCGACCATTTAAAAGCACCAGCAAAACAGCAGTCGAGGATACCCAAGAAATGACGACAGGGTAATTGACTTAAAGCATCGTGTAACTTCGTCATGGGCAGATAACTATTAGTATCCCCCAGTAAAGCATCTTGAGGAATTAAGTAACCAGCCGGACCATCATCCCCATTGAGAGCGACTCCATGACCAGCAAAGTAAAATAATAAGCGGTCATTTTCAGTGACTTTTTCGGGTAAGGTTTTTTCTAAAAATTTGTTAAAGTTAGACAGAGTTGCCACTTCGTCTAGGCATTCCCAGACTTCGTAATCATGCTTTTTGCGGAGAATTTCCACTAATTTTTTGGCATCGTTTACGGCAGTGTTCAGGGGAGAAATGCCGTTTGTGTAGTTATTGATACCGATGATCAAGGCGAGATTGCGGGAGAACATGTTATTCTACAAGCACTTAGAAAGATAACTTGAATACTCTTGATTGTTAGCATCAAATTTTGGCAAATATATTTTTTTATAGCAGTCGCCAGCGATGCAGCGCGGTCTTGGGGAGCCAGTGCGGTCTTGGGGGTCTCCCCCATGAGCAACTGGCGTGGTTTCCACGGGGCTTACAAGGTGCGGACGCAGGTTCCGCACACAGCCCCTCCCCACTCGCTATTGCATCAAGACAGGGCAGTTAGAACATGACAAAAGTATTAAACCTAAGTAAGCGCAAGACTTTGACTCTCTTGGTGCGCATTCTGATGGTGATTAGAAATCACCAGGGTCGCACCGCTTCTGACTTCTGACTTCTGACTTCTGACTTCTGCTATATGTGGGCGGTATAATCACGCTCACACAGCAGTGGGATGCTCCCTATTTATTCCCCAAGATAATCTTTTGACTTTACGCAGAAATTAGTATTTTCGTAATAAATCTTTACCTATTGAGTTTGCAGGGTAACCTCATATTATTTTGTATTACAAACTACAGATAAAAGTTTTTTGATAGTATGTAAAACCGGAAATCTGCTGAATCAATGTCAATAAGCGGCCTCCATTATCAATAATCCCGAGATGATTGATAATCTGATTTGAGAAAACCGTTTTGAAAAATCCTAATGGCTAAAACCCTAGTAATATCATGTCGGCATAATTACCCTTAATAAAAATTTCCCCCATCTGACCATCTGACCATCTGACCATCTCCCGAGACTTCCCACCCTCCCCACCCTCCCTCACTTGGGTAGGTTTTTTACCTAGCAGGGCGAGTACGTACTGGCATTGGGAATAAATTTCGGAAAATATGTCGGAAAATCTCCCAGAATTTCCACCGATTACCGACCCATCTCCCGCTCTTCCCCTCCTGGTCGGGGTTAGGGGTGGGTTCCGATTAGCCATTCCCCATTCCCCATTCCCCATTCCCCATTACCCATTACCCATTACCCATTCCCCATTCCCCATTCCCCATTACCCATTCCCTATTACCTATCTCCAAAGTAAAAAACCTACCCTTGTCAGCCCCGCGCCCGGGTCCCAAAATTGATGGGTATTCAACCAGACTTGATATATAGCAGTCGCCAGGGCAGTTAGGACATGACAAAAGTCTCACACCCTTTGTAAGCGATGCAGCGCGGTCTTGGGGGTTTCCCCCATGAGCGACTGCATCAAGAAGCGCAAGAGTTTGACTTCTGACAAATGACTTCTGACTTTTGACTTCTGCTATAAGTCGGTCAATCATGCTTCGCTCTTCCGAGTAGTAAACAGACTTTTCAAACACCATTCGATCAACCAAGTGATTAACTGGAGGTGATCTGAGTGTTACCTGAGTAGCATTTCCGGGAATTCTAGAGATGTAATCCCTAAAATAGGCTGTAGGAAACTATGCTGTATGGAAATTCTCAATTGAATGCAAGACAACTGACCTAAAGGTCGGGTAAAAGCAGAATGGGCAAAGGAAAAAGGGACAATAGCACTCCACCCTTCTCCCTTGACCGTTGAATTTTTCCTGACTAGGGCGGTAAGCATTCAGCGGTCAGCGGTCAGCGGTCAGCTAATCAACGGTCGGTAGTAAACAAGCTGGGGGTGCTGGTACGGCTGCTTGAAAATCTCTGCTGGTTTTACTGATCCGACCCAGTCCAGTTAAAGATTAATCTTCGGGTGGGCAGTGCCTACCAACGCCCTTTGCAAGGTTCATTATCTGTCTGGTGCACTGCCCACCCGACATCAACTACAGGAACTACTTGAGCCAAATCAGAAGCGCCATCACCAAGATTAAACAAGATTAAATCAGTATAGCTATCACAATTACTATATCTAAAAACTTCAAGGGAGAGATGATGTTACAATTCCCAAACTATCAAATTAAACTTCTAGAAGAACTAGAAGCTGGTGTTAGTACAGTTGTTTATCGCGGCTATCACCAGCAACAGCAAAGACCAGTTATTATTAAACTTATCAAATCGGACTATCCCTCCCTTAAAGAGATTAGCAGCTTACGACAAGAATATACAATCTCCCAAGCTATTGATTGTGAAGGCATTGTCAAATGCTACGGTCTGGAAAACGATAATAATGGATTGGCGTTGATATTTGAAGATTTTGGGGGTCAATCCCTCAAGCACTTGATCAACTCTCACACCATGACTATCAAGGACTTTCTGCGGATAGCTATTTCTCTAGTAGAAACCTTGGATGAGCTGCACAAAGTCCCGATTATTCATAAAGATATTAACCCCTCTAATATCATCATCAATCCGGAAACAGGACAAGTTAAAATCACTGACTTGGGCATTGCCTCGCGCCTGTCTCTAGAGAATCCCACCACTAGCAATCCTAATTGGCTGGAAGGGACTCTTGCCTATATTTCACCGGAGCAAACCGGGAGGATGAACCGCTCCATTGACTACCGCAGCGACTTCTATTCCTTAGGTGCCACCTTTTACGAAATGCTAACGGATCGGGTACCCTTTATCACCACCGATCCCATGGAATTGATTCACCATCATCTGGCTCAATATCCTGTCCCTCCTCATCAGCTTAATCCAGAAATTAGTGAAGTAGTTTCATTGATTGTGATGAAACTCCTAAGGAAAAATGCTGAAGACCGATACCAAAGTGCTGCTGGACTAAAGGTTGACCTAGAAACCTGTCTATCCCAACTACAAACCACCGGAAAAATTGAAACCTTCACTCCCGGGACCTATGACATCGGGAGCCGACTGCTCATCCCTCAAAAACTCTATGGTCGGGAAGGGGAAGTAGCCACCCTGATGGAGGCCTTTGAACGAGTCAGTGTTGGAGCCACTGAGTTGATGCTGGTATCCGGTTACTCAGGGATTGGTAAAACCTCAGTGGTCAATGAAGTTCATAAACCAATTGTCAAAGCGCGAGGGTATTTTATTAGTGGTAAATTTGACCAGTTTAAGCGGAATAGTCCTTACGCTGCCCTGCTGGAGGCATTTAGGGGATTAATTCGGCAACTGTTGACAGAACCGGCTCAAACACTAGGGATTTGGAAACAGAATTTATTACATGCTCTGGGTGCCAATGGCAAGGTCATTATTGATGTCATTCCCGAAGTGGAACTGATTATCGGTGAACAGCCGGAAGTGCCCCAACTCGGAGCATCGGAATCCCAAAACCGATTTTTACGGGTGTTTCAACAATTCATCGGTGTCTTTGCCCAACCCCAACATCCCCTGGTGCTCTTCCTTGATGATTTACAGTGGGCAGATTTAGCTTCATTAACGTTGCTCCAGACCTTAATGACGAACTGCGATCGCAACTATTTGTTAATCATTGGAGCTTATCGAGATAACGAAGTCAGTCCGACCCATCCCTTGATTCAAACCATTGAGAAAATTCAAGAAACTGACTCGGTCATAGATCAGATCAAGATTGAGCCGTTACGGAAACAATACGTTCAGCAATTAGTAGCTGATACTCTCAATGACACCCAAGGGAAAAACCAGACCAAACCCCTAGCAGAGCTATTATTCCATAAAACCCAAGGTAATCCCTTCTTCTTGACCCAACTGCTCAAAACCCTCTATTCAGAAAACTTGCTGAGTTATGACGTCACCAGTGGCAGCTGGCAGTGGGATATTGATCAAATTCAAGCCATTGGCATCACTGATTATAACGTGGTGGAACTGATTGCCAGAAGTATTGGCAAGCTACAAGAAACCACCCAGCAGGTTTTAAAATTGGCAGCTTGTCTGGGCAATCAGTTTAACTTAGAGATGCTAGCCATTGTCAATGAAGACTCAACCATTATCACTGCTACTCAGCTCTGGGAGGCACTACAGATCGGTTTGATTCTGCCGTTGAGTGATAGTTACAAAATTCCTCTGCTATTTGAACAGGAGGAATCCGCAGATTTTGGCCTCAGTGATGTCAAGGTTAACTACAAATTTTTACATGACCGGGTGCAGCAAGCCGCCTACTCTCTGATTCCGGAATCCGACCAACAAGCAACCCACCTAAAAATTGGCAAATTGTTGCTGAACCATACCACTCCAGAGGCACGGGAAGAGAATATCTTTGCCTTGGTTAACCAACTCAATTTTGGCACGGACTTACTCACCGCTCAGTGGGAAAAAGATGAGCTAGCTCAACTCAATCTGATCGCGGGTCAGAAAGCCAAGGCCGCAGCCGCTTATGCCAGCGCTCTCAAGTATCTGAATGTAGGTCTAGGACTCCTACCAGCAGATACCTGGACTGACAACTATGACTTCACCCTTGCTTTGTATCTAGAAGTGGTGGAAGCGGAATACCTCAACAGCAATTTTGACCAATCAAACCTCTTGGCTAGAGTGGCTCTGGAACAAGCCAAAACCCAATTAGATCAAGTCAAGGTGTATGAACTAAAAATCCACGGTTATATTGCTCAAAACCAAATGCAAGTCGCCCTGGATACGGGGCTACAGGTTCTAGACATGCTCGGGATTCCACTGGAGCAAGACCCCCCCAAAGACCTGATTAGTGAGGATTTGGCTGACCTACCAGAAATGACTGACCTGACTAAACTAGCAGCCATGGGGATCTTAAAGTCTGTAGGAACCCCTGCTTTTGTTGCTAATCCGGCATTGTATCCACTGCTGATCTTTACACAAATCAATCTATGTATCAACCATGGGAATTCACATCTGTCTACGAACACCTATATTTCTTACGCCATGATCTTGTGTGGATTTATGGGAGATATCGATGGTGGCTATACATTTGGTCAACTGTCTTTGATGCTGTTAGAGCAATTGGATGCTGAGGAGTTCAAATCAATAGTATTAGATCTTTTTAATGGTCATATCAGACACTGGAAAGAGCATCTGAAGGAAACCCTAAACCCCTTACTAGAGGCGTTTAACAGCGGTCTTGAAACCGGAGAGCTAACCTATTCCGGTTTTGCTGCCCTCAACTACTGTACCAACCTATTGTTTGTGGGAGATGATCTCGACCTTGCTGCTCAGAAGTATGGGCAGTATCTGGAGTGGCTGCAAAAAAGGAAGCTAGACTATCATGTTATTTATGGTCAAATCGGCAAACAATTAACCTTAAATTTACTCGGTAAATCTGACGATCCCTGTCAGTTAATTGGGGAAGACTTTAATGAATTAGAAATGCTTCCCATTTTAAGAGAACAGAATAATGGAACGTCTCTGTTTTATCTATATCTTGCCAAATCGATTCTGTTTTATTGGTTTAAACAACCCGAGCAAGCTATTGCTCAGGCCAGGGCAGCAGAGCAATACGCACAATCTGTCGCTGGCTTGATTCTTGTTGCTGAGCACAATTTCTACTATTCTCTAGCGCTTTTGGCTCACTATCCCCATGTCGAGCCACAGCAGCAAGGTGAATACCTGACCCAAGTAGCAGCTAATCAGGAAACCCTGAAAACCTGGGCATACCATGCTCCATCAAACTTCAAACATAAATACGAGCTAGTGGAGGCAGAGAAAGCACGAGTTTTAGGGCAACACTGGCAAGCCATGGAACGTTATGACCAAGGGATTGAAGGAGCAGCGGACCAGGACTATATCCAGGAAGAAGCACTAGCCAATGAACTAGCAGCAGAGTTTTATCTCTCTTGTGGCAAACGAAAGATCGCCCAGGCTTACTTGACTGATGCCTACTATGGATACAGTCGCTGGGGAGCTCTGGCAAAAGTGAGAGACTTAGAATCAAGATACCCCCAACTCCTTAGCAAAATTACCGCCCAACCAACAACGAAAGTTCCACTAGATTCCATAACCAACTCAACGATAGCAGTAAGTTTAAACGCCCTGGATTTATCTGACGTGATCAAGGCATCTCAAGCCATTTCAGAAGAAATAGTTTTCGAGAATTTACTGGACAAATTGATGCAGATTCTCCTGACTAATGCTGGAGCGAAAAAGGGGTTTATCATTTTGTCAAAAGACGATAAATTGATTATAGAAGCGGCAGGAACAGTGGTTAATAATGGAGTAACATTCCGGGAGTCAATCCCAGTTACCATTACTCAGCATTTGCCCATATCCGTGATTAATTATGTGGCTATCAATAAAGAAAATTTACTTTTAAATAATCTTGTTAATAACTCTACTTTTGCTGATGATATATACATCATAAATAATCAGCCCAAGTCAGCTGTGTGTTTGCCACTTCTCCGGAAAAACAATCTGATTGGTATGGTGTACTTAGAAAATAATATGGTTTCTGGAAATTTTACCAATGAACACCTAGAAGTGTTAAGCCTTCTGTGTAATCAAGCGGCAATTTCTTTGGAAAATGCTACGCTTTACCAGACTTTGCACGAAGTTCAAGTTAGGGAGCGACTGGAAAAACAGATTCGCAAATCTCTGGAAAGAGAAAAGGAACTCACTGAACTCAAATCTCGATTTATCTCTATGACTTCCCACGAGTTCCGCACCCCCCTAACCACTATTATGGGGGTTACTGAAATCTTCAAATATTACAGCCAGAATTGGACTGATGAGAAAAAACAAAACTATCTAGATCGGATTCAAGTCAATGTCAAACATATGCTCCACATGTTGGATGACGTGTTGGTAGTCAATAAAGCTAATGCTGGAAAACTAAAATTTAACCCTGCACCATTAAATTTACTTGAATTCTGTCGTGATTTAGTCGAAGATATCGAACTAGGTATTGACACCCAACAAAGCATTGTTTTTTCTATTCAATGTGAATGCCCAGAGGTTAATTTTGATGAAAAACTGCTCAGACACATCTTGATAAATTTGCTCTCAAATGCCACTAAATATTCCCCCAATGACAGCACCATAAACTTTGACTTGATTTGTCAGCAAGAAGAGGTTATATTCAAGATTAAAGACCAGGGTATTGGTATCCCAGAAGAAGACCAAAAGCAACTGTTTGAGTCATTTCATCGATGCAATAATGTGGGTAATATTCCAGGAACTGGACTTGGACTTGCAATTGTAAAACAGTCTGTGGAAGTACACGGTGGTGAAATTACGGTAAATAGCCAAGTTGGTATTGGGACAACCTTTACTGTCACCATTCCACTGTACTCCCCTGCAGTACCAGAGCAAGTACAAAGACCGAGAGCTGTTTGCCAGTTGGCAGTTGGCAGTTGATCCTAATAGTAATTAGGATTATGCCTAGAACAAAGGATTAATTTTACTTAGTCTTTAAAAGCGTTTATCAATGTTAAGTTGTTTAAGGATAAAATGATCTATGTCGCAGATTTTAGTTATTGAAGACGAGGAAGATATCCGTAGCATTGTTGTTGAAATACTTCGGGCAGAAAATTTCGATGTTATTCAAGCAGAAAATGGTGAAATAGGTGTGGAATTGGCGAAAAAAGAAAGTCCTGATTTGATTATTTGCGATATTAAAATGCCGAAACTGGATGGTTATGGTGTAATGATTCAGTTACAAGAAATTCCATCCACCCAGACAATTACCTTGATTTTTATTACGGCTAAATCTACAAAATCTGATCTGCGTATGGGGATGGAACTGGGCGCAGATGATTATCTGACCAAGCCATTTACTAGAGATGAATTATTAGGAGCAGTCACAACCCGCATAGCCAAGCAGATGGCTTTTGAGCAAGAATCTCAGAAACAGGTCGATGAATTGCGAGATTGCATTACTCATGCACTACCTCATGAGTTGCGTACTCCTCTCAATGGTATTTTGAATCTTGCCCAATTCCTCATAGAAGACTATGATACTATAGATCGTGATGAAGCTATGGACATGCTTCAGCAAATTTGTGTCTCTGGGGAACGTTTATATCGGCTCACCCATAATTTTTTACTCTATGCAGAACTAGCGCGAATCGAGCAACAACCTAAGCAAGCCAGGAAGCTGATTAATTATGGAGAGCAAAGTTTTACTAGAACAATTATCCAAGACCTTGCTATGCAAAAATTTAAGAAGGTAAACCGGAAAGACGATTTGCACTTAGAACTGCAAGAAGCAGTTGTAAAAATTTCCCAATCAAAATTCACTAAAATTGTTGAAGAAATCATTGATAATGCCTTGAAGTTTTCCGACCTTGGTAAGCCGATTCAGATTCAGAGTTATTTTCAGGATAATCACTTGAATCTTTTGGTGATCGATCAGGGACGAGGCATGACACCAACTCAAATTGCTAAACTCGGAGCCTATATGCAATTTGATCGTAAACTATACGAACAACAAGGCTCTGGATTAGGGTTGATTATTGCCAAACTGCTAACTGAATTACACGGTGGAGAATTAAACATAAGCAGTTTCCCAGTAAAACAAACAATTGTCCATATTATGCTTCCAGGAAAATTATCAATTTAAGGATTGATTGTTGATTGTTGATTGTTGATTACTAAAGTTTTTTTTAAACTTTAATTGCTCAGGGTTCATCTATAATATCACGTATCCTCTAAGAGGTTGTCTGAAAAGTCTCATTTGCTACATCCAAGCCCCCTAAATCCCCCAATTTTGGGGGACTTCTACCAGCAAATTGATTCTTGTTCCCCCCAGAATTGGGGGGCTAGGGGGGCAAAATTCAGTATCAAAAAACTTTTCAGATATCCTCTAAGCATATGCGCTACTTGAGGTGCAGTCAGCTATCAGCTATAGCAAAGGGAACAGGGAATAGGGAATAGGGAATAGGGAGTAGGGAGTAGGGAGTAGGGAATATGGCATCAAAAATTCTCACACACAATTGATTGAGGTACTCTATAGTAACTGCTTGTGCAGCATGAAGCTATGGCGTTAGCTGACTGCTGATAGCTGATAGCACCTCAAGTAGCACCATCTGTAGCGCATTAGCTGAATGCTTACGTGTTAGTTTTTTGGTCAAAAGTCCGTTGTCATTTGTTATTGGTATCGAGTGTCCATAGCCTCAACACCTGCAGAAGACTCTTGTGTTATACAATACCAATGCGCTTCGGACTTGATATCATGCAAAACTTTCTTGTCGCCATTGATTTTTCCGAGATCACACCAGTAGTGATTGCCCAAGCCGAGTCTTTAGCAGCGGCAACCAAGAGCAAATTATGGCTAATCCACATTGCTGAACCTGAGCCTGATTTTGTTGGCTATCAAACTGGACCTCAGACCGAGCGAGATTATATAGCTCACAAGTTTCGCAAGGAGCATCGCCAGCTACAAAAGTGGGCAGAAAATTCACGCCAAAAAGGTATTGATGCGGCAGCCTTGCTGATCCAAGGACCAATAGTTGAGACAATTTTGGCACAAGCACAGAAATTAGCAGTCGATTTAATTGTGGTCGGTTCTCATGGACACAGCGGTCTCTACAAAGCTTTAGTGGGCAGCATCAGCGAGGGAATTTTACAGAAAGCTGATTGTCCAGTGATGGTGATTCCTGGACGCCTAAAAACGGTCTAGTAGCGATTCAGCAAGGGCACAGAGAGTTTTCCCCATGAGCTTGTAGGGTGGGCAAAAACAGTTTGGTTTTTTTGAGTATTCTAGATTATATTACTTTGCCCACCCTACTGTAATTGGTATTTATTTGACACTCAAGCTTGTCGGGTGGGCAAAAACAGTTTGTTTTTTTTGAGTATTCTAGATAATATTACTTTGCCCACCCTACTGTAATTAGGTTTTTTTTAATTAATCCTTCATAATAAAATTCATGCATCCAGTTGATTACATCATTGTTACTATTTACCTGATTTGCATAGTTGTTTTTGGGGTTATTCTTCAACGGAAAGCATCTGAGGGTATAGAATCCTACTTTTTGGGAAATCGCAATCTGCCCTGGTGGGTTTTGGGGGCTTCTGGAATGGCGTCCAATACTGACTTGGCTGGCACGATGGTGATCAGCGCCTTAATTTATGCTCTGGGAACGAAGGGATTTTTGATCGAGATCCGGGGTGGCGTTGTCTTAATTATGGCTATTTTTATGATATTCATGGGCAAGTGGAACCGACGGGCAAATGTAATGACTTTGGCGGAATGGATGCACTTGCGCTTCGGCTCAGGAAGGGAAGGCAATACGGCTCGGATCATAAGTGCTGTTGCTAATATTATCTTTGCGATTGGCTCAATGAGTTACTTTTCGGTTGGGGGGGGCAAATTCTTGGGGGAATTTCTGGGTATTGATGACCGCTATGCTTCGATATTTTTGATTTTGCTCGCCCTGGTATACACGGCTGTTAGCGGTTTTTACGGCGTGGTATGGACGGATGTATTTCAAGGTATTTTGATTTTTATTGCGATTATCTATATTTGTGCGATCGCATTCTCTACGGCAACTATCCCGGATACCTTCTCGGTCTCGATTCCTGGGGCTGAGCAATTACAAACCTGGAATTTCACGGAGTGGAGCAGCATCTCGCCCCCAATCACAGTTGATCTACCGGGAGACTATGCCATATTCAATTTGTTCGGTGGCGTAATTTTATTCTATCTGTTCAAAGAAATTATGGTAGGGTTTGGCGGCGGGGGTGGCTATATGATCCAACGCTATTTTGCCGCTAAAAGCGATCGCGAAGCCGGGTTACTGTCCCTATTTTGGATAATCTTGCTTTCTTTTCGTTGGCCCTTGGTTACAGCCTTTGCAGTATTGGGTATCCATTACGGAACCACTAAAGCGGTAATTGCTGACCCTGAACTTATCTTACCAACGGTGATCGCAGAATATGTGCCAGTGGGGATAAAAGGGTTGCTGATCGCTTGTTTTATTGCAGCAGCTATGTCTACCTTTGACTCCATCATCAATGCTAGTGCTGCTTACTGGGTTAAGGATATTTATCAAGCTTATATCAATCCCCAAGCCTCTAGCCAACAACTGATTGTTCAAAGCCGCTGGGCATCAATTGTAATTGTAGTGGTGGGATTGCTATTTAGTTTCAATATCACCAATATCAATGATATTTGGGGATGGCTAACCCTGGGACTAGGTGCTGGACTGTCTATTCCTCTGGTGTTGAGATGGTACTGGTGGCGCTTTAATGGATATGGATTTGCCCTTGGGACAGTGGCGGGGATGGTAGCAGCTATTTTAACCAAGGCAATAGTAATACCCAACTTAAATTACGCTCAATTTCAGGAATATGCGCTGTTTCTCATTCCCAGCATTTGCTCATTACTAGGATGTATCCTAGGGACATTTTTAACTGAGCCAACTGACCGGGAGGTGATGGATAATTTCTATCGAGTGACTCGACCGTTTGGGTTTTGGGGAGTAATCCGTCAAAACCTCCCAGCTAATAGTCAGGCAAAAATCAGGAACGAGAATCGGCGGGATATTCTATCGACATTGATCGGGATTCCTTGGCAGATAGTCTTGTTTTTAATGGGAATCATGTTGATGATGAAACGTTGGGATAATTTTGGAATCCTGTTATTTTTATTTATTATCCTATCTATTTGTTTGTACTTTAATTGGTTTAGACACCTATCAAAAGAGGTGAGACTAGATTAAGTTTTAAAGTATAACAAAGGGAATAGGGAATAGGGAATAGGGAACAGTAGCAAAGACCGCGCTAGATCGCGCTAATCGCTGCACCGCTCCCGACTCCCGAAACAACCGGAGATGATATCAAAGGACAAAGAAAAGTCCAAAACCCAAAATAATTGCTCCAACTGCAACAGTCAATGACCAGAAACGATGGTAGCTGTTGACAGTGGTGTTATTGTTTTCCAAGTGGATCAAGTCTAGCCAAGGGGCAATTCCTCTGCGGAACCAGCCAACTACATTAACTTGGGAGCCAATTAAGTTCTGCACCTTACTGCTACCAAAGAGGAAGTTACCGATTGGACCAAAGCGAGAAGCATAGCGCGTATAAATCATCCCACTGCGGTCTTGAAGCTTGAGATCGGAACCAAATTTATAGCCAGCATCGCCGCGACCAATTAACTCACCTTGGAGTTTCACTGGACGACCACGCAAAGGACTGGCGTAGGGGTCACACAGTGAACTACCCCAACTTACTCCGTTGTTCGCGAAGCGTGGCCTACGGCCAAGTTGGGGCTTCCAGCTTCACGGAAGAATGCCGAAGGTGCGCTTTCCGTCGGCGAATTAAATTCGCCACGGGTCGCACCTCAACCTGGGCGGACGTCCGCGTCTTGGTCTTACTTCTTCTCCCCTGGCGTTGACCTCCCCCGTCCCAGAGGAGGATAGCACTCTGATTCCTTCTGCTCTAATGTTCTTTGCCGCATTACCATCTCTATCGTGGTGAGTTCCACAACTTGGACAAGTCCAAGCTCTTACATCAAGCAGCAACTCCTTGATTTGGTAATGACAATTAGAGCAGGTTTTAGAGCTGGGGAACCACCGGTTTATCTCAACCAATACCTTTCCTTCTTTTTCACACTTATAAGACAAGAAGTTTACAAAAGTTCCCCAACCCAGATCAGATATTGCTTTAGCTAATTTGTGGTTACGAACCATGCCCTTGACATTCAGGTTTTCGACTACCACCACTTGGTTGTTGTCAACTATTTTTCTAGACAACTTGTGCAGGTAGTCTTGGCGGACATTTCCAATCTGTTCGTATACCTTAGCTACAATCTTTCTAGCCTTCCTACGTCCATTACTACCCTTCTTCTTTCGGGCAGCAATACGCTGCTTTTTGGCTAATTTTCGTTCGTATTTGGCTAAGTGTCTTGGATTGGCAAATTTAGAGGTCTTTTCGCCATCATAGGTAATAGCAAAATCCTTGATACCTAAATCAATCCCAATAACCTTTCCGTCTGTGGAAGGTTTTACATTGTCTGAGTCGTACTCCATCAGCACAGAAGCGTAGTATTTCCCAGATGGAGTTTTGCTAACTGTAACAGTCTTGATTTCTCCGTCTAGTGGTCGGTGGATTATTGCCTTGACAATTCCTAGTTTTCCAGGAAATTTAAGACAGTCACCTACGCGGCATACACGCTGTGGGTATTGAATTGATTGGCGATGATGATATGATTTAAATCTAGGATATTTGGCTCTCCCCTCAAAAAAGTGATATGCACGGCTAAGATTTAGACTCACAGATTGCAATACTTGAGAGTAGCAATCTTTTAGCCATTCAGTTTCTTTATCTTTTTTGAGTTTTGGTAGTATAGAATTGAGGGCAGCGCGAGACAATCCAAAGCCTGTTTCTTTGTAGGTTTCTATACACTGATTCAGTGCATAATTCCACCACCAGCGAGCACAACCAAAGTGCTGAGCAAGTATATGAATTTGCTCCTGTGTGGGGTAAATTCTGACCTTGACTGCCTGATGTCTCACTGCTTTTACCTTGTTTATCGACCTTATGTACCATTATATATATTTTGTGTTACATTGTCAACCCATTGCTAAATACTCTTGTTCCCATAGCGTGGCCTACGGCAAGGGGTCTATCCATCCCCATCCCTATGCACGGATGGGGATGGATAGACCCCTCTTGCCTCCCAGATTTGTTAAAAATTAGGGTGATGGCAACTGAGATGATTAATCCAGTAACAGGATTGTTACTATTCAGGATTAGCAGCAAACTCAGAGATAAGACTAATACCATCCCAAATAGTAAAGAGATGGTAACACCAGAGGCAAGGGCAAGATTACTGGCAATGCCTTTCATGGCTAACCTGATTCCAGTTTGCGCCACTCTTCCGGCTTTGTGACGGGATTTTGACATGGCTTTCGCTGTTGTTTTTGTTAGGGTTGTTTTTGTTGACTTTGAAGTGAGGGTGGCCAGACATTTTTTTGCCCAATTGCTGACCTGGGAATTTGGGTGATTTTCTAACTTCCGACAGAGGGCGATCGCTTTTTTGTTCTCACCATTGCCGCTATAGGCTTTCACCAGAGCTGCTTGGGCTTGACTATACTCTTGAGAATGGTGATCGCGAGAATGTTGGCAATAGTGGCAATAGTCTTCTAGCCATTGCACCGCCTCTGCATAACGTTTTTGTTGGAGAGCATTTAATCCATTTTCTAGTGACATCGGCGTCTTATGATCATCTCCTAGTTCACTCGGGTCCTACACTTCTATGAACTGTCTATGAACTGTCATTGAAGGTAGTCTGGTCTTGGTTGGGCTTATATAAACTATTCCCATCTAGGGAGAGAGTTTCCTGATTTAGAGTGATTTCGGAAATATAAATTTACTAGAGTTAAGGGAAAATGAGACGACAATAAATAGCGATCGCATTTCCCCATCACAACAGTAACCTCTAGTAAGTAATCAGGGCTAGCTAATCAAGTTATGAAACGTTTTACAAAACTTAATACTTTAGGATCATACTTGAAGGGCGATTACTCTATAGCGTTTCTGATACCTGATCTATTTGAGAAATGCTATAAGCGGGTTTAGAGTCCAGTTTTGGGCGTTGCTGAATCTTCGAATGAATAGGAGTAGAGTGGGCATCCTGCCCGCCCGAAGATTGTAACGGGCAAGATGCCCGTTCCACGCCTGATGCCCATTCCACAAAAGTCTTGAAATCATTCCATTATTAAGCAACGCCCAGTTTTGCGTAAGTCCTGAAAATTTTGCCTACGTCTGCTGCTGTTGCAAATTGCCATGAACGGCTAGCCAAATGCAGGGTGGCTCAGCACTGGTATATTCAACTCGATGCTTTTGATGAGCTTTAATAAATAGATAATCCCCTGCTTTGAGCTTGACACTGGAACCGTCAAGGTAGGCAAGGGTTGCTTGCCCTTGTAAGAGGATTACCCATTCGTCTTGGTCTTGGTCATACCACTCTCCGGTTGGTGTAGTTTGTCCAGTGGAGATGATGCGCTCGATTAATACGCTCTGGCTAGATATCAACGGTTCAAACAGTTCTTCGGTAGGAAGTTCAGGAGGTAAGTTGAAAATGTTAGCTATCTCTTCAGTGTTCATACATCACCTTATGAATCAAGTTCGATGGAGACAACGACCTGTCCGTGATCAGATTGCCAAGTCTCAATTTTCTCTTCACTCAAAGTTTCGTCGATCAGATGATCATTGAAAAGGGAGACATACCCAACTCTGCCAATGCGTTTGGGATTTTGAACCACGAATTCCTGACTAACCAGGATGTGATCTAGGCTCTCGTGGTGGCCATTATGGATGTGGGTGTAGTAGAAGTCACCATAGTTTTGTCGAGCTTGAATGTCTTTGACGTAATACAACAACACATCCCAGATGATCTGCTTTTGCTGAAACCAGAGTTTTCTCAAAGGAGGCTCTCCAGAAACGATTTGAGAGGTTATAGCCAGACCACTATCATTGACATCACCCATAACTATTACCGGATGATCCCTGTGCTGAAGCTTATCCATCAAAATTACCCGCAAAGCTGTTGCTTCAGCTGCTCGGAGGATTAGAGATCTCGCTTGTCCTTTGGCTTGTTCAATTGGGTCGTTGCGGTCTACTCCATCTGGGATGATCGGACGCTTGGACTTGAGGTGAATTACAAAAACTGTACAATCAATCGTGTCACTCAGCTTGAGATGTGCTTCCAACACTGGTCGAGAAAAACGCTTGAGTGGGATGTCTGTTCCTTGGATATCCAGGCATGCCGTAGTGGGAAAATCTTTGATGACGTTGTATTCAAGCACTGGAAACCTGGAGGTCAGGGCAACAACTGGACTTTTACCCGTAGGGTTTGCGAACACAGTGGTGGCATTGTCATAAACTTGGCTCTGAGCCAGTGCTTGTTGGAGAGCTTCTTTATGAAATACCTCTTGAAAGCCAACAATGTCAGCTTTCATCTTCTTCAGTTGTTCAGCGATCCAGGTGGTCTTAAGAGCGTACTCTGTTTGGGTATATATCTTTTTTCTATAGTATAGGACATCTGGTAGCACTAAGTTGCATAGGTTAAAGGTTCCAACTTTGAAACGGTTTCGATTCATGATTCTTATTTGTGCTGAGAATTATTTCTCCAGCTTGGCATTTCCTCAACCTAAGCGTTCAGCTGTCAGCTATCAGCTAATAGGTCCGATGCGTCGAAGCCTGTGCCACACTGTCTTGATGCAAAGCGCGAGTGGGGGAAACCCCCAAGACCAGGCTGCACCTCAAGTAGCGTGCCCATAAGCTGATACGCGACACGCTGACGGCTGATAGCTGAATACTTACAAACGCTATAACCAACACTCCTCAAGGTGAGAGAATAAATTAACCCTCATCCTCCAAATCGATAATACTCCCAAATTCATGCCATCACGACCAACCAGAGTTGGCAGGTGACCCACTGGAGCCCAGATTACGGAAAATGTAAGGTCTTCATAATTTTTCCATCGTCTTCTGAGGTGCAATCCTTTGCGCTGTCGCCATCCCACACTATGACCAAATTGTTGATAAAGCTGAGTTTGATACGCTAATATGTTAGGGAAATAATTACTGCGGGAAATACTGTTTGGGTTGTAATAGGAACTCAAAACATACACGCTTCGGTTGAATTCTAGTTTATCAACGTTATTCTCGTCACTATCAAGTTTTCCCCCAAGCTTCTGCCAAATTTCTTTTTGCAAACTGAAGCCGAATTGCCCACTGCTATACTTTAGCCAAAGCTGCTCAATGGTGTGTAGATCGGTGCAGGGAAAATTCTTGATTGACTCAGGATCGAGATTGTTGTCTTCTTCTCGATCAACTGCTTTAACCATTAGAGCAAAGGTTTCCTGATCGGCTTCTTTCCATTTACCGGCTTTGAGTAAATCTCGCAAGTTAGAGTAGTCTATGCCTTGATCAGAAATGAGTTGGTCAGGTTGGTGTAGGTCAACAGTTATCCCCAACTCTTTGTGTTTTTTATTTAATGTATATTGAACAATTTCAGGAATCTTACCATACCGTTCATAGTTTTCCACAATTTTGCGATACTTGGCTTCGATTTTGCGATACTCACTATCGGGATCATCCTTGGGGTCTTTATTCATTAAAATAGTCAGTAAAATATCCAACCCTTTATTATCGAGAAACAGAGCTGGCTCGATCTGGGGCTTAATAGTCTGGACTTTTTCGGTGGCATAGTTATGTAATTCACGAACATAGATTAAGCCAGCCCCATCTCGGTCTGCTGCACCAGTTTCAATGCCTTCGACTAAGTACTGGGTGTAAAGGGAACAATGAGGTGCTTCCTGTTCAAAAGAGGTTTGTGTAGTTGTGGAGGAGGTGAGAACTGCTCGCCCTGGAGCACTGAGTTCTTCCTTGAGATTGACACTCACAGGTTCTGTCAGCGAACCATCAGCGGAAGCACTATAGTAATCACACTCAAGAATTACTATTTGTTGCTGAGCATCACTACGACTAAATTGCTGGTGTAAAAAAGAAGCGGGTAATGCAGTACCTTCAAGGTTATCTTTAGTCGTGATGCTAGTTGTTAAATACAGTTTACCATCCTGATTAATAATTCCTTGGCCAGAGAAAAAAACTAGGGCTAAGTCATTGACACCACATTGGTCAACTAGGTTCTGAATTGCCTCTTTTAGGTTGACCATATTGGGATTGAGCAGCAAGTCTACCCGATTAAAATCCCCTAGGGTTTTCTCTTGTAAAACTCGCTGCATTGCTTGCACATCATGGGAGGCAGCTTGATGGGTAGTTAAACCTTCTGCATACTGATCAACCGCGATCAGCAGTGCTACTTTCTTAGCCATTTACTTTTTCACTAATGCCATCTATTATCTTCTTATAGCATTTCTAAAATAGGTGAGGTACACAAGTTTTGGATTTTAGGGAATAGGGAATCGGGAATCGGGAATCGGGAATAGGAAAACGGGAATAGGTCAAAAATCCTGTGTACCTCATAAAGAGGAGAACTGCTATATAATAATTAAGGACTGATTATATTTTCAGATCGTTCCGACTCCCGACTCCCTCGGTGCGCTTACAGTCGTCGAATTAAATTCGCCACGGGTCGCACCGCTCCCGACTCCCTACTAGTCACGGGTCTTGGTTAACCATTAGAATCGATTTAATTTTTCGTTTGATTCGATTTCCGTTTTTGTCCACTCTCCCATAAATGGTTTTGCCGTTATAATAAAGAGCGGAGGAGCTTCCTCCATCTAGATTCATGGCTTTTTCCACCCCAGCAGTTTTCAGGAAGGTAGCTAGGGCCCTGAACGACATACCGGAATTTCTGGGAGCTTCTGGTTTTTGAGCGACCATGACTAACAAAATGCTGCCATCAGGAGTAATACCGACTGCACTTCTAGCATTGAGTCGGCTGCTCCCTAGGGCATCTCGTATGACTTTGCCATTTTCTACAGCTACAAAACCTTCGGTGACTGATGTAATTTGTGGAACCAGCAACGGACCACTGCCTAGGGCATCTAATAATTGACAACCGGGGGGGGTCGGTTCACTGTGTAGGGTAATATCATAGCGGACTGTTGACCCACAACGGTATCGCCGAAATTCTGATCGATTGAGAATTTTATCCATGTAGGGCTGTAAGTTGGGATTTTGGATTAGCCCCTGGTTGTCACGGGGATCTGCTACTAGTTGCCCTTGCTTGATTACGATTGAGGTGGTCTTCTGATTTTTTGGGTCAAAAAAACCGCCGTTGATGGCAGCTACAGCTTGGTGCTTTTGGGCTAAATCTTCTAAGGTGATTAACTGTTCCGATATGGCTGGAGTAACGGAAAATCCACTTTCAGCTGGAATTAATAAGGTATGAACCACACTAAAGTCTAGAGGATGGGATTGGTATTTGATCTGTTTCTGGGGTGGCGAAACATCTGAAGAGAGGGCATCGGGTGGCTGGTGATTCCGGATAGATAACCACCCAATGGCTAAACCAATGGCAATCAAGCTCAGCCCAAGGATTTTTCTCACGTTCTTTTAGAAGCAATAACTATAGCAAAGGGAACAGCGGATCTGGGAGTCGGGAATAGCGATGCAGAGGTGCGACTCCCTATTCCCTTCGCTAAATTACTCAACCAGATGTCACATCATAAAGCATAATCCGATGACCGTCGTAATCGCAGAATGCTTGCTCAGTGAAATTGAGGTTTGGTGGTCTAGTAAAGTAATTGGGCTCAATGGTTTCAAGGCCGAGTTCACGGATTTTCTCAATGGTTAGGGTCAGGTCTTTTACTCTGACCACCAGGGCTAAACGATAGGGAGTGGTAGGGGTGGGTAATTCAATTCCCTTGACTTCGGTCAGGGCTAGGGCTCTAGGTTCGTCTTCTGTACTGAGTGATGCAAATTTGAGCTGAGCACTTTTGGGAAACTGAAACACTTGGTAGAGGTAAGAGTCTGGGGATGCTTCAGCCAGATAGTCGAGCTTAAATCCTAGGATATCTTGGTAAATGGTGAATGCTCGTTCGAGATCAGCAACTACCAAGCAGGGGCGCTTGATGTGAAGCCGATCTAGATTAGGGGTATTGGGGTTGACTGAGGGCTGATTGGTTTCCATTCACCCACCTAAATTTCCCTTCGCTAATTATATAGCAAAGGGAATCGGGAATCGGGAATCGGGAATCGGGAATCGGGAATCGGGAGTAAGAAGTACGGAATATGGCATCAAAAATTATCACAATTTATTTAGGATTACGATAGCTGAAAGTTAGCTATTAAAAAAGTTTGCGATCGCATTCGCAAATCCCTCAAAGGAGCGGTAATTTTTAGATACAATAGAGACAGTTAACCCCAAGTTTTCAGTATTAGCAGCGGTATAGGGACCAAAGCAAGCAATGACACAATGGTTATAATCCTGGGGGGAGTTTACCATTGTCAAAAAAGCGGTCACTTCTGCGGTGCTACTAAAAGCAATAACATCTATCTTGCCTTGACGAATCAGATTCAATTCTACATCATAGATAGTTTTATCCAAAATTCGGGTTTGATAGGTCAATACTGGACTGACTTTTATGCCCAATTCCTGTAAACCGGAAATAAAATTGGGAATGACATTAGGTTCTGGTATCCCGACCACCTTTGGAATAGGAACTAATATAGTTTTCTGATCAATAGTTGGATAGTTAGACAATTCAGTAACCATTCCGGTTGGGCTAGCTTCAGCCGGAACTAAATCAGCTGTTACTCCAAAATCCGACAATCTTTCGGCATCTTTTCCAATGGCAGATAGTTGACAATTTTTCAGCACAGATTTAGAAATACCCAAGGATGCCATGCGGGCAAAAAAAGCGTCTATTCCGTTGCGACTAGTAAAGGCAATCCAATCAAATTTACTTATTTCCCTGAGAGCAGCATCTAATTCAGGATAATTTTCTAACAAACAGGTTTCAATGGTTGGCATCACTATGGGAAGTCCACCCTGGTTAATGATTTGTTGAGATAACCGAGACCCATAGGTTCTTGGTGCTGTTACAATGATTCTTTTGCCATAGAGAGGGAGTTGATTTGATGGAGATAGAGGATGCATCTTTTGATTATCAATCTATATCAAGACAGGGAACAGGGAACAGGGAACAGGGAATAGGTAACAGGGAATAGGAAAAAAAAACTGTGGACATTATAGTTATTAAAAACGCTTTAAATGCTGCTATAGAGTTAATAAATAAATACAAAAAAATAATTACAGTTTTTTTGATTACCAAAAATTCCTATATACTTAATTAAATCTTGCCTCTTGCCTTTCCCAAAGAGATTATGTTCACAAATCAAATGGAAATGCTATATAACCATCCTAGGGCGAAACTAGTCAAAACATTAATATAGCGTTTTTCATACTTATGAGGTACAGTCAATTTTGTTACCCCGTCTCCCGACTCCCGACTCCCTACTCCCGACTCCCTACTCCCGACTCCCTACTCCCGACTCCCTACTCCCTACTCCCTTTGTTATAGATGAACAAATTAGCACTTACCTTAAAAAATCCCTCTCTCACTGATATCAAGTGGATCCTAAGCCTTTTCCTGGCCGCCCTTTTCCTTTGGGGTATTTTTCTGGGAAATGTACCCCTACGGGACTGGGATGAAGGCACTAGAGCCCTGATCGCTAGAGAAATCTATCGCACGGGTAACTGGCTCCATCCTACTCTGTGGGGAGAACCTTATCTACTGAAACCCCCTTTGATGGATTGGCTGATTGCTTTAAGCTATAAAGTAGGGGGTGTCCAAGAATTCACTACTCGTTTGCCTGGTGCTTTTTTGTCAGCGTGTGGAGTACCACTGCTCTATTTAGTAGCACGAGAACTATTCCTTCAACGTCTCAGTGCCATATTTGCCGCTAGCGTCTACTTAACCCTGTTGCCAGTTGTGCGCCACGGACGTTTGGCAATGCTGGATGGCATGATCAATACTTGGTTTTTGCTGTTGCTATTTTGCTTACTTAAAGCTTGTCAGGCTCAGTCTTATTGGGCAATTGGGATCGGAGTTTGTTTAGGACTAATTACTTTCACAAAAGGTCTATTAGTTGTGCCTCTAGGGGCAATTGCTTTGGTCTTTATTCTGGCCAATAAAACCTTAGGGTTGTTGAAAAGTCGCTATTTTTGGTTGGGCATAGTCCTAGGTTACGCACCGGTTTTGGTTTGGTATATTGCCCAATGGCAGCATTATGGAGCAACCTTTTGGCAAGTTCATTTTCTCTCTCAAGGATTTGCTCGCATCTCTGAAAAGGTGGAAGGGAATCAAGGATCAGCGTGGTATTATCTTTTGGAGTTAATTAAGTATACTTTCCCTTGGCTATTGTTTTGGATAGGAGGATTCTATCTAGCTTGGCGAAAACCCCTCACGAGTTGGGGGAGTTTAATTTTAATTGGGACTATCGGCTATTTGACAATTATTTCTATGATGGCCACTAAGCTACCCTGGTATATTATGCCTGTGTATCCCTTTTTTGCTATAGCTGTTGCCGCTAAACTCACTGTATTTTGGCAACATTGGAGTCGTTATCCTAAGATTTTAACAATTATTTTAGGATTTATTGGAGTAGCTGCTTTAGGGGGATGTATTTATTTTATCTTGGCAGATCCCCAACCGGTTTTAATCCTTATGGGTATGGTGGTAAGCCTAACCATGACCCTAGCGGCTTGGACAATTAAACAGCATAACCGCAATTTTATCCCAATTTTATTGATAGGGATGTATATAACTTTGGTATTATTAATGAGTTCTCACTCTTGGCTCTGGGAGTTAAATGAAGCATTTCCAGTTAAGCCAGTGGCGGCTTTGATTCAGGAAAATACGGCTCCAGGGGATATTATCTATACGTCTTTTTCCTATCAGCGTCCTAGTTTAGATTTTTATAGCGATCGCAAAGTGATTCCCCAAGATGAAAATACTTTAAAACAGTTGTGTTCAACTCAATCTTACCTGCTCTTGGACAATTCTACGTTAGCGGCTTTGCAATTACCTAACCAAGTATTTTTAGGCACTGCTGAAGGGTTTACGTTAGCGAGAGGGGTGGGAGTAGGGAGTGGGGAGTAG
Source organism: Moorena sp. SIO3A2 (assembly GCF_010672265.1). NCBI lineage: Bacteria > Bacillati > Cyanobacteriota > Cyanophyceae > Coleofasciculales > Coleofasciculaceae > Moorena > Moorena sp. SIO3A2. The sequence goes on from NZ_JAAHHC010000006.1 coordinate 109,040, forward strand.
GGAATCGGGAGGTAAGCATTCAGCTATCAGCTATCAGCTTTCAGCTATCAGCATTCAGCTTTCAGCTATCAGCATTCAGCTTTCAGCTTTCAGCTATCAGCATTCAGCTATCAGCCATTGGCCGTAGGCCAGGCGTTGCTGAATCTTCTTTTGAATAGGAGTAGAGTGGGCATCCTGCCCGCCCGAAAATATATTGAAACTGGCAAGATGCCAGTTCCACCAAGATGCCCATTCCACAAAAGTCTTGAAATCATTCCATTATTAAGCAACGCCGTAGGGCAAGCTACACCGAACAGCTTTTGAATAAAATAAGCTGACCGCTGACCGCTGACCGCTGACCGCTGACGGCTGATAGCTAAATGCTTAAGTACTCCAGAGTAGAAAATAGCCCTGGCCAATCAATTACTGATGGTCTCGCTCCCCTATTTATCAGCTCAAAAACTTTTCCAACTGTAACAGAGTTAGCAATGGATTCTACACAAGCTGATGCCACATCAATCCGGCTAGTTTGACCTGATAAAGTATCCCCGGTACCTAAGACTAACCCTAATTTTCCTGCTGTTGTCGCTTTCAACAGAGTGTTTAAATCATAGGAGGTAAACGGACCGTCGATCAATCGTCCTGGGCGAATAATAGTATAAGGTAATCCTGAATTAATGATAATTTCTTCAGCTTTTTGTTTGGCATCGAGTACACCAAAGGAATTAAGAATACTATAGGGTGGTTTATCTTTCCGTAGCACACCACAAGAGGATACAAAGACAAACCGCTTGAGGTCTTTAGGAGCTGCTGCTACCAGGTTGGTGACTCCTATAACATCAACTTGCTCAGGACTATTTTTGGCTTTAGTACGAGCGTAGGTGGGGTTGAGATAGATCTTGAGCCACTCGATCACACTTGGGAATCCTTTCGCCTGATCCATTGTGTCGAAATCCCACTTATTAGAAGGGAAAGCAGTCGTTCCAGTACAACAGATGATATGAGTAACATTTTGGATGGCAGGGGGGAGGCTAGGGCGTGTTTTCAAACTCGGAGATCCCCCTAAATCCCCCTTAAAAAAGGGGGACTTTGAGAATGGCTCCCCCCTTCCGCGCGGGGGGTTGGGGGGGATCTAAATCTTGCGGAAAACTTTGAAAACACGGCCTAGAGGGATAGCGGATATCACCAACTATAATCTCTACTCGGTTATCAAACATTTCCTGAGCTTTTTCAGCACTGCGAGTCAGAACACTAACCTGAAAACCTTTCTCTAGTAGCTTGGCCACCGTTAGCTGTCCAACCCCACCTGTAGCACCCGCCACCAGTACTTTCTCTGTTGAAGTCATCACCCCTGCTCCTCAAGTTTTGGTCTTAACTGGAATTGGAAATAAGTATATAGTAGTCGGGAGTCGGGAATCGGGAATCGGGAATCGGGAGTCGGGAAGTGTGGGAAGCCATGGCCAATAGGCCACGCTACGCGATCGCATTCAACAATCTCACTAATCCCAGGATTATTCTTGCTAATTGAAATTGTCAGCTATCAGCTGATAGCTGATAGCTGTTCGCTGAATCCTTACTTTGATTCCTAGGATTTTACAGAATCCAAAATGTAATTAGTCGCCAATAACCGTAAAAGTAAAGGCACTATCGGCAGGACGATCTGGAGAAGAAGTTTGTACGACCAAATAATCGGGTCCGACTTCAACAATTGCAGCAGACATATTGAAAGTCTTCCACGGCGAACCATATATAGAAACAGTAGGTGCTGGCAGACTTTGAAATCCTTCTTGAAACTGTATAAGATAAATACCTCCGTCGAGTTCCCGGCTTTTGAAACCCTCACCATACCATACTTGACCATCTGAATTAACAGCCCCATAAAGCTCACGAGCTTGAGCTACAGCAGGGTTAGCAACGAAAACAGACAAGCACAAAGCAACTAAAAGAAAGAAGGAAGCAACTTTCTTCCCGATAGACTGAAAATTCACCATCATATCTCCATTTGATGATCATTGTTAACCTAAAACTTTTGTTGTCTCAGGTTGCGATAACAACCTACCACGAACAGAGCAGACATTCCCCAAAGCCTTAACATTTTCTCAATATTTTTTTTAAAATTAATCTAGGATAGTAAACCAATATCTCTTACTTTGTCAAGCAAAGAAGGGAAGTGTGGGAATATCAAGAATCTCACCAATCCCAGCATTATAGTGCTACGCGCAAGTCAGAAGTCAGAAGTCAGAAGTCAGAAGTCAGCTATGACTAAGTTTCGGAATTTATGAATTTCAAACACCTTAATGCGTAGTGCTATATTCTTACTAATTGAAATCAAGCATTTCTTTTAAGCTAATAACCTTGGCCTTTCGGCCACGCTACGCGAACAAGCTTGGCCTTTGGCCACGCTACGCGAACAACCTGCTAACCTTATAACCTTTAACCTTTAACCTCCTAACCTTCAACCTCCTAACCTTCAACCTCCTAACCTTCACCCTTCAACCTTCAACAAAATAACCTTCAACCTTCAACCTTCAACCTTCAACCTTCAACCTCCTAACCCCAAAAAAATAGCCGCAGAAATACTATCCACGGCTAGAAAATTCACCTTGTCTTGATGCAGTCGCTCATGGGGGAAACCCCCAAGACCGCGCTGCATCGCTATGTCATTCAGTTTTTTCACCTATCCAGACATGATCCTATCTGATTAGACCCGATGGTTTTGCCGGGGGGAAAACCCCCCAGGAATTTAAGGTTTTACGGGATAATCAAGTACTTGACGGTAATTGTGATGAACTCTCCCGGAATGCCCGTTGGCTGAAGAGGAGTCCAGTCGGAAATTTCCGTGTAACGAAGTACATACAGGGTATGCATCGTATTAAGTATGGCCTTGCGGGACCCCTTTAAAATATGCTGAACAGGGATTTTTTTTGGGGAAGACTCGTCAGGATTATTATCTGAGTTAGGCGGTAATTTTGAAGGCATAAGGTGAACCTCTTGCTTTTTATTTATATTTATAATCGTAATGATTATATATGTTTTTGTCAAGAGTTTTGGAAAAGTTTTTTTTGGTTGAGGGAACAGGAAACAGAGAACATAAAAAAAAATTACTGTATATTATAAGAGGTTGTCTGAAAAGTATGATTTGCTAGATCAAAGCCCCCTCCCCCAATTTTGGGGGACTTATACCAGCAAATTGATTCTTGTTCCCCCCAGAATTGGGGGGCTAGGGGGGCAAAATTCAGTATCAAAAAACTTTTCAGATATCCTCTAAGAGGTAACAGGTAACCTGTAACAGGGAACAGGGAAAAAATACTATATACCTCATTAGGCGATAAACCGCTATAAATAGGATTTTTTTTAAATAAATTTGATATTTTTTTTTTGGTGTGTTAAATTTAAAGTAGTTTAAATAATCGATTAATAAATCCTATAGAATAGCGTTTCCATATAGTAATGAACTAAACAGGATTTTTCCCCGATTCCCGATTCCCGATTCCCGACTCCCGATTCCCTGTTCCCTGTTCCCGATTCCCGATTCCCTGTTCCCTTGCTATCTATGATTAACTCTGACTCCTTAAAAGCTATTGAAAACGCTAGACTAAATGACAACATTGGTAAGCCCCTTTATGACTCCTATTGTTTCTCCCAGATTCCCCAGATGATCTATCATCTGCTCACGGGTCAAGGAAACATGGGATTACCTAGGAGTGTATTAGGAGAATTACCGGAACGCTATGATAAGGTTATTCTGATTTTTGTTGATGCTTTCGGGTGGCGCTTTTTTCAGGACTATGTTGAACAATCGGAATTTTTGAAGCGGTTTGTAGTGGAAGGTGTCGCTTCTAAATTGACTACCCAGTTTCCTTCTACAACTGCTGCTCATGTGACTACTATTCACTCAGGGCTTCCGGTTGGTGAGAGTGGTGTCTTCCATTGGTTTTACTATGAGCCGCTGTTGGATGATATTATTGCTCCGTTGATGTTTTCGTTTGCGGGTGATAAGCAACGGGGAACCTTGCAAACAACTGGCATTTCTGAGCAAAGCCTTTTCCCTACCCAAACTCTCTATCAAAAATTGCAACAGTATGGTGTTAAATCTTATTGTTTTCAACACTACAATTATGCTTACTCTCCCTTTTCACGAGTGGTGTGTGATGGGGCAAGTATTGTTCCCTACAAAACTATTCCTGAAGCATTAGTTAACCTGACTGAAGCCGCGATCGCTGAATCCGATAAGAGCTACTTTTTCCTGTATTTGGATACTGTTGATGGCATCGCTCATAAATACGGTCCTGGCTCCCTGCAGTTCCAGGCTGAAGTTAGCACACTTTTGCTAACTATGGAGCGACTTTTATATCAGCAGGTAGCTGGTAAGCTGAAGAATACATTATTACTAATTACGGCTGATCATGGACAAATAGAGATTTCACCAGAGACTACTATTTATTTGAATCAGCTTAATCCTTCCATTGAGCAGTTTATTAAACGGAATGCCCAAGGTAAACTGTTGGTGCCAGCAGGATCATGTCGGGATATGGTGTTGTATATTCAGGAAGACCATTTGGATAAAGTCTATGATTTGCTGACGGAGCAGTTGGCAGATCGAGCAACAGTGTATCGCACTACAACATTACTTGAGCAAGGCTATTTCGGTACAGGTGAAATATCGCCACTATTGCTGAATCGGTTAGGCAATTTAGTGATTTTACCGAATAAGTATGAAACGGTTTGGTGGTATGAAGAAGACCGGTTTGAACAACACAAGTTGGGCGGTCATGGGGGATTGTCAAGGGAAGAGATGGAAACGATTTTGTTGGCTATTGATTGCTAAAAGTTGGTTGTTCGCGTAGCGTGGCCGAAAGGCCAAGGTTGAAGAGGGTTGAAGGTTGAAGGTTGAAGGGTTAAGAGGGTTGAAGGGTTAAGAGGGTTGAAGGGTTAAGAGGGTTGAAGGTTGTTAGGAGATGGGGAGAGCTTGTAGGGTGGGCAAAAACCGTTGGCTTCAAATGAGTATTAATGATTAGATTACTTTGCCCACCCTACTTTAATTGGTATTTTTTGTTCACTACTTCTAAAGTTGAAGCTTGTAGGGTGGGCAAAAACCGTTTGCTTCACATCAGTATTAATGATTAGATTACTTTGCCCACCCTACTTTAATTGGGATTTTTTTTATGATAGCTGATAGCTAATAGCTGATATAGCACTACGCATTCAAATTAGGACATTGTCTTGATGCAGTCGCTCCTAAACTCTGAAACGTGAGTCTAGCTTACTTCTGACTTCTAACTTCTGACTTCTGACTTGCGCGTAGCGCTATAACTGAACCACTACTCCCTAGGGTCTACTCCTTACGGCCTATTTCCTAAGAGCTATAGCGTTTTTAATACTTATGAGTTATGCAAGAGTTTTTTCCTAATTGCTCCAAATAGATAAAAAAAGATCTAAACTACAAAAGAATAATCTGTGCTATTGAGTTGTCAAATTATAGATGACTACTTCTGAGCTAGAAACTGCCCTTAATTGCTATCAAGAAGCACTCTCTAACCTAAAAGAGTCTAAATCTCCTCAAGTAAAGGAAGTGCTAGAGATTTTCAATGCCAGGGATGCTGTGCAGGCTGCTTGGAGTCAGTGTAATCACGTATCTACAACGGATCAACAGCAACTGGTTGAGTTGGACGCTCTGCTGAAGAGCAAAGCAGGGCAGATTACCAAAGTCATCGACTTAGCTGAATACCGAAACAGTTTTCAGCCTCCCGCCGCTGCGTGGTGGTGGCGATTGGAAACAGAAGCACCACCCCATCTCTGGGACCGCTGGGATTGGTTGTGGAGAGGGCTGACGGTGGGCAGTTGGACAGTGAATCTGAGCTTGTTGGTGGATATTGTGCCCCGATTTCTGAGTGCGGGAACCGGAGTTGCGGGAGTGGCAGTGGTGGCGTTTCCGAGTATCTTAACCCTATTGCAAGCCAGAAGCGAACTGACCCAGGCCGGAAAAGAAGGGTTTGAAAAATTACTCAACAGGCTGCGTATTCCCAAGCATTACCATGAAGAAGCCAAATTCGCTTCCACATTGTTGCTGTGTGCGGTTCTAGCCCTATTATTCTCTAACAAGCCAGCTTTTTCCGATTGGTACAATCGCCAGGGAGTCAAGAAATATAATCAGGGGCAATTGGCTGGTGCTGAAGCCGACTATCTTCAGGCTTTGGCTCTCGATCCAGATAATGTCAACGCTCACTATAATCTAGGGTCCCTCTACGAAGACCTGCAACAGTTCGATAAAGCCAAGAGTCAATATCAATTTGCTGTTAAGGGGAATTTGATTAAGGCCGAGAACAATTTGGCTCGCTTGTGGATATTGGAGAATAAACCAGAATTGGCTACACCTCTGCTGTGGAAAAGTTTACAGGAGACGGAAAATCAGCCCTTGAGGATCAGATACAACTTGATGAAAAATTTCGGTTGGGCATTGTTACAACAGCAGCAACTAGACCAAGCGGAGAGCATTCTAACCGGAGCGATCGCTTTAGCCACTACACCAGAGGGATTGGAACAAATTACAACTCGCGCTTCAGCCCACTGTTTGTTGGCTCAGGTCTATGAACAGCAAACGCGCAATAGCGAAGCCCTTGAACAATGGCAAACGTGTTCTGAGCTAGGTTCAATTGTTAATCCTGATCAACCGAAATGGTTAGTTTTAGCTTACAAAGCGTTAAAGAAGGCAGGTAAACTCTAATGCAATGGAAAAAATGGAAACTCTTGATTGGCTTGCTCCTGGGGCTGAGCTTGGTAGTCAGCTTAGCTAGACCAGCTCGTCCGATCGGAAATGGTTTAAATCTAGTTGTGGCCCTTCGTCCACAAGGTCAGGTGAAAATGAAGCGTTCCACTTGGCAGGATTATCAGCCAGCCTTTATTGGTGCGCCATTGGCGGCTAAGGATCACCTCTTACTGGCCAGCAATACCTTTGCTAAAGTCCTGTGCCAGAACTTAATGCCGTGGGAACCCGAGGGTGGCAGAGACTATATCGTCTCTGAAGGCTGTCCTCCTACCTCAAAACCAAAGCTATATCAATCCGACCAGGATACAGTGATTGAAAGAGCAGCCAATAATCCAGAGATTCCTTATATTCTTAGACCTCGGGATAGTTCTGTGCTTAATCAGCAACCGCTCTTGGGCTGGCATCAGGTTGAGGGCGCGAGCACTTACCAAGTGACAGTGATAGGTCCAGGGGTGAAGTGGACTCAGGAAACCAGTGCAACGGAGATAGTTTACTCAGGCAAGCAGTCCCTACAACCAGGTGCTCGTTATTGGCTGATTGTCAAGACTGACCAAGGCAAAAGTTCTAAAGATGAAGGGAGTTTCGGGTTTAGCATCCTCGGTCAGGAAAAAGCCCAGGAGGTAAGGGCAGCAGCAGAGCAAATTAAGCAAAAGCAGTTGAGTAAGCCAGCAGAAGCACTAGCCTTGGCTCATTTGTACCGCAGCAATGACTTAAACGCTGAAGCCATTAACCTGCTGGAAACAGCTTTAGCTGATGGACTTGAGTCGATCCGGGTTTATCAACTTCTGGGGGACATTTACCAACAGGTGGGATTAAATCGCCTAGCTAGGGAGCGTTACCGGCAAGCCCTAGAACTGGCCAAGGCAGCGGGAGATTTAGATACTCAAGCTCAAGTGCTTGGGGGACTGGCAGTTACCAGTGGGATTATCGGCCAGAAGAATGAAGCGATCGCGTGGCTAGAGCAAGGGAAAGAGGTTTATCAAACCTTGGGAGATCAGGTCAGGGCAGGTCAATTGGAACAACAAATGGTTAAGATTTTAGGGAGCTAATCGTTCATGAAGCCAAAAATCCTAATCAACCCAGGGCTGATGGCGGCTACCATAGTCGGTGTGATCGGGATCAGAGCAGTTCCCCTGCCACCATGGGGACAGATGAGTATAGCCCAAGCCCAAGAAAGCTCACCATCAACTGAGCTAACCGAATCTGTAATTAAAAGAAAACTAGCAGAAGCATTTCGACTTACTCAGCAAGTGTTGGAACTTGGACAACAACGAAAGTACTCAGAAGCTATCCCCCTAGCAGAAAGAGCATTAGGGATTTGGCAACAAGTCCTAGGAGAGGAACACCCTCTGGTGGCCAGCAGCCTCAACTACCTGGCAGCACTGTACTATAGCCAGGGCAGGTACCAAGAAGCCGAACCCCTCTACCAGCAAGCCTTAGACCTTAGAAAACGCTTGCTAGGAGAGCAACACCCAGATGTGGCCACCAGCCTCAACAACCTGGCAGGACTGTACTCTAGCCAAGGTAGGTACCAAGAGGCCGAACCCCTCTACCAGCAAGCCTTAGACCTTAGGAAACGGGTGCTAGGAGAGGAAAACTCTGATGTGGCCACCAGCCTCAACAACCTGGCGGGACTGTACTCAAGCCAGGGCAGGTACCAAGAGGCCGAACCCCTCTACCAGCAAGCCTTAGACCTTAGGAAACAGGTGCTAGGAGAGCAACACCCCGATGTGGCCACCAGCCTCAACAACCTGGCAGGACTGTACGACAGCCAGGGCAGGTACCAAGAGGCCGAACCCCTCTACCGGCAATCCTTAGACCTTAGCAAACGCTTGCTAGGAGAGGAACACCCCCATGTGGCCACCAGCCTCAACAACCTGGCGGGACTGTACTCAAGCCAGGGCAGGTACCAAGAGGCCGAACCCCTCTACCGGCAAGCCTTAGACCTTATTAAACGCTTGCTAGGAGAGGAACACCCCCATGTGGCATTAAGCCTCAACAACCTGGCTTTACTGTACTCAAGCCAGGGCAGGTACCAAGAGGCCGAACCCCTCTACCAGCAAGCCTTAGAGCTTTTGAAACGCTTGCTAGGAGAGGAACACCCCGATGTGGCCACCAGCCTCAACAACCTGGCAACACTGTACTCAAGCCAGGGCAGGTACCAAGAGGCCGAACCCCTCTTACAGCAAGCCTTAGACCTTAGGAAACGCTTGCTAGGAGAGGAACACCCTGATGTGGCAGTCAGCCTCAACAACCTGGGGTTACTGTACTCAAGCCAGGGCAGGTACCAAGAGGCCGAACCCTTCTACCAGCAAGCCTTAGAGCTTTTCAAACGCTTGCTAAGAGAGCAACACCCCGATGTCGCCACCAGCCTCAACAACCTGGCGCTACTGTATTACACCCAAGGTAAGATCACCCCTGCCCTTGAGCTGCTTGAGCAAGGATTGGAGGTAGAAGAACGGAACCTTAACTCTAATTTGGTTGCTGGTCCTGAGCCTCAAAAGCAAAAGTACCTCGATACTATCTCTAGTGGGACAGACGCAGTCATTTCTCTGCACCTCAACGCAGCTCCCAACAATCCCAGAGCAGCCCGTCTGGCTTTGACTACCGTCCTGCGGCGAAAAGGTCGTGTTCTCGATTTCATCACCAATAGCCAGCAAGTCCTGGGTCAACAGTTAGACCCTGAAAGCCAGAGGTTACTGGAAGACCTCAACGCTACCCGCACTCAACTAGCAAACTTGTTCTACAGCCAAGGCTTAGACCCTAAAAGCCCAAGGTTACTGGAAGACCTCAATTCTAACCCCACTCAACAAGCCAATCTGACCTACAACCGACCCCCAAATCTACCTCTTAAATACTATCAAGAGAGGGTTAAGTCTCTCTCTGAACAAGCCCACCAATTAGAGGATCAAATTAGCCGTCGCAGCCCTGACTTTCGCACAGCTAACCAAAGTGTGACTATCGAAGCCATTCAAAAGCTGATTCCAGCTAATACGGCCCTAGTGGAATTGGTCAAGTATCAACCTTTCAATCCTAAACCGGAAATAGCTAAACCTTTTGGTCCCCCTCGCTACGCTGCCTACGTGCTTCATTCCCAAGGAGACCCCCAGGGCATTGATTTAGGGGAAGTTGAGTTGATTGAATCAGACCTGGAGCTGTTTCGCCTCTCTCTTCAAGACAAAGACACACGCACAGCTCAGTTGAAGCAAGCCGCACGGCAAGTGGATCAGAGGTTGATGGAGCCTGTGCGCAAACTGTTAGGGTCTACTCGATATATCTTACTTTCCCCAGAAGGAGAGCTCAACCTGATTCCCTTTGAAGCCCTGGTGGATCAACAGCAGCAGTATCTGGTAGAAAACTATCGCTTTACTTACCTTACCTCTGGCAGGGACTTACTGAGATTATCCCAGGAATCTGCCAGTCAAACTCCTCCGGTGTTGTTGGGCAATCCTGACTTTGACCGTTCTGCTGGTGAATTGATTGCTAATCAAAATCATAGCAATCTCCCCAGTGCCCACCTTACCCGTTCCATTGACCTCTCAAAGCTGGACTTTTCACCATTACCAGGCACCGCTGAGGAAGTAAAAGAAATCGCTGACATGCTGGGAGTAGACCCTCTACTGGGGGCTAAGGCCACTGAGTCAGCAGTCAAACAAGTCAATAGTCCCTGGATACTGCATATTGCTACCCATGGTTTCTCTGAGAGCACTCCCAATCAAGAACTGCCCACACTCTATGACAATCCCATGCTGTTTTCCGGACTAGTGCTAGCAGGATTTAAGCAGAAGCGAACTGGTGCAGAGAATGGAGTACTCACTGCCTTGGAAGCCGTAGGACTTAAGTTGTCTGGCACGGAGTTGGTGGTCTTATCCGCTTGCGATACCGGTTCCGGACGGATTAGTTCAGGAGAGGGCATCTATGGCTTGCGTCGGGCTTTTGTAATTGCTGGTTCACAAACTCAGCTGATCAGTTTGCGCAAGGTAGAGGATAAAGCCACCAAAGAGCTGATGCTGGCTTACTATCAGCGCTTGCTAGACCAGAACATGGGGCGCACCGAGGCTCTGCGGCAGACCCAACTGGACATGTTGAAAGATCAGAGGTATCAGCATCCTTATTATTGGGCGAGTTTCATTGTTTCGGGGAATTGGAGACCGATGAAGAATTGAGAATGAAGAATTGAGAATTTAGAATTTAGAATGAAGAATTGAGAATGAAGAATTAAGAATGGAGAATGAAGAATTAAGAATTTAGAATGAAGAATTAAGAATTAAGAGGATATCTGAAAAGTTTTTTTATACTGAATTTTGCCCCCCTAGGGCGTGTTTTCAAAGTTTTCCGCAAGATTATGATCCCCCCCAGCCCCCCAAGCGAGGGATTGCTCGCTTGGGGGGAGCCATACTCAAAGTCCCCCTTTTTTAAGGGGGATTTAGGGGGATCTCCGAGTTTGAAAACACGCCCTAGCCCCCCAAGCGAGGGATTGCTCGCTTGGGGGGAACAAGAATCAATTTGCTGCTAAAAGTCCCCCGAGCGAGGGATTGCTCGCTCGGGGGATTTAGGGGGCTTAGATGTAGCAAATGAGACTTCTCAGACAACCTCTAAGAATTTAGGTTGTAGGGTGGGCAAAAAACCTTGGTTTAGAATGAGTATTAATGATTATAGCGTTAATTGCATGTATGAGGTACAATAATTAACCTCAAAGTCCCCCTTTTTAAGGGGGATTTAGGGGGATCCATTTGTACCTCATGAGTCCTATAAACGCTATAGATTAGTTTGCCCACCCTACTTTAATTAGGATTTTTTTCACTCCCGACTCCCGATTCCCGATTCCCGACTCCCGACTCCCGACTCCCGACTCCCTTTTTAACATGGAGAATACACAAGACTATCTACCAACCACTGCAATCATCGATTGGCAACATCCTAGCGTTCTGGAACTGGCGAAGACAATAGCCCTAGAGCATCAAACATCGAATGCGATCGCAAAAGCCTGTTTTGAATGGGTTCGCGATCAAATTCGTCATAGCGTTGACTATCAAATGAATCCTGTCACCTGTCGTGCCTCGGATGTACTTAAGTATAAAACCGGTTATTGTTATGCAAAAAGCCATTTGCTAGCTGCCCTCTTACGAGCCAATGGAATTCCAGCAGGCTTTTGTTATCAACGATTAAGTATTAATGACGATGGTGAGCCTTACAGTTTGCATGGTTTGAATGCCGTTTACTTAGCTGAATTCGGTTGGTATCGAATTGATCCCAGAGGAAACCGTGAGGGAATTAATGCTCAGTTCAATCCCCCAAAGGAGCAATTAGCTTTCAGCATTCGATTTCCCGCAGAAGCTGACTTTCCTAACATTTTTTCTGAACCACTTCCTATAGTTATCGAAGCATTACAGGCTGGCAATACTTGGGATGAAATGCTTGGTAGTCTGCCAGATGTTTTGTTGGAGGAATTGTAAGAATGAAGAATTAAGAATTTAGAATTTAGAATGAAGAATGAAGAATGAAGAATTTAGAATGAAGAATGAAGAATTTAGAATGAAGAATTTAGAATGAAGAATTTAGAATGAAGAATTTAGAATGAAGAATTTAGAATGAAGAATTTAGAATGAAGAATTTAGTGCGTACCCGTAACGCACCACTAGGTTGAAAGCCCCTAACAGGTGGTAAGCACTATAAGTGTGGCAAGGGTGGGTAGAGGAGAAAAATAAGCGATCGCATTCTCTCTGCTTTTGCGATCGCTACTGTTCAACAAAACAACAAATTTGTCTACTATTTTAGCAATCGGAAAGCCTAAGCTATCAGCTTATGCGCTACGCGCACGCTACTTGAGGTGCTTTCAGCTATCAACTAATGGGCTATGGGCAAGCTACACCGAACAGCTTTTGAATAAAATAAACTGACCGCTGACCGCTGACTGCTGACCCCTGACCCCTGACCGCTGACCGCTGACCGCTGACCGCTGACCGCTGACTGCTGACCGCTGACTGCTTAGATTACCTTTTCCATCCTAAACCGTTCAAACCCTACCCCCCTAAGCAATACAGTCTCCGGTTCAATGATAGTAAATCCCTGTTTGATAAAGAAATACTTAGAAATTATGCTAGCTTCAGTATAGAGACAACTAACCCCTTGCCTTAACGCTTCATCTTCTAATTGTTGGTAAATGGCTGTAGCATATCCCTGTCGAGAGTAGTCTTTTGCTGTAAACAGTAAATCAATGTGATTAGCGGGATTTAATTGACCAAAAGCCGCCACCTTATTGCCATCAACTGCAACAAGTGTTATTCCCATACTCAGCCGTTTCGTAAACTGGTCGATATCCTTAGGATAGGATGACCAAATCTCTATTTGTTTACGATCATAAGCCTGTGATGCTATCTCCATGATAGCATTTTTGTAGACATATAAAATAGCTTTGGCATCTGATACTTGGTAGTTACGGATTAACATCTTGTTCAGAGGTTACTCTTGCCTCTTGCCTTTTGCCTTAGTGGTGCGTTACGGTGCGGACTATCTCAACGCTGGCTACAAGGTTCAAGATGAGGGCAAGTCCGCCCCTAACGCACCCTACTGGACTGCTGTAATTGATTCACCAAATTAATGAAATAGTTAAAACAAATCCGGGTAAAACATCTTCTCCTGATAATGTTGTTGGATTGTCTAAAACGTCTTTTTCTTTCCCCTGACGATAAATTTCGACTTGGCGGTTTTTCGGATTAATCAACCAGCCCAAACGGGAACCATTGTCCATATACTCCTGCATTTTGTTTTGCAGAAGTTTTAACGAATCGCTAGGTGAACGCAATTCTATGATAAAATCAGGAGATAAGGGTAAAAATCTGGTTTTTTGTTCAGGTGTCAAGGATTCCCATTTAGCCACGGGTATCCAAGCAGCATCAGGGGAAAAACTGGCACCATTAGGCAGTGTAAATCCTCCCGATGAATCAAAGGTTATTCCTAATTTAGTTTGCCGATTCCATAAGTTTAACTCAAAATTAATATCTGAATTCCGCTTACTCGTTTCCCCTCCTGTGGGTGGCATAATAATTAAGCCTCCTTTAGCAGTCCGTTCTAATTTTAAATCACGGTTAGCAGCACAAAGTTGATAAAATTGCTCATTGGTGATTGGGGTATTTTGTGGATTGTTTAAAATTAATGGATTCATGGTTAATCTCCTTGATTATGACGGTTGTTGCAACACGTTTCAATGTTTAAAGTGTTTTTCGTAACTATCAGGTACACAATATTTTTCCCGTTGCTTAATCATGGAATGATGTTAAGAGTGGGCAGGATGCTGGGCATCAGCTGTGGAACTGGCATCTTGCCAGTTTCAATCTATTTTCGGGCGGCCAGGATGCTGGGCATCAGCTGTGGAACGGGCATCTTGCCAGTTTCATGCTTATTTTCGGGCGGCCAGGATGCTGGGCATCAGCTGTGGAACGGGCATCTTGCCAGTTTCAATCTATTTTCGGGCGGCCAGGATGCTGGGCATCAGCTGTGGAACGGGCATCTTGCCAGTTTCAATCTATTTTCGGGTGGGCAGGATGCTGGGCATCAGCTGTGGAACGGGCATCTTGCCAGTTTCAATCTATTTTCGGGCGGCCAGGATGCCCACTCTACTCCTATTCATTCCAAGACTGACGCAACGCCGGATTTTTTCCTAGTCCCGACTCCCTCGGTGCGCTTTCCGTAGGCGAATTAAATTCGCCACGGGTCGCACCGCTCCCGATTCCCGATTCCCGATTCCCGATTCCCTTTCAATTTAACTTATAGCGAGCAGTCCACTGTATTTTCCTGAGAAATGGAATATCTTTGAAAACTCTCAGCAAACCAAGTTTCTTTTCTGGTTCATCAAGATAAAACCAATCATCAAGGAATTCAAGCCCTGGATTCCAAGCCTCCAAGTCTTTACTGTCTTTAATACCAAACTTGAAAGTGGCATCTTTTCCCAAATGCAAATCCTGTTGTAATTTTCTGTTGATGATTGCTCGCAGGGGCGGCTTTAACCAAGCAGCCTTGACAAATTCAGCAATAAGTTCACAGCCTGGAAAAGTTGATTGCAGTTTCAATACTAATGATTTTACTTCCTCTTCTTGAAGGTACATAAACACGCCTTCTGCCATAAATAAAACTGAATCAGCCTTCAACTCTCTGATTAGTTCCATCCATTCATAATTAAATACCGAAGACGGAATAAAGCGATAGCGGTCAGTTTCTGGTAACAGTTTCCGTTTAACTGCTATCACCTCTGGGAAATCAAGGTCATAGAATATCACCTTACCGTTATCGATCCGGTGGAAACGAGTATCCAATCCACAACCAATATTAACAACAATTCTGTTCTTGATGCAGTCGCTCATGGGGGAAACCCCCAAGACCGCGCTGCATCGCTTATGCGATCGCTCCAGGAAATTTCTGGTATAATCATCATAGCGTTTGGCGCGCATAGCAATATGAACCACCAATTTTTTTTCTACCTTGCCCTTAGCTAAGCTATGATAAAGCTTGTTATCTGATTGGGATAATTCAGGAGTTAATTTGTCAGTAATTTCAACAGCTAATGGATCATATAAAATTGGGTCTTTTGACTGGCTTTCTAGGGCATGGCAATATAAAGTCAGTAGGGATGTAGCTGCTACATCACCGATTTGAGTGTTGAGTAATTTCGGAATTTCCATATCAGCTATCAGCTATCAGCTATCAGCTATCAGTTATCAGTTATCAGTTATCAGCTATCAGCTATCAGCCATAAGCTATAGCGTTTATTGCATTTATGAGGTACGCTTTTGAGCCTCAAAGTCCCCCTTTATAAGGGGGATTTAGGGGGATCCCTTTGTACCTGATGGGAGAGAGAATTGCTATATCAGCCAAAGGCCAACGACTGACCGCTGACACCTGTTCCCATAGCGCATATGCTTACAAAAAACTTGTATAGCACTACGCATTCAGATTAAGACATTTGTAAACTCCGAAACTTAGTCATAGCTTACTTCTGACTTCTGACTTCTGACTTGCGGACTTGCGCGTAGGGCTATACTATCATGTCGGAATAATTACCCTTCATAAAAATCTCCCCATCTCCCCATCTCCCTATCTCCCCAGCCTAATTATAGGTATTCCACCAGACTTGATATAAGCTATTTTGAAGGCGTTTATAGCAATCTACTATGGCAACCATTAACGATAACTACCTCAAACTCAAAGCTGGCTACCTATTTCCCGAAATTGCGCGACGGGTCAATACTTTCGCAGAAGCCAATCCTGATGCTAAGCTAATCAAGCTGGGGATTGGTGATGTTACCGAACCACTACCAGCAGCCTGCCGCACCGCTATAATCAAAGCTGTTGAAGAAATGGGCGATCGCGCCACCTTCAAAGGTTATGGTCCAGAGCAAGGCTACCCTTGGTTAAGGGAAAAAATTGCTACCCACGATTTCCAAAGCCGGGGGTGTGAGATTGAAGCTGGAGAAATTTTCATCTCCGATGGCTCCAAGTGCGACACCGGTAACATTCTCGACATCTTTGGGAAAGATAACAAGATTGCCGTTACTGACCCAGTTTATCCTGTCTATGTAGACACCAACGTCATGGCTGGTCATACGGGGGATGCTGATGATAGCGGTAAATATGAGGGTTTGGTTTATCTACCGATTACCGCCGAGAACAACTTCACCGCAGAGATTCCCTCCGAGAAGGTTGATTTAATTTACCTGTGCTTCCCCAATAACCCTACCGGAGCAACCGCTAGCAAAGACTACCTCAAAACTTGGGTAGACTATGCCAAAGCTAATGGCTCGGTCATTTTCTTTGATGCAGCCTACGAAGCCTTTATCACTGATCCAGACCTACCCCACTCCATCTACGAGATTGACGGAGCAAGGGATTGTGCCATTGAATTCCGCTCTTTTTCCAAGAATGCGGGCTTTACCGGCACCCGCTGTGCATTAACAGTAGTACCCAAGACCCTAACAGCCAAAGCATCCGATGGTTCAGATGTGGAACTGTGGCCACTTTGGAACCGCCGCCATTGTACTAAGTTTAATGGGGTTTCCTATATTGTACAACGAGGCGCTGAAGCCGTTTATTCTGAAGAAGGCCAAGGGCAAGTTAAAGCACTAGTTAACTTCTATCTGGAAAATGCCAAAATTATTTGCGACCAACTAACAGCTGCTGGATTAACAGTATATGGTGGTGTAAATGCCCCTTACGTTTGGGTCAAAACACCTAATGGTCTATCCAGTTGGGACTTCTTTGATAAATTACTCAACACAGCCAATGTAGTCGGAACCCCTGGTTCTGGATTTGGTGCTGCCGGGGAAGGTTATTTCCGCATTTCCGCATTTAATAGTCGGGAAAATGTAGACGAAGCGATGCAGCGGATTACCGATAAATTCAAAGTTTAGTTGCGTAGGGTGCGTTAGGGGCGGGATCGAACTCATGGTATGGGTCGTCACCTTGGCAGAGCCCGCCCCGTAACGCACCACCTGGTCAAACAGCTTTAATGAGATGCGCCCGTAGGGTGTGGGGTTACCAGGTGTGTAATTTAGTAATAAATTCAATAATTTTTATCTACTATATCCTACGCTCTACACCCTATTTTAAATTATAACTTGCCCCAGTTTTCGGTAAATTAAAATTATCAAACTCCCGATTCCCGATTCCCGATTCCCGATTCCCGATTCCCGATTCCCGATTCCCTTTCTTGCAAATAAGGATAGAAATTATGTCAATTAAAGTCTACGGTATTCCCAACTGCGGCACTTGCAAAAAAGCATTTAAATGGCTGGAAGATAACAGTGTTGACTATGATTTTATCAACACAAAAGAGCATCCACCAACTGCTGATATGATTAGCAGCTGGGTAGAAGCCTTGGGCTCTAAACCCATGCGTAATACGTCTGGGAAATCCTACCGTGAAATAGGTGAAGAAAAAAAGACTTGGACCGAAGAGCAGTGGGTTGAAGCCTTTGCCAAAGATGCGATGCTGCTGAAACGACCCCTGTTTGTGAAGGATGGCACAGCGGTGTTGGTAGGGTTTAGGGCAAATGAAGAAACGATACGAGAAAAATTGGTAATATAGTATTTTTGTCGTAATTATCAATAGAATAAACCAAACTATCGAGCCCAAGGATGAGTAAAGAAACAGATATAGTTGTAATTGGCAGTGGGATTGGTGGTTTATGCTGCGCCTCTCTTCTAGCTCGCTACGGTTTTAACGTCACAGTCTGCGAGAGCCACTCAATCCCTGGTGGTGCTGCTCACGCTTTTGAGCGCAATGGATTCAAATTTGACTCCGGTCCGTCTCTTTACTCAGGTTTGTCTTACAGCCCTTCTTCCAATCCTCTGCGACAACTGCTAGATGCCATCGGTGAGGATTTATCTTGGGAAAACTACAAGACATGGGGTTGCCGTTTGCCTGAAGGTGACTTTGACACCTCCGTTGGTGCGGATCAGTTTTGTGAAGTTCTAGCCAGGCTTCGTGGTAAAGATGCTGTAACGGAATGGCGTGAGCTTCAGCGGGTGATGGAACCCCTAGCTAAGGCTGCGATCGCAATTCCCCTAGCTGCCATCCGTTTTGATCTTGGCGCAGTGGTCACCCTCAGCCGATTTGCCCCCTCTTTTCTACGATATGCTGGGGATTCTATCAAGCTCAGAGGACCCTTTAGCCAGATTATGGACGGTGTTCTCAAAGACAACTTTAGCCGTAATTGGCTGGAATTGCTTTCTTTTCTATTATCTGGACTACCAGCGGATGGAACCATTGCGGCAGAGATGGCCTTTATGTTTGCGGAATGGTATCGACCAGAAGTAGTGCTAGATTATCCGATTGGTGGTAGTGGTGCCCTAGTTGATGCCCTAGTGCGGGGATTGGAAAAACATGGCGGTCAGTTGATAGTTAATGCTCATGTTGAAGAAGTGATAGTGGAGCACAACCGTGCCGTAGGTGTGCGTCTGCGGGGCAGCAAAGAAATCCGAGCCCGTAAAGCAGTGGTATCTAATATCTCAGTATGGGATACCCTCAAACTACTGCCAGATTCAGCAATACCAAAATCCTATCGAGCCAAGAGAAACGCGACCCCTGAGTGTGACAGCTTCATGCATCTCCACTTAGGCATTGATGCTGAAGGACTAGAAAAAGACCTAGCCTGCCACTACATTATCGTTAATGACTGGGAAAAGGGTGTTACCGCTCCCCAGAATATAGTAGTGCTATCGATTCCATCCCTTCTAGACCCATCCCTAGCACCACCAGGAAAACACGTGATTCACGTTTACACTCCAGGTAACGAACCCTATGAACTCTGGCAAGGCATGAGTCGTAACAGTGAAGCCTATGCACAACAAAAGCAGGTGCGTGCAGAAATCATGTGGAAAGGATTGGAGCGGATCATTCCAGACATTCGTTCCCGTTGTGAGGTCACTCTAGTCGGTACACCGCTCACCCACGAACGCTTTCTGCGCCGCCACCGAGGTTCCTACGGTCCAGCCATTCGAGCAGGAGTTGGCATCTTTCCAGGTCCTGGCACACCCCTACCTGGACTAATGTGTTGTGGAGACTCAACCTTTCCCGGTATTGGCTTACCAGCCGTTGCCGCCAGCGGGATGATTACTGCCAATACCCTTGTACCGGTTTCAAAGCATTTGGAAATGCTGAAAACGATTGGGTTGTGACCTAGATTGGGCAACTATCGTCAGCCGTCAGCCGTCAGCCGTCAGCCGTCAGTGGTCAGCCGTCAGTGGTCAGCCGTCAGCCGTCAGCAGACTTAACTCAGATTAAACCAATGCTTACCTCTTTTATTAAAAAGCACCTCAAGTAGCGTGCGCATTAGCTGATAGCTGATAGCTGATAACTGATAGCTGATAGCTGATAGCTGATAGCTGATAGCTTACCTATAACTAAGGATCACCAACTAGCAAAAAAGCAGCCCAATAATAGGGATGGGTAAAGCTTTGTTTTCCAAATCCTGACAATTCTGAGGATAAAGCAATTTTCTTGCCAGAGCTATATAAGTGATCATTCTCGATCCGGACATTGCCTCGAATCATTGCCAACTGTGCCTGTCGCAAGGCTTCAGTTTTACTCGGTGTCTTGTTCAACTGACGGTAAAACTCTGTAGTCAGCCCCAGAGCCCCTTGGTCACTGACAGACCAAAGGGTTGCTAGAGTGGAGTCAACCCCTGCCTGAAAGGCTGAGCCAGCAAAACCTAGCTCTGCTTCCCGATTTCCCAAAGCGGTTTGGCAAGCGCTGAGTACCAACAACTCTACCGATGGCTCAGAAAACAGATTTTCCACTTGATCGAGCCCCAGTTTTTCGTCCCACATTTGAATATAAGAATTTTCAGGAGCTCCCTGATTAAACTGAGCATGGGTAGCTAAGTGAATGATGCCAAATTTCCGTTTTTTTCGTTGAGCCTTTAAATTTTCCAGAGTGAAGCTTTCGTTGAGAAAATAGTTACCTTTCCACAGTTTGTTGATAATTGTTTGTAACTCGACTTTTACCCAAGGCAAATCCTGTTTATCAGAAAATTGGGAGGCTCCCATCGCCAGCAGTCGCAAGGATTGAACATGGGTAAACCGAGAATAGGTCAAACTAAGGCTAGGCACCAGGCTGACACTATAATTTTCCACTAGATAATTCTTTTGATCGTGGAGAGCAGCCAGGGGTAGGGAGCGCAACCCCTGATCCATGGCAAATATCAGGCTCTCGATCTTATTAGCTTTTAACTCAGCCTCCAACGGTCCGATCAGCCATTGGTAAAGTTGCTGAGCTGGTTTGAGATAATCCTTATCATCCAAGCTTCGGGGATTTATCAGTGTTCGATGAAAGGTCCTAGTCACAGCTAGGACTTCAGCACGATTTGCGTTATAGACTCGCCGCAGAATTGGATTACCGTCTGCTGTGATCAGCAACAGTTCTAGCTGGTCATCGTTTTGTTGTAAGCATTTTTCCGGTTCTAAAGGTAGATCAGAGGGTCGGTAACCAAATCTTCGGTCAATTTCGGCTGCTGGGATTGCTGGAGTTTGGCATCGAGTTCCTGGTAATGTCAGGGAGTTTTGGACAAAACTGACATAAATAACCCCAGTCTTGAGACCCTTCTCCCGCTCAAGCTCACGAATGCGATCGCGCACATCATTCTGAGTAGAAATTTTGGTCTTGAGCTGTCGCAGAAAGTATGCCTGATATTCTTCTGTGAAGGCTTTTTCTATGCCATAGACTAGGTCACTTGTAACGGTCGCCTCCAGTGTGATTGGTTGCTCTACCAATGGTGGAACCTCTGGCGGTGTTATTGATGAGTTATCCGGTGTGGGGATTTTTGAGTCTACCTGTTGTGAAACTGTTAGATCATCCGGTAGTAAAACCGTTACATTCTCTGGTGGTGTACCTGTGCCATCATCCGGTGGTGTGACTGTGCCATCATCCGGTGGTGTGACTGTGCCATCATCCGGTGGTGTGACTGTGCCATCATCCGGTGGTGTGACTGTGCCATCATCCGGTGGTAGAACTGTTACATCATCCGGTGGTGTAACTGTGCCATCATCCGGTGGTGTAACTGTGCCATCATCCGGTGGTAGAACTGTTACATCATCCGGTGGTGTGACTGTTACATCATCCGGTGGTGTGACTGTGCCATCATCCGGTGGTGTGACTGTGCCATCATCCGGTGGTGTGACTGTGCCATCATCCGGTGGTAGAACTGTTACATCATCCGGTGGTGTAACTGTGCCATCATCCGGTGGTGTGACTGTGCCATCATCCGGTGGTGTAACTGTGCCATCATCCGGTGGTGTGACTGTGCCATCATCCGGTGGTGTAACTGTGCCATCATCCGGTGGTGTGACTGTGCCATCATCCGGTGGTGTGACTGTGCCATCATCCGTTGGATCTCCCGGATTAATAGTAATCTCTCCTTCCGTACCTCTGAGAGCATCTAACCGTGAGTTAGATTCTATTTGTTCTCGTATTGCTTCTGCATCAGCTTCGCTAGTAATGTCAGGAGCGAAGACTATGATATCACCACCATTGCCACCCCTCTGAGCTTGTGTGTTGATCTCAATATTCTCAAAGTTAACATTGTTTGAATCTGGAACGTTAAAGGTTAAGTTACCAGAATCTCCACCGTTTGATGCCTCGGTGATAATTGTGAGAGTCTCACCATTTACCTCAATGCTTCCCTGTGCAGTTTCCAAGGTTACATCACCAGAATTACTACCCCCTGTTTCTGTCGTCCTGATCGTGGTAACATCCGGACGATCATTATTACGGAATATAATGTCGTCTTGAGCTGATAAGATTACGGGTCCAGCATCACCTAAGATTACAGGTGCAGCATCACTCGGATTAGAACTTGTATCGATATCACCAATAGTGATACTCCCTTCAGGTAAATTCTGTTCAAGATTAGAGAATTCTGTCCCTTCTACGGTGACTGATTGATTAGGATCAAAATTAACTGAATTACTCAATTGATCCTCACTCAAACCTGCTCGCAAAATCAGAGAGCGGCGTTGGGTCAAATTCTCAAAATCTGGATCTGAAGTGGGAATCGAGCCAGTGGTGTCTGGCTGTGTGATCTTGATATTTCCCCCCTCAATACTTCCAGTAGACTCTACTTTCAGAGAAGCTCCTGTATAATCGCCAAATTTTACATCGCCTCTAGAGATAATAATCGGGTCATAGAAGCTCAGAAAATTACCTGGTTTACCGGATAAATTCAGAATCGAGAAACTACCACCACTAGCAAAGTGAGCATCTCCGGAAATAATCCCATCACTAACTAAACTGAGATTACCCCCACTCTGAAAGGGTGTCTTGGGATGATTCAGTGCCAGAATATCAATGCCTAAATCCCCCTGAATGTAGAGGTCTCCTCCCGCTATAGCATTGAAGGAATTCTCAAGAGTATCCCTTACCACCACTTTATTCTGGGCAAGTAGGTTTAAATCTCCCGTGGTAGACAGCTGGCTTTCTACTAGAGTCAGGTTATTGTTGGCGGACAGGGTTGCAGTCTCTGCCGTTACTTCCTTTGCCGCTACATCCCCAGACTCCAAAGTGATGCCTGAATCCTGCAACGTTACAGTACCATCACCATTATCCTTGAATTCTGTGGCATGACCTACATCAGGGCCAGTTAAAAGTTCAGGCAATTGCACAGGTGTCAAGGATTGTTGGTCAGTGAGTAGGGGGTGAATTTCCAAATTCAGCAAGTGCCCCTCTTGGGTAATTTTCACTAAACTTTCCCCTGGTACAGCAGCTACCGTAATTTTTCCCTCTTGTGCTGCCAGTTCTCCAGTACTGATCACAGTGCCACCCAGTAAGGTTAGGTTATTTCCTGGTGTCACCTCTAGCTGGCCCTGATTGATAATGGCTCCTGGTGTACCTAATGTCTCGAACCTAAATACACTAGGTGTTCCAATTAAGGACAAGTAGTCGTTGTCACCAAAGGCACTAAACCAATTATTATCACCAAAGCCAATATCTGTAGCGGTGGTAGCGGTTAATGATCCTGGAATGTTCAGCTGGGCATCGGCACCAAAAATTATCCCCGCTGGATTCATTAAAAACAGGTTGGCGTTGCCCCCTGTGACTTGGATGAGACCGTTAATCACTGAAGCGTTGCCACCTGTAACCCGATTGAGAATGTTTTTGATACCGGGTTGAGACAAAAAATTAACAATTTGGTCTTGGTCTAAACCAAACTCCTGAAAGCTGTGAAATAGATTAGAGCCATCACCTGATTGAGTACCTCCGTCAATATCAAAGCGATTACCATCTTGGATAACTTCCGTGTCAGTGGTGTGATCGGCTTGAATCGGCTGTGCTATTGTCGGTATAACCCAAAGAGGTCCTGCCAACACATAGAGGACGCTCAGGGATTGACTAATTCTACTCACAGCTAATTTCATCTGGCTTATTCGTAAAATCTTTTTTATTTCGTTATCTTAATCGGTTTTAATTTTAAATTTAAATTGCTGGATAATTAACAAAATTAATCGAATCTTTGATTATATAGTTAAATTTATTGCAATCTTGATAAATTAGGTTTGGCAGTAGTTAAAAACTTCACAAAGATCTGGTCATCTTTATCAAAAAAATACAAACAAATACTAGAGTAGTGGTAAGATTACCCTTATATTTCTACCGTGAAATAAATAAGGTAAAATTTGGATTTATTCGTAGAAATTTACCAAATATTATCGTTTTCACAACTCATTTATTATTGTTATCATTAATGGCAATATCAAAAACTATGTCAGTAATCAGCTAAAGGCCTTTGGCCACGCTACGCGAACAGCAGTCAGCTTTGCTGCTAATACGTAAGCAATCAGCAATCAGCAATCAGCAATCAGCTATAATTAATCAGCAATCAGCTATCAGCTATCAGCTATCAGCGCTTTTCATAACTATGAGGTAGATAGGATTTTTTACCTATTACCTATTACCTATTACCTATTACCTATTACCTAGGCGTTGCTGATTATGCGTATGGTTTTGCCCCCCTAGCCCCCCAATTCTGGGGGGAACAAAACTATCAAAGTCCCCCAGAATTGGGGGATTTAGGGGGCTTCAATCAAACCAAATGATCGCGCATTCATTCCTTAATTCAGCAACGCCATTACCTATTACCTATTACCTTGTTTTAAGCTGACCACTGACCACTGACCGCTGACCGCTGACCACTGACCGCTGACCACTCTGGTTAATCACTTCCCAAATAGTGCCTGGAATTTTCGGTTACGCTAATAGGTGATGCGGTTTCTAGCCTAATCAGGTAAACAGCATTTTTTCCCGATTCCCGACTCCCGACTCCCGATTCCCGATTCCCGACTCCCGATTCCCAACTCCCGACTCCCGACTCCCGACTCCTATACCACGAAAAGGGATATGATGGTAAGTTAACCGAATTTGATCTGAAATGTTCGAGAGTCAAACCATTGCTGCGATCGCAACAGCAGTTGTACCCCAACAAGGGAGTATCGGTATTGTGCGACTGTCAGGAAGAGATGCGATCGCAATTGCCCGTACTTTATTCCAGGCACCGGGGCGTCAGGCTTGGGAGAGTCACCGGATTCTCTACGGCTATGTGCGTCATCCCAAAACCCAACAGCTAGTGGATGAGGCATTGCTGCTAATTATGCAAGCTCCCCGTTCCTACACTCGTGAAGATGTGGTAGAGTTCCATTGCCACGGTGGGATCATGCCTGTACAAAAAGTGTTGCAATTGTGCCTAGAACAAGGAGCGAGATTAGCACAGCCAGGAGAATTTACCCTGCGGGCATTTTTGAATGGGCGTTTGGATTTGACTCAAGCAGAAAGTGTTGCTGACTTAGTGGGGTCTCGCTCCCCAGCAGCGGTTCAAGCGGCCCTAGCTGGGTTGCAGGGCAAGCTCGCCACACCCATTCGGGAAGCTAGAGCTACTTGCCTGGATATTTTGGCAGAAATTGAGGCTCGAATTGATTTTGAGGAGGATTTACCGCCCCTTGATCAAGGCGCAATTGTAGCTCAACTTAACAATATCTTAACAGAAGTATCCCAACTATTAGCCACAGCGGATCAAGGTGAGCTATTGCGCACAGGTTTAAAAGTGGTAATCCTGGGGCGACCCAATGTCGGAAAATCCAGTTTATTGAATGCCTGGAGTCGATGCGATCGCGCTATTGTCACTGACCTTCCTGGTACCACTAGAGATGTAGTAGAATCCCAGTTAGTAGTTGGGGGAATTCCGGTACAGGTGCTCGATACAGCAGGAATTCGGGAAACGGCTGACCAAGTGGAGAAGATTGGAGTAGAGCGATCGCGTAGTGCAGCGATGGCGGCTGACTTAGTATTACTGGTGATTGAAGCAACCACTGGCTGGAGTGCAGGAGACCAGGAAATTTACCAACAGGTGCAAGAACGTCCCGTAATTCTAGTAATTAACAAAACTGACCTAGCCAGTGATAAGGCTGAATCTACCCTATCCTATCCTAATACTATAGAGCGGGTAGTGAAGACAGCTGCTGCCTACAATCAAGGGATTGATGCTCTGGAGAAGGCAATTCTTGACGCAGTAAATCGTGGCAACCTGCAAGCCGCTGATTTAGATTTAGCCATTAACCAACGACAAGCTGCTGCATTGACCCGGGCGAAAATGTCTCTTCAGCAAGTGCAAGAAACTATTGCAAAAGAGTTACCCTTAGATTTTTGGACGATAGATTTGCGTGGAGCAATTCAAGCCTTGGGAGAAATTACAGGAGAGGAAGTAACCGAATCAGTGCTTGACCGCATTTTCAGCCGTTTCTGTATTGGGAAGTAATATTAAGTTTGTTTGATTACTTGTAAGCATTCAGCCGTCAGCTATCAGCTAAAGGCCTACGGCCACGCTACTTGAGGTGCTAATGCGCTACTGTTCGCGCAGCACCTCAAGTAGCGCAATCCCTGCTAAAGGTCTGTGGCCACGCTACGGGAACAGTTTATGCCCATAGCGTACGTTACTAATGGTGCTTTTGAATAAAATAAGCTGTTCGCGTAGCGTGAGCTTTTAGCTCACGGCTGACGGCTGATAGCTGAATGCTTACGATTACTTATCTTATTACTGGGCTGCTAATGGATAGTGAATAATGGGTAATCAGCAAAAGGCAATTATCCATTATTCACTATTTTTTACCTCTTCCCTCTTACCAGCTCTGTTCGCGTTCGCGCAGCGTCTGGCTCTGCCAGTAAGCGTGGCTCACGGCCTTAGCTCCCTAAAAACCTCACCCAAATCAGAATTGCTCTAAAACTTAGAGACTATTTATAAAGTAAATCTTAAGAAATATAGAGTACTTAATAGGGGTGAGTTAAGGCAGACAGCTCTCGCTACAGGTGAGCTTTTAAAGTACTCGCCGCCTATCTCACCCTACGCAATAATTTAAGCTTTATTTAACTTTAACTAACTTTAACCTTTATTTAACAAAAAGTCTCTAAGAGACTGAATCTAGAAGCTTGTCTTAAATGCTAAAAGCTTGACTATGACTACAGCCCCCCTTAATAAGCTGTTACACACTTAACTGGCTAGCTGGCGTAGATAGTAGATGGGGAGAGGGTTTTGAGGTTTTTTTCTAATTGGAAAATAGGCAATTTAAGCGATGCAGCAAGGGAACAGGCGGTTTCCCCCATGAGCGACGGCATCAAGAAAATGCACAGCAGCTTAAGAGGGAAACTTTGAACAGATGAAAGTCCCCCGTGGCATAAATGGCAAAACCTCTGGTTGAGAAACACCCTTATATATCACGAATCCATTGTAATTACTTAATAATTAGTTGTTTTATATTTTATTATGTGTTTTTTTGTAAAAAAATGTAAACAAGTAACCAGTATTGAATTTATTTCCCCTATAGTTAATTTTTGTCAGCCTTATAAAAAAAAGGAGTTTTGATGTTAACTGCTCAGGCAATTAAAATGCCCGAATTTGATAAATCAATTACTGATTATCAGAACTTACTGGAGCAAAACAACTTTATTTATGTGGAAACTGAAGACCCCAATTTTGACTGGATCGAATTTTCAAAATTGGTCACAGGTGGTGAGTTAATCCTGCAATATGGGCAACCGATTTTCTATGTCAGATATGAACCAGAATTGATGAAATTTTCCGATGCCAGAGGTGAAAGGCGTTTGCTTCCTCATACAGAAGCCAGCGATTATCAAACCCCACCGAACTATCTAGTGCTTTGGTGCAAAAAGCCTTCTGATTGTGGTGGTGGGATGACCACGTTGGCTTATGTGGAAGGATTCCTGAAGACTCTTACGGAAGAAGAAAAGAAAAAACTCATGGAGACTCGACACCATTTTGGTGCCACCAGGGGAGTCCACGCCAACCGCACCAAGGGAGCAATTCATCCGATCCTGTCATTTGAGGGTAAGAAGCCTGTTTTCCGCTTTTCTTGTAACTATATTAAATACGGTGACTACAGCCCCGATCCAGAGAACCTAAAGCCCTTTACTCCCGAGCCGTTTTTGGGAGAAATTGCCGACCGATTTCTAGCGTATTACGAAGAAAATCACATGGCTATTCGGATGAACCAATACTCATTGTTGCTTTGGGACAACAAATGTATAGCACATTCAAGAACCACCTATAGCGATCCCACTCGAGAACTACAACGCATCTTCTTACGGAACTCCTAAGGCTGAAAGCCCCGTGTTTTTAAACCGGGGATGAAAGACCGTAGCGACTTGAGTCGCCGAGTTGACAATACCTTGGCGCTAGGGTGTAATTAAAGCAATTAAAGCATAGGGTACAGGCTGAGAAACCGCAGGCTGAGCCGGGAGAGAGACCCGTAACTTACCGACCTGAAAGTAGTAATGCCCGGAGGGCTTGAAGTTACCGTAAGTAGAGGGTCGCCTTTATAGTCGGCAGNCTTTTCAAACAGCTCCCATTCTATGTCACTTAATCCTTCAAATCTTCCTGGCATTTATCTGTTCAAGTTTTTCTGATTACTTGATTTTCAGTCTATCAAGTTTTCGGACAATAGTGGGATAGGTTCAAGGCAAATGCCGCCTTCCATAAATATTCAATTACATGGATAATATCGAGAACAATTGTTAAGTTAATCTGGTGTTTGCTCGCAAACTTCTTCAAAGCGCGATAATTGAGTTTTATTACCATCTACCAAAGCACAAAAGTGTTTTTGTTGAGTGCTTCGGCGGTGCAATACCTCGTCAAATGCTTCGCTAATAACTACTTCTGGCTGTTTAATTAAGCTTGCCCAAACACGCTTGGATTGAGGCTTGGGTCTTTTGAGTTCTTTAATATCAAGCTCCTCCCCTTCCGGATTGACAATTTGTTCAGGTGTGCGAACGAATGGGTCAATGGTATAAACCGAAGCTACTGTAGCCATTCGCTTCGAGTTTCGTTTTTCACCAAGGGTTAATCGTTTATTTAACTTCTTGCTCTTTGCCAGCGCCCTAATTCTTTTATGAGCACGTAAATCTTCCTTTAGCATCACTACACCAAGACCCTCAACAGTAATCACTACTATTTCCCCTGTTTGTGGAGATTGCTCTATATGTGATTGTTGCTGGTGGTAAAATTGGTCAAAGTCACAGGCACTATTGAAGGCTAATTCTTCCACTTGACGCTTACCAACTTTGGCTGCGGTTGTTTGGGAAATTATCTCTACTGTTTCACCAAACCCCGAACGGGCTACTTCTACTGCGACTCGCTCTGTCAGTCCGTGGGAATATTGGGATGGCGGTAGGTTTAATTCCGCATCCAATGGACTCAGGGAATTGAGCTTCCTTCCTCCATAACCAATTCGATTGACTCTTACGGTTCCAAATAAGGTGGTCAGTTTACGAGTCAACTTCTTCTTATGAGTTCTTCTGGCTTGGTCACTACCCAAACACTCACCTTCAATCTCGTCATCACTACGTCTATCAAAATAACCGCGGCAGTTGCCGTCTTAATAGTTCGTACCCGTTCTCCAGTAATTTGTTCTCTAACTCCCCATGCTCGCGCACCGCAAACCCGATCTGAACCCAACCACTCTACGATTTCTTCAAATAGCTCTCGTGCTGGTGAAAAGAAGATGTCTTCATTTGAGTACGATGCTTGCATATCTCTGAATTTAACCCCGGTTTTCCACTTATGTACAAGAAACGTCCCTTAACGGTTTTTTTGACTCAAAGCCTTACTCTGACAAGCTTGTTAGTTTTCTTATTTTAAATAATACCGTATTTCTAGAAGAGCCGCACCCAAATCATTTGTAAAATCAGCAAAATCGGTAATCGTTGCTGGGCAAGGGTTATAGGGATTTGGCGTTCGCGCAGCGTGGCCAATATATTTCACGAATCATTTAAGACTGCTATATGTGGAAAATACATTGTCAACAAGCACAATAAGGCCGAGTTTATTAAGAAATATTAGTAGTTTATTGACAATATACATTGACCCTGTATAGGTAATTAGAGTGACAAAGTAAGTGTAGTCGATCGGTTTTAGCGGCTCCTAGGTCGCATGGCGTAGCGTGACCAAAGGTCAATCCCGGGTGCTAGTGGATAAACAGATCACAGAACATAGGGTATATAATATGAACCTTCGAGTATTGATTGCAGCGGAACATGCATCTGCAAAGTTTGGTGGTGAAGCAGCTCTTCCATTACATTACTATCGAATTTTGCGCCAACGAGGAATTCCTACTTGGTTAGTCGTACACGAACGCACTCGTGCAGAATTAGAGGCATTATTTCCCCAAGATCAACATATTGCTTATGTTCCTGACACCATTTGGCATCGTATGTTGTGGCAGTTAGGTAATCTGCTGCCTACCCGTTTATCCTACTTTACCCTAGGGCTAGTTATGCGTCTTTTGACCCAGCTGACCCAGCGGCAAATCATTGGCCGTATTGTTAAGCAGGAGCAGATCAATATTATTCATCAACCGATTCCAGTATCCCCTAAAGAGCCATCTATGCTGTTTGGAATGGGTGTACCGATCATTATTGGTCCTATGAATGGTGGTATGGACTATCCTCCAGGTTTTCATAAACTCCAAAAGAAAACTGTCAATTTAACCATATTTTTGGGACGGAAGTTTTTAAATATTATGAACCAATTGATACCTGGAAAGAAACAGGCAGCATTACTCATAGTGGCAAATGAGCGAACCCGAAAAGCACTACCTCAAGTCGCCTGCAAACAAGTAATTAAAATAGTAGAAAACGGTGTAAATTTATCTATATTTAAGCCTCTATTATCTGCGTCTAGCAACAGTGAAATAAAAACAGTAAATTATATTTTTATTGGTAGGCTTGTGGACTGGAAAGCCGTTGATATATTGCTGATTTCTTTTAAACAGGCATCCCTAAAGTTTCCTATCAGCTTAACTATTATTGGTGATGGAACAGAGAGGGATAAATTAGAGAAACAAGCACAAGAACTCAAGATTTTATCCACAACTATCCACAATACTGGTAAAGTATTTTTTGCTGGTTGGCTTTCTCAGGAAAAGTGTTCAGAGCAATTACAGCAGTCTGATGCGTTTGTTTTACCCAGTCTTTTAGAGTGTGGTGGGGCAGTGGTGCTTGAGGCAATGGCAAAGGGACTTCCAGTGATTGCCACTAATTGGGGAGGCCCAGCAGATTATCTCGATACTTCTTGTGGAATTCTTGTAGAACCCTCCTCTAGAGAGGAGTTTATTGATAGTCTTGCCAATGCAATGCTGACGCTGGCCCACTCACCCCAAAAACGCCTTGATATGGGAAGAATGGGCCAAAATAAAGTTATGCAACATTTTGATTGGGAAGTTAAGGTAGATCACATGATAAAGATCTATCACAAGGTGATTGCTGACCACCTAGCCAGCTCCAAGATACAGTCCTGACTACCTGACACAAGTAGTTCAAACCCAATCTGTCCTTGAATAAGATTAGCTAAAATCTTCAAGAAGTGCCTCTTCTGCCTTGACCCTAACGAATAACGTCATAGGTGCATCGGATTTTTGTAATTCTTAAAAATCGGTATTATCTTGGAAAGATGAGTAGTTTGCTCATCCCTATTACTGCTGGCTAATTTCGGCAGTAATTCAAATTATAGCAATTATCATAGCTATGAGGTACACTCGGGATTTTAGGGAACAGGGAACAGCGGATCACCGGAACAGATAAGAGTTAATCTGGAATAGCGATGCGCTGCATCAATACAGGGAATCCACCTCAAATAATACTGTACCTCATGAATGCGACAAACGCTATAAATCATTATTATCAACAACACCAATATCCTCATTCCAAAGTTTAGAGTTATTCAGAATAAAGTCTTGCATTAATTGATAGCAACTATCGTCGTTTAAAACCTCAACAATAACACCTCTAGAACGAAGTAATTCTTCTTCACCTAAGAACGTTTTGTTTTCCCCAATCACAACATGGGGGATCTTGTACAACAAAATCGCGCCAGTACACATACTGCATGGTGACAATGTAGTGTACAAAACGACATCTTGATAAAAAGAAGCAGGTTGAGAGCCAACATCTTCAAGAGCATCCATCTCGCCATGAAGGATTGCACTACCTTTTTGGACTCTCCGGTTGTGCCCACGCCCTACAATTTCACCACCCTTAACCACAACTGAACCGATCGGTATTCCTCCCTCTTGGAAACCCATCTGAGCCTCTTTAAATGCTGCTAGCATAAACTGATTCACAATTCCACCTCATCACTCTGAGCTACTGCATTTTGGCTATATATTACGACAAAAACTCCCCGATTTTTAAATCGATTGCTACCAAACATTTGAGATAGCGATGAAATAACAGCAAATCAATGAAATACTCTTTGTTGCTAATTTCTAAACGAGTAAGCTTATGCCCTACGCGCACGCTACGCGAACAGCTTATGTGCTACGCACACGCTACGCAAACCGCTGTATGCTTACTATCACTCCACCCCCTCCAATAACAAAGCCACTTGTTCAGGTGCAGGAAGTTGATTCTGCAATTGTTGTGGTAACGTTGAAACTATTCGATAAGTAGCAACACCAATCGGTTTGTTTGACTCCTTCAACGCATATTCCACAATGGTCTTATCTTTAGACTTGCACAGAATAATTCCTATGGCATAATTCTCCTCTTTTAGCCTAACTTTGTCATCTAACGCTGCTAAATAAAACTGCATCTTGCCTATATATTCCGGCAAAAACTCCCCGATTTTTAAATCGATTGCTACCAAACATTTGAGACTGCGATGAAATAACAGCAAATCAATAAAATACTCTTTGTTGCTAATTTCTAAGCGATACTGACTGCCAATGAAGGCAAACATCCCTCCCATTTCTCGTAAAAATGGTTCGACTTTAGCTATAATTGCTTGCTCTAACTGACGCTCACTGTACTGATCAGCTAGTTCCAAAAAATCAAAGGTGTACTCATCTTTAACGGCTAACTTAGCTTGCTTACGAATATCCTCGGAAACTGTCTGTTCAAAATTAGTTTGATTCAGCAACGTTTTCTCGTAGGTTTGATTCTCTATTTGGTGAATCAAAACATTTTTTGTCCAGCCAAATTTCCGCGTCATCCGGATATAAAACTCTCGCTCTAAGTCATCTTTACACTTTTGCATAATAAGCAAATTATGACTCCAACCAATTTCTGCAACCAATGGTTGCAGTTTTTCATTTTGAGAGTAGGTGAGATATAAATTGCGCATATTCCAGATATTCCGAACCGAAAAGCCACTGATACCTGGAAACTCCGCTTGTAAGTCTTTTGCTAGTTGTTCTACGACTGACTTACCCCAGGTTTCTCCCTGTTGACGGCTAAAAATTAACCGTCCAATATCCCAATAAAGAGTAATTAATTCCTTGTTGACTGCTTTGAGAGATTGGTACTGGGCCTCGCGAATGCGCTGCTTGACTTCTACTAGTAGTTGCCGATACTTCCCTGAATCCAAGTCACTCATCTGGTTTCCGTTTCAACAACATTTGTCCAAAAGGTGATCATAACAAACCTAAAGCAGTCAGCGGTCAGGGGTCAGCGGTCAGCCGTTGGCCGTTGGCTGATAGCTGATAGCTGACCCCTGACTACTTAGTTATCCCCTCAAATCCTCTGTCGAGAATCCTCAATATCCTTTCTTAGCTCCTCTAGCTTCCCTTGTGCCTCTGGATCTTCCAAATTTAAACCCTTTTGATAAATTGCCTCAGCAGCCTCTAGCCATTCAACTGCTTCAGCAAACTCTTCTAGGTTGTGGGCAATCTCACCAAGCTGTTCTTGAATTTCCGCCTGCAATGGCAAATTGTTAGTCTTTTTAGCCAGTGCCAGGGCTGTGCGGTAACGCTGCTGAGCCTGTCGCTTTAGTCCAATGCGCTTATACATGTCAGCTTGGAGCTGATAAATGGCAGCATTGTCTGTACCAGCTTTGATTCTTGTTTCTAAAACCTCAATGGCATTTTGATTGAGACAAGTGTTGGGATAATTTTGATCTTGACAAGTGCTGTGATAAAGATGAGCTTGCCCCAAAGCTTTGGCATCTGCATCCAGATTTTGTGTCTCAATCTGAGCTAGGTTTTTCTTCAGCTCCTGCTCCTGCTCATCCGTCAGCAGGGTAATGGTGGGAGCTGACTCTTGATCGGGATTTTCAGGTGAAGAGACACCGGTACTAGCAGTCACAACTATAAAATAATCCCGATCCCGTCGGAGTTGGGAGCTATCAGGGTAATCAACTATGGGTTCAGATACCCGTTTTTCCCACACTGGTCTTGCCAGATACTTAATAGTAACATCATAGTGGGTGGCTTCTTTCATGGCATGCCAGCGCAGGGTCAGGGGTTGATTAGGACGTAGTGCTGTATTCCTAGGACTGATCAGGTAGGGAAGGTCTTCATTCTCGATGCCACGTCCAGGTGCAAGATCATCTTCCGGTCGGAACAATATTCCTGAATTTGAGCAACCTTCAGACACCTTAAAAGCTGTTCCTACAGCAACTTCCCAATTACTGAGATTATTGCAGGAAACTGTAGCAGAGGACTGAGGGTTTTTGACCCAGATTCGGTCTGTGAGCTTGAGGCGATCTCCTTTGTAAGCCCGACGATAACCAAACCACAGGGGACGTTTCACTTGAACATCTCCTGTGAGAGCTGCGATCTCGTAAATACCCTCAGCCGGAATAGTTGCTGGAGCTGCGATCGCGATTAAAACCGTGGAAAGTAGGAAGATGGAGAATAGACGTTTCCAAATCATGGCATTGTTTTCTGTTGTTGAGCTTTCTGAATACGTTGATTAGCTAGATGTAACCAGGTGTCTTCTTCTGGAATCCAAGGATTTCCTATTCCTAAATCATTAGCTAGATCCAGCCATTGGTTTGGTTTGGAAATCAGAGGATTTTCTAGGATTAAATCGCGACAATTTTTCCATTCCTTTAGAGATTCCTGGGAAGCTTCAGGTTTTTTCTGACGTTCAAAGACCTGAGCTAAAATACAAGAGGCAGAGGCACGATTGGGCAGATAGTTTGCTACCTTTGGATTCTTAGCAATATTGATAGCTTTTTCCAGGGCAATTTTAGCTTCATCATCCCGGTTTTGTTTGAATCTTACCCACCCTAAATTTTTATAGAGATTGTACTTATCCTCTGGATAAACTGATTGCTTTGTGGTTAATTTTAGACCTTCAACTAAAATGTTTGCCGCTTTAGGATAGTCCTTTTCTAGAATGTAGAGTCTGGCCAAGTTGTTGTATGCCCTAGGAATGTTGGCACTTACTGCCAACTGGTACTCTTGCTTTGATTTCTTGAGCTGTAACCAGTCTTCATAAACTACGGCCAGGTTATAATGGGCCTTAGCATTATCAGGATCAAGGGCAATCGCTCTTTGGTAGTCGGCTTCGGCACTACTAAGCTCACCGGCTCGATAGTGCTCTAAGCCACGTTGACCGTAAATAACTGAAATCTTGGGTAGGCTAGACCAAAACCCTAGCAATCCCAACACTAGAGCGAGAGTGGAGAAAAACTTGGTTTCAGCATGAA
Organism: Moorena sp. SIO3A2; assembly: GCF_010672265.1. NCBI lineage: Bacteria > Bacillati > Cyanobacteriota > Cyanophyceae > Coleofasciculales > Coleofasciculaceae > Moorena > Moorena sp. SIO3A2. The sequence continues at coordinate 144,263 of NZ_JAAHHC010000006.1, forward strand.
GAAACTTGGGCACCTTCAAACGAGTTAGCAATTCCTCAAAACATTTTTTCAATGCTTCTGAGAAATCGTTATCTTTTTGCTCTTCTTCAGTAAGGTCACTTTTGGCTTTCAGCAGAGTGATCAGAGTTGGTACAATGATGGCGGAAGTGCCAGCTACACCGGGACCACCACTTAAGAAACGACTAACAATGTTGACTAGCAGAGCCAGACTGACACTCCAACCTGCAAAGGTCACACCGTTAAACACCCAGTCGTAACGATCTAGCGGATGAGGAGGACGCTGTTGATCCAAATACCACCACCAGCCCTTAGGCTTTGTTGGTAGACTGTGACGATAGGTAGAAAGTTCCAGAGCTTGGTCAATCCGTTGTTTGTGTTGTTGGAGTTGGGCATCTAGCTCATGGATGCACTCTAGAAGCTCTGCAAGTATGAAGGGTTCCTCAGTGAGGGCATTGTGGAGTGCATCTCTGGCACACAGAATCTCTAGAGCTTGTTGATCACTCAAGGGAGAATCTGTGGCTAGGGACTGGAGGGCAGCTCGATATTGACCAAAAAAATGGGTCTCAAGCCCTGTCCTTCTAGGAGACGAAACCTTAGAATAAAGGAGCCTTTATGGTTGTTCAGCTATACGTAAAAGAGGTGGGATCCGTGGCGAATTTAATTCTTAATACGGAAAGCGCACCTTTGGTTAAAACTTGGCGAATTTTGGCTCCTTTATTCTTACGGTAACTTGAGGCCGTAGGCCACGCTTGGCCGTAGGCCACGCCAAAGGCGAACGCGAACAAATCATTAAGTTCTCTAATTTAAAAATTCATTTTCTTAGCCACTTCTTTGAACGAATTTTCAATGGCCGCGAGACTCTCAGTGGTCAATATTTTTTGGCGGTACTTAGTTACGCATACTAGGTGCATTTGCAAGGAGCTTAATACTGTGCCAATATTCCGTAAACCCATTGTCAAATCTTGTAGATTACACTATAATCGGAGTACAGACCAACTATAAAACGCCAATTGAAAGCAAGATACCAATATCGTTTTTATCCAACTGACCAACAGAAACAGGACTTAGCTAGGCTGTTTGGCTGTGTCAGAGTCGTGTGGAACGATGCTCTGGCTATTTGCAAGAAATCTAAGAAGGTTCTAAAATCTGGAGACTTACAGAAACTGGTCATAACTCAGGCTAAAAAGACCGAAGAAAGAAAATGGTTGTCTGAAGTGTCAGTCGTTCCTTTGCAGCAGTCCGTAGCTGATTTGGGAGTTGCTTTTAAGAACTTATTTGAGTCGCACAATGGAAAACGAAAAGGACGAAAAGTTAGGTCTCCACGATTCAAAAAGCGTTCCAATAATCAATCAGCAAGATTAACTCGCAGAGGTTTCTCTATTCAAGGTGATGGAGTTTACTTAGCCAAGATTGGGGTAGTCAAACCGATCTGGTCTAGGGAATTGCCATCTGATCCAAGCTCTGTGACCATTATCTTAGATTGTGCTAACAATTATTTCTTGAGCTTTGTAGTAGATATTGAGCCTGTTCAAGTTGATGCCAAGAACCAAAGCATTGGGATTGATCTAGGTATCAAGACTTTCGCGGTAATGAGTGATGGGGGTCATGTCAAGAGTCCTGACTATTCAAAACTAGATCGAAAATTACGCAAACAAACACGAAAGTTTGCTAGACAAGCCAAGGGGTCTAACCGGAGGGAGCAAACTCGCATTAAGATCGCAAGACTAAATAATAAAATCGCCAACAAAAGGAAAGACTTCCTGCATAAGTTCTCAACTAGGATAGTCAGCGAGAACCAAGTAATTGTCCTAGAAGACCTTAACGTGTCAGGAATGGTCAAAAATCGCAAACTAGCGCGAGCTATTAGCCAGCAAGGTTGGTCAGAATTTAGGAGTCTAGCTCAAGCAAAATCAGATAAATATGGCAGGGATTTTCGGGTTATAAGCCGTTGGGAACCCACTAGTCAAATCTGCTCAGATTGTGGGTTCAAGTGGGGGAAACTCGATTTGTCCGTACGCTCAATACTCTGTGTTAATTGTGGAACCGAGCAGGACAGAGACATAAACGCTGCTAGAAACATAGAAAAAGTCGGCATGGGGCATCGGCATGACTCTAAATGGGCAAGGAGGGGCGATAAGACTGTTGAGACCGTAGGTCACGCGGGGCGCGTTCGGCAGCACACCCCGATGATCTGTCAAGAATCACCGTTCTTCTAGGACGGTGAGTATGTCAACATATCTGCCCTGGCTTTTGTAGAGTAATGCCAGATTATTGAGGCTGGTTGCTACATCGGGATGGTCTTGACCGAGCAGTTTTTTCTTCCGTGCTAAGGCTTGTTGATAGAGGGGTTCGGCTTTCGGATATTTCCCCTTGTAAAAGTAGAGGAATGCTAGATTATTGAGGCTTTCTGCCACATCACGGTGTTCTTCTCCCAAGATTTCCTGCCGAATCTCTAATGCTCTCTCAGCTAGGGGAATCGCTTCTGAGTACTTTCCTTGCTGAAAAAGCTCAATGGCTTGCTGATTGAGTTGAGAGGCTTCTGCTAGGGATAACTCTTCAGCCCTTTCACTCCCTGGTGAACTGGGTTGTTGAGCAATGATACTTTGCCCCCAGCTAGACCTAGGGAAAGCCACTCCCATTGCCATCACACCGACAACGGTGGCTAAAATTGCTGCTCCCTTAACAGATAGGTTTTGATTCATTTCCTGAACACCGTTTGAGATACGCAACAAACCTCACGATAGGAAGTGGGGGTGATACAGTAGTGTGCCACTCACTATTATTCTTCCACTGAAATTATAGCTATTGGGATTTATAGCAACCGAAGTATAGTTTAGTTAGCAAGTAGAGTGGGCAGTGCTTGAGACAGATCAGATCAGCTGGCCTTTAGGCGTAGGTAGGCACTACTCACCGACGATTAATCCCAATGGTGCCAGATGTGAGTATAAACATTTCCAGGATCACGAATTGTCTTAAAAAACTATAGTCAATCAAGGTTTTATCCTAATAACTTACCCTTTAAATATTTATATAAAATTCCTTGTTCGTTACCGTAACGATAATTTTTACAAGCTCCTTGAGTTTGAATAATTTATGTGATGGGAATAGTTTAATTATCAGCAGACTCTAATAATTTAATCGCACTCTTGCGGAATTTAATAGTCATTTTTAATCCCATCTGTTAGATCAGTTACTTCTTCAGTCTCATAGTCTTGAGGTAAGCCAAAGCTGGTGTCAAGCTCTTGTTGCTCTTGATCACTAACGTAAGGCATTAACATATGACAGAGTAAGAGTCTTTCTTCTCTCAAAACTTCTCGGATGCTTTCTTTAATCAGTGTTTTTAAGTCTTGAGTTTCCATCGCTTTTGAATTAAAGGTTATTTTTTTAATTATATACCAAAGGGAACAGGGAACAGGGAACAGGGAGCAGGGAGTAGGGAACAGGGAGTAGGGAACAGGGAACAAACATTCTATCAATTGATTTAGGATTGCTATAGCATTTTTTATACTAGGAAGTCGGGAGTCGGGAGTTGGGAGTCGGGAGTAAAGTGAAAAAAAATAGCCGTAGAAATACTATCCACGACTATTTCAATTTTTTATGTCACAAAATTAGCAAATATAACCTGCTCTGATTAGCCAAAGGTCACGCTACAAAACCAGACCAAAACCTTGGCCGGGGGAGAAAACCCCCCCAGAAATTTAAGGTGTTATGGCAACAACCAATACTTGGTGATTGTAGTGATTACTTCCCCTGGAACATCAGTCGGTTCCAGAGGGGTCCATTCCGCTATCTCTGCATAGCCTAATGCGTAAAGCATCTGCATGCTATAAATTACTGCTTCACGAGAACCTTTCAGAGTTTGATGAGCAGGTTGTTTCTTGAAGTTTTGCTTGAATTGTTGTGACATCATAAAAAACTTAATTTCGGTTAATATTGATTATTGTAATGATTATGATTTGAGTAGTCAAGGGTTTTAAAAAGTTTTTTTTGGGATTTTTATGGTTAATAAAAAATTAGCGATCGCTGTTAGCGGAAGCTTCGCTTCATCGCGTAGCGTTAGCTTTGCGGCTCTTCCCTCTGTTCAAGGACAACCAATTAAAATGTTGATTGGGGGAGGAATTGTCATTATAGTTGGTAATTTATCAGCTGCTTGGGGACTAGATGAAGAGCTTGCTCTACCACGAGAGATGATCCGCACTGCTGTGGGAAATGGGTATTAATATCCTGCATTTTGCTTGGTGTCGGCGGCAACTAACTCTGCATAGTAGGAACATTGCTCTCCAACACCCTAGTTTGCCATCTTCTCCAACTAGGCCAAAAACTCTTCCAGAATCACCGATGTCTCCAACACAGAATAGGAAAAGAAAAAAACTTTTGATTTGTTAAATTTTTGATAATTTAGAATTGGGAATTTATAATTTATAATTTAGAATTGGGAATTTATAATTTAGAATTGGAATATGCCTGTCGTGTTGGTACAAAAACTCTTTTCTACTTTGGTCAGACAATTATCACTGGTGCTAAAAACTGGAGTTTGTGGACATCACCTCTGGCTCGGTGTAGATAATAGTCTATACAGACACAATAAAAACCAGTGACTATTCAAACTCAACGTACTAGTGGTTTTATCGACCCCTGCCCTTATATTGCTATCGGGTCTACACTACTGGTATTTTTAGCCTTATTCCATGGTTATCGGTTCCAGAAAACACTGCTATCTACTACCGTCAGTGCCAGGGAAGAGGAACCGCTGCAACTTCAAACACTGTCCCTCAAGCGCCAGCTGATTGGTGCTCTTCGCATAGAAGCTAAAGCAAAAATTCCCCTTAACCGATGGGTTACTTATGAAATCCAGTTACTCGATGGCCAAGGTCAAGCATTCGCCTCCGCCATCAAGCAAGCCTGGAATGAATCAGGAACTTGGTATGATGATGGGGAGTCTGGTAGTTGGCAAGACGATGACCTGTTAGCAGGACTTGATGTTCGCGCCAAGCAGGAAGAGATGGTGACCATTGCCATTGCAGTTTTGGAGTATGGGGATACATCAGGAAAAGTACTTGATCAACCAGTGCCGTTTCAGGTAACTGTCCAAAATGGAGTGATAGATACGCGCTATCTTTGGCCAGGTTTAGTGGGGACATTATGTCTGACCTTGATGACTTTATATGCAACGCCATTAACCGGGAAAAAAGCCATCTTCAAAACGATTAACGATAGCGACCCCAGCGATCGCGCTACTGTCGGTGGTGCAAATCGCCTTGTGCGGGTTAAAGTTGATGTTAAGGCAGATGAAACTTCCCCATCAAAACTAGAAGTTCGCCTTTTTCTCAAGGACTCCTATGGTGAGCAAATCTATAACCATTCGTTTCCCTTGCCTATGACCTATCTCAAAAACAACGGCAAGATCAAGGGAGCAACAGGTAAACTACAAACATTCTTCCTGTTGGAATCTCGCAGTTCCTATGGCTTCTATGTGGAAGTATGCCCAGATGCATCTGTCGATCGCACAACCTTGAGAGTTATTGATGGCAACCGTACCTTCACAAGCGTTGAGGTGGTAAAAATTAGTCCAACCTTTGATACGCCATGAATAGCTTATATCATGTCCGGATAATTAGTTATCAAAAACCTTATTCGATGAAACCTTACTTCTTTACTTCTGCCTTCTGCCTTCTGCCTTCTGCCTTGTTTTTGCCCTTAGTATAAGTATTCAACCGGACATGATATTAGAAACAGCTAGGGGAGTGTCAAACAGTTTTAGCTGTTTCACGGGCTTCGAGCAAGATGCTCCCACTACGCGAGCAAGATGCTCGCACTACTTCTATTTTCCATCCAGGAATTGATCCCATGTTGACTAAAATTTTGACAGCGACGACAGTTGCGATCGCACTATTTACCATAATCGCAGGTTACACTCAGCGTTCAGCCCTTGTCCTGCGGGAAGAAAAACAAAATAACTACTGGCCCCGACATCGGACATATTTATCCGGTTACTATTATCTAGGTATTTGGAAATCGTCCCCCAATCGCTCAGACTATGGTAGCTTTCGCGGAGGCGGTCCGGCTACCGGGAAATAGACGATGGAAGATGCGATATCAGATGGGAAACCGATACCTAACTCTAGCATCCCATCCCTCAAACGGGACCAGCGTTGGTTGCTCATGATTGCTGCTGCGGTTTCCTCAATTTGTGGACTAGCGGTAGAACTGTTGCTGGGAACTCTAGCAAGTTACTTGGTAGGGAATCAAGCTCTATCCTATGGTATTTCCGTTGGAGTATTTCTCGCAGCAATGGGTCTAGGGTCTTACCTGAGTCAGTTTATTGCTGTCAATCAGACCAATTCCCCATCTCTACAACACCAACTACTCTTAGTCTTTGTCAAAGTTGAACTACTCATTGCTCCCCTAACTGCCCTATTGCCTTTAGGACTATTTGCTGTATTTGTTAGGAATGGTTCCATCTGGCTGGGTTTATTCTTCGTCACTATTGTCCTGGGAGTACTAGCAGGACTGGAAGTGCCGCTACTGACCCGAATTCTGGAATTGGACAAAGGGGTGCGGGAAGCATTAGCAGGTGTTTTAGCCTTAGACTATTTGGGAGCACTACTGGGTTCCCTGGCTTTTCCCATCCTCTTATTACCCATTATCGGTTTATTTCCTACGGCTTTTGTCTTAGGGTCATTACCGGCCTTGATGGTGTTTGCCATTGGCAGACGCTTTCCCAGACTGCGGCCCTGGGGATATTTGGGTTTAACCCTAGGTATTCTCCTGTTTACCTTGGCTCCCTTAGCCATTCCGATTAGCGACAAGCTGGAAAATACTCTGTATAGTGGGCCAGTGATCACCCGCATCCAGTCTCCCTACCAACGCATTGTCCTCACACGACAAGGACAGGATGTTCGTCTCTTCCTCAATGGCGATTTGCAATTTTCCACCCTCGACGAATACCGCTACCATGAAGCTTTAGTGCATCCCGCCATGAGTGCTAGTGTTGGTAGGCGTCGGGTTCTGGTGTTGGGTGGAGGTGATGGTATGGCCTTGCGGGAAGTGCTCAAATGGCCAGAAGTCGAACGAGTCCTACTCATCGATTTAGACAGCGAGGTTGTCAAGTTAGCTAGTCATCACCCTCAATTAGTCCAAGTTAACGATAACTCTTTTTCCGACCCCCGTGTCGAAGTGTTGTATGCTGATGCTTTCATTAGGGCACCCGCACTCAACGAAACCTTTGATGTGATTATTGCCGACTTTCCCGACCCCGATCAAAAGATTATTGCCAAGCTTTATGCAGAAGGATTCTACCGCCGTCTCTTACCGCGATTAGCAGACAAAGGCATTTTTGTGACTCAGGCATCTAGTCCCTTTTTTGCTCCCAATGTTCTGAGTTGTATTGCCGCAACCTTGGAAAATGTGGGACTATTAGTTCATCCCTATGTTATAGATGTCCCCAGCTTTGGGCCTTGGGGTTTTGTCCTAGCATCAAGGCGATCGATTCAGCCGGACACCCTCAATTTATCCGTATCAACTCGCTTTCTGACCCCAGGCATTTTACACTCCTTGTTTGAGCTGCCAGGAGATATTAAGTTGGGTAATGTCGAGGTCAACCGCCTTGCTCATCCTGTGATTGTACGCTACCAATCTGACCCCCGTTGGGCAGCTTACTAAAAAAATTGGGTTTAAAGCCCCCTCCTTCTAGGACGGCTTTCTATTGAAAACTGTTCTGACGTTTGTCGCCAGTTAGCAAGTAGGGTGGGCAGTGCTTGAGACAGATCAGATCACCTCAGCTTTGTGCTTAGATAGGCACTGCCCACCGACGATTAATCCCAATGGTGCCAGATGTGAGTATAAACATTTTCAGGATCACGAATTGTCTGAAGAGACTATAGTCAATCAACGTTTTATCCTAATAACTTACCATTGAAATATTTAGATTAAATTCCTTTATCGTTACCGGAGCGATAATGTTATCAAGCTTATTGACTTTGAATAATTTCTGTGATCGGAATAGTTTCCTGATCTCCTTCTACTTCTATCGATTGATGCCGAATGTGCTGACGCAACACCTGATTAATCAAGGTTTGATAATTGCCTCCACCAGATAGATGTACCTGCTCACGAAACCACTCAATAACATCGTTATCTAAACAAATTGTGATCCGAGTTTTACCAGATGGCATCGGGTCAATCGCGCCACGCTTACCTTGACTAAAATCATACTCAGCTTCCATCTTCATCCCTCCAAATATTGTTTACGTTCAGTACGAGTGGCTTTGCGAGCTGAAATCAAACGGATTTGATCACCTCGCCAGGTATAGACCACAACCAAAACGGGTGCATCTCAATGCATGCTATTTGACGCGGTGGTGCGTTACGGGCAACAACCTAACACTTGCTATGGCTTGCGTCTTGGCGAGCCCGTCCCTAACACACCCTACGCCTAAATTCTAAATTATAAATTCTTAATTCTTAATTATAAATTCTTAATTCTTAATTATAAATTCTTAATTCTTAATTCTTAATTCTTAATTCTAAATTCCCTCTTTCGATAAGTATCAAAAAAAAATAGCCGTAGAAATACTATCCACGACTATTTCAATTTCTTATGTCACAAAATTAGCAAACTTAACCTGATCAGTTCCTATCTGATTCGACCAAAACCAAGGCCCCCGGGGAGAAACCCCCCCAGAAATTTAGCGATGCAGCGCGGTCTTGGGGGTTTCCCCCATGAGCGACTGCATCAAGACAAAGTGTTATGGCAACAACCAATACTTGGTGATTGTAGTGATCACTTCCCCTGGAACATCAGTCGGTTCCAGAGGGGTCCATTCCGCTATCTCTGCATAGCCTAATGCGTAAAGCATCTGCATGCTATAAATTACTGCTTCACGAGAACCTTTCAGAGTTTGATGAGCAGGTTGTTTCTTGAAGTTTTGGCTGAATTGTTGTGACATCATAAAAAATTTAATTTCGGTTAATATTGATTATTGTAATGATTATAACTTTAATTGTCAAGGGTTTTGAGAAGTTTTTTTTGGTAGTTTTGGGATTAATAAAAAATAAGCGATCGCTTTTAGCGGAAGCGAAGCTTCATCGCGTAGCGTATATTTCATATAATCGCTTTTATAAAATTAGCGATCGCGTAGCGTGACTTCGGTCAATCGCACAAGGGCGGAAGCTTAGCTTCATCGCGTAGCGTGACTTCGGTCAATCGCGTAGGTTTTTTTTCAGAGAATCCCTTAGTTTTTAACTATTAGTTTTTATAGCATTTATTGCCTTAAAGTCCCCCTTTTTAAGGGGGACCAACGGGGGATCGGTTGGGTGCATCTCATTTTTGCTGTTTGACACCGTGGTGCGTTACGGGGCGGGCTATCCAAACCCTAGCTACGAGGCGGAAAATGAGGCCACCCCTAACGCACCCTACCCAACTGGAAGGGGTTAGGGCTGGGTTCCTCTTGCCTCTTTTCTGTTCCCTGTTCCCTGTTCCCTGTTCCCTGTTCCCTGTTCCCTAAAACCAGAAAATTTGTACCTCACAAACTTGAAATCCGCTAGACAACCCCAGACCAAGAGCTACAACCAATATCTACAGACTTGACTAGGATCTGGTTTCACCGACTTCATCGTTTTGTCCTGATCGTAGTCAAAGGTTCTCTCACAAAAGCCACTTTCACTCTCCAACGCACAATTCAAAACAGTTTTATAATTTTTGTAATGATGATTGTCTATAACATCAAATTTACCCATTAAGTTGTCTCGAGAAAATGAAACTAGATAGGCATAGGGCAAATGCTGATATCCTTCATATTTAAATGGGTCACAAGGAACTTTGTCATAAACATTTTGGATACGAATAGTTCGTGTCTCGGGGTTTTGTTGCGGTGCCTGTTGTTGATAAAATTCTACAAATGCTTGGTTGCCTACACGAGGGGAAGCATAGTTGTAGCTTGCAGACTTGATATCTGGTCTAGACAACGCCATATCAAGTGTGAATAAAGTGCTCAGTGTAGAGCCTAAACTATGGCCAGTAATATACAGAGTATCGATCGGTTTTTCAGATGCTTGGTATTTATCAACTAGGGCAAACACCTGATTCTGCATCGAGGGTGTGTTCCCATCACTATTGGAATAGATATGGTAGAAACCTGATTCAACCCTAAGCTTAGATGGCACTACAACATCTTCCTGATAAGGTACAAATGTTGTATGATTAACACCAAAAGTATCTATTAGATCCTCTGTGGAATAAGTACCTCTAAAGGCAAATATATAAGTGTAAGGAGACTGCTGAGATCGAAACACTACACCATAACACTCAACAGTTTTGTATTTATTAAAAATCGCATCAACACCAGTCCAGTAGTCTACAAAATCATAACCATCCGGTGGAGACACCTCAAGACACTCAGCAGGGTTTTGCTTATCAAAAGCATCATAAGTTAGACTGCTTGCTTGCGCTAAAAGGATGGCCCTGGTGGAATCAAGGTCAGCAGTTGTGAGGTAAGTAATTGTGTTATCCATCACGCATGCTTTCATTAGGATTGCTATATATAGCAATCCTATCTGATTTGTGAAAGAAATGGTCTGCTTTAAGGCAGGAAGCAGACGGCAGATGGCAGAAGGGAAGGGAGAAGGCACCAGTTTTTAACAATTCCAGTGATTTTACAAATAATTTAGGATTGCTATATAGGCTTCCTCCCCAGCAGCAAGGATGAAGCCAATGGCATTACTGTCGAGTCTGTTAAACCCTAGTCATGTAATTATTTTTTGCACAAAAGTCTATACAATTAATTGCTGCTTCAGAATTAGCAACAGAGGGATGCACGGTACATTTAAGACGATAATCACCAGTAAAAAACTGACAGTTAGAACAGGGAATTTGATGCAGTCGTTTGGCAACAGCAAAACTTTCTCGGACTGCTGACAAAACCGTCCAAGCTAGAATCATCATTATCCCCCAAGCCAAACAAAAGCAAATCAAGTCTAGATAAGGCTGGAGGGCATAGATCAGTACGTAAAGAAGTTGAAACACAATTTAATAGACTTCTTGCAGAAGTCGGGAACAGGGAGCAGGGAGCAGGGAGCAGGGAGCAGGGAATAGGGAAGAGGTAACACATTTTGTGTACCTCATAGCTATGATAAAAGCTATAATCTTTTCTCCTAATAACTAAAAGGGAATATCATCTAAATCTTGTTGATGACTAGGGCTACCAGAGGTTGGGTTTTGAGGAGATGAAGACCCAAAAGAAGAGTCAAAGCTTTGCTCAGTATTTTGTTCAGTGCTGGTATAAGCAAAATCTTGTCCGGTATTGTTAGGAGAAGAAACTGATGACGACATCCGATGTTGCTCCATGGATACCACCTTATCATGAGGTGCGACCCGTGGCGAATTTAATTCGCCAACGGAAAGCGCACCTATGGTTTGGGGACGAGATGGTTCTGGGGTCTGCTGGAAAGTTCTTTCCGAGCCCATGACTTGTGGCTCAAAGTGATCATCTGTTCCCAATTTGTGAATCCGGGAAACATTCAATTCTGCCCGTTTTTCCTTGAACCCTTCTGGTCGCTCAATCACATTCATCCTTAAGCTACCTTCAATCACCACGCGATCGCCTGTGGAATAGTTTGTTTTAATTTCATTGGCCAAATATTCCCCCCAACCTACCACTTTTAAGGTGGATGGGGATTCCTCAGCCTTAACACTGGCGAATTGTACTAGCATCTGAGTCAGGGGTGTCTGATTCTCTGAGGTGTAACGCAGTTCTGGATCCTGAATAATTTGTGCCATTAAAATGCAGCTGTTCATCTCCTATATCCCTGGTCCTTTGAATGTTGACTCCTTATTATAGAACAAGCGTACCAGTACTCTTGGCTTTTCTTTGATTGAACTTAACCTACCAACAATTAACTACCAACAAGGGCATAGCGGTGACTTTCCTGAGGTCTACAAACACTCTTTAGGTGCGCTTTCCAATGGGCGAGTAAATCGCCCTTGGGTCGCACCTGAGGAAAGCCACCGCTATGCCTGTTAAGAGCCGATTAATCGGATTTATGACACGGCTGAAGGTTGTGCTTCTACACCTTGTTCTTTTTCAACGAATTCCTGAACATGGTTGCGATAATGCTTGAGGTTTTCCTCAGCCCAATCCCGGTCATCGCTGTTGGCAAAAATATGAACTAAGGGTTCGCCAGCATCGGGTAAAATCAACACCCAGTTATCATTTTGCGGGTTGATAATTTTAACTCCATCGACAAGTTCGAGCTGCTCACTGGGATGGGTTTCGACCAGATGACGCATGAGGCTACCCTTAACTGTCCAAGGACAGCGCAGAGTAACGGTTTTGTACCATACCCGGGGGAGTTCGGCACGAATATCAGCAAGCGATCGCTCTTGGACTGTCAGCATCTCGATCAACTTGGCGATTCCAAACATGGCATCAAAGCCTGGATGTAGTTGGGGGAAAATAAAGCCCATGTCCCAACTACCTCCCAATACCACATTGGGGTTGCTTTGAGAAGCTTCCATCAGTGCTGTGGGGTTAGCTTTGGTGCGGATCACCTTGCCATCATGGCGTCGGGCAATTTGTTCCACCGCACTTGATGTCTGGACTGGAACCACCACAGTTCCCCTGGGATTAGAGGTTAACATAATATTGACCATCAGTGCAGTCAATACCTCACCTCGAATCGAGATTCCCGATTCATCAACCAAAATCAGCTGTTCCCCATTAGCAGAGACCTGCACGCCAAAATTGGCTTTTAGGGCCTCGACCACCTGACCCAGCTGATTGAGCAAACTCTCTCGTTCTTCTGTGGAGATAGCTGTTTGTTTCAAACTGGCATTGAGGACTACTGCATCAGCCCCAAATTTCGCTAACAGTTGGGGTAACACCGCACCAGACACAGCATAAGCATAGTCAATAACTACCTTAGCACTACTGTTGCGAATTGCCTCTACATTGAGATGCTTCTCAAAGGCAGTACCGTAGATATCGATTAACTGAATCGGGTAGTTAACATTGCCGATATCATTGATCTGGACTCGTCTTAGGTCTTCTTTAAAGTAAGCCCCCTCAATTTTTTTCTCTTTACCCTTGCTGATATTAATTCCCTTGGCATCAATAACTTCGATCAGGATATGATCTGGTCGGTCAGGATGCACTCGCACATGGATACCTCCGGAGACCCCTAGGGTTGGTACCACGGTTCGAGCCACGGGAATTGCGGTTGCATCTAGGTTCTGGACATCGACACCCACAGACATCAACCCCCCAATCAAAGACCGGGTCACCATGCGACAGATACTACGCTGGTCACGGGAGAGTGATACTTGGGAGCCTAGTTTTAAGGTAGACCCATAAGCCGCTCCCAACTTAACGGCAAATTCAGGAGTAATATCGATGTTGGCTAAGCCTTGGACACCCCGCTGACCAAAAAGATTCCGTTGGGCAGTGTTGCCCCAAATTAAATTGATATTCAATGTTGCACCTGATTCTATAGTTTTATTTGGCCAAACCCTTACAGTGGGACTAATTTGAGCTTCTTCTCCCACTTTAGACAGGGAACCGACAACGGCACCTTCCAAAACCTGAGCACGACGGTCTACCCTGGTTCCCCTGGAAATGGTGCAGGCACTCAGATTAACCTCTTCACCAATTAACGCTCCATTCCAAATAATCGGTCGTTTCAGGTTAGCGTGAGCAGAGATGGTAACATTATCGCCAATTACTGTTCCTGCTTCGATGTGGGCGTTTGGCCCAATCCGGCAGTTGCTACCAATTAGTACTGGGGTTTCAATCTTGGCAGTAGGGTCGATATAGGTATTTTGTCCCACCCACATTCCTGAGGATTGTTCTGGGTAAGCAAAGTCTAGTGTGACCTTATTCATTAAGCCGTCATACTGGGCTTCTCGGTAAGCCTCCAGGTGACCAACATCACACCAATATCCCTCAGCTACATAGCCATACATTGGCTCATCTTTCTCGAGGAGTTTCGGAAACAGGTCTTTAGAAAAGTCACATTCCTCATTTGATGGCAGGTACTCTAGAACCGATGGTTCAAGAATGTAAGTGCCAGTGTTAACAGTATCGGAAAAAATTTCTGAGGTCGAAGGTTTTTCCAAAAATCGGCGGATGCGCATTTCCTTATCGGTGATCACCACCCCGAACTCAACGGGATTGGGAACGCGAGTTAGGATTAATGTCGCCTTTGATTTCTTAGCTTTATGAAATTCGATCGCAGCAGTCAAATCAAAGTCGGTGATGCTATCGCCACTAATGACTAAAAAGGTTTCATTGAGTAATTCGGAAATATTTTTAACACAACCTGCAGTACCCAGAGGCTGTTCTTCTTCTACCGCATAAGTCATCTTTACCCCAAAGTCACTGCCGTCTTGGAAGTAGTCCCGCATGACATCTGGGAGATAGTAAAGAGTGGCAATGACCTCAGTGATATTGTGCCGTTTGAGTAGATTAACAATATGTTCCGCAATGGGTCGATTCAGGATTGGCACCATGGGCTTGGGCAGATCACAGGTCAACGGTCTAAGCCGTGTTCCTGAACCACCAGCCATCAGCACTGCTCGCATAATTCCTCCTCTTTTAACCCGTTAAGGGGTTTGATCATGTTGTCTACGTTCATTTGTCTTTTTATGGGCTTTTTTTAGTGAAGTACTTTCCTCCACAAACAGTGACTTGATCTGAAAACCGTGATTTTGGTATGGCCTAGTCGATAGTGATTCATAAGTGATTCACATAGGTGCCCTTGACCCATTAAGAATTAAATTCGCCACGGGTCGCACCTAAATAGTGCTTTCGACAAAGACTGGCGGAACCATAACAACGACACTGGTGTCGCCAAGTTTCCTCCTCCCTGAGAAGAAAGATCCCGTGTTGACCCGCTCCTTCTTCACTCACGTAATCATGACTACTGAGTTTGGCTAGTCTGTAACTCCTAAGGGTGACACCACATAATGAAGACTAGAGAAACTGGATCTGGATCAATGCTACTTTGAGCTGTAATCCGAATCAATTCGTAGGTGCGCTTTCGTGTCGCACCTGTTGATTAACCTACACACTTATGGTATTGAGGTCATGGTCTAACACTTGCTTGATAAGGTAAAATTATCATTAATATAAAAATTATCTTATAAAAAGCACCCGAGGTGAAAAACCATGTCACAATAACCAAATGTGTTCTACCCAGATTCATCGACGGTAGTTAAAACCGCCCCAAGGGCTCGCTTTTCCTCCCTGTCAGGCGAGACGCCTATCTTACTTGAGACGGGGTTTCCAAATATGGCAAGATTTTTGATGAATGGCTAACTTAATTGTCTTCGGGTTACTGGTAGTCTATGGGTATGGCGTGTGGAAATTCTGGAGGGGGTTTGAGCGGACTGACTTCAGCCGGAGTTTAACCAATCGGATAGCATTGTCACTGTTGTGGCCAGCTTTAATCGTTGCCAATAAGTCCTATCGCAAAAACTTTACTAAAGCCCTTAAGGGCAGATAGGAGTGGTAGATAGCAGTGGCCGTATTTGGCTGATTGGTGGAACCACCGAAAGTGTGACTCTGGCAAATGCGATCGCATTCAGGGGGATTCCCTGTACAGTAACCGTTACCACAACAGCGGCTAAATCCCTCTATCCCCAAACCCCAAATTTAAGGGTTCGAGTCGGACGTTTAGATACAAATGGGCTAGAGCAGTTTTTGGAGAACCATGGTATTGTAGCGATCCTAGATGCCTCTCACCCCTATGCGGTGGAAATTTCCCAAATAGCGATTTCAGCCGCTTGTGCTCGGCATATACCTTACCTGCGTTTTGAAAGGCAACAGCTAAATTCTCAGGTAAGTTCTGAACTAGACAATTCACCAATAATTTATCTCAATAGTTTCCAAGACCTGATTGCTGGTAACTATCTCCATCAGCAGCGGGTATTACTGACAATCGGTTATAAACATTTACCCTTATTCCGTGGTTGGCAAGACCAATCAACCCTATACGCCAGGGTTCTCCCCAGTGTTACTGCAATTGATTTAGCGATCGCGTCTGGATTTAGCCGGGATCGAATTATTGCCCTGCGTCCTCCGGTACCAGCTGATTTGGAAAAGGCACTCTGGCATCACTGGGACATCTCTGTTGTGGTCACCAAGGCCTCTGGGGTTGCTGGGGGAGAAGATATCAAACGAGCCGTAGCTACTGAGTTAGGCATCTCCCTAGTTATAATTACTCGCCCAGTTGTTGATTATCCGCAGCAAACCAGCCATGTATCTGTGGCATTAGAGTTTTGCGTACGTTATGTTTGAACTCTCTCCCGGTAAATAACAGGTAAGCCTATGGGCTACAGATGGTGCTACTTGAGGTGCCGTCAGCTGTCAGCCGTTGGTCTTTAGCTGATGGCTGATAGCTGATAGCTGAATGCTTACAACAAAAGTTTAAACCATAGCTGGTTGGAGTAACCTGATATTATAAAAGTTGAATTCAGTAGCTGTCCGCCCTTTTTCCTCGATGGCATAAACTACTTGACGAGTCATAATATAATAATCACCAACTTTCTCGAACCTGTCCTCAAATTCTCGTTTAGCCATCAAATCACCAGTTTTGGCATTGCGAAAAATGGCATTGTAGCCTGAAGAAATATACCCTTCTCCTGTATCTAGGCTATGGTTGGTATTAATTGTAAAAGCCATCGGACCCATAACCCGACTGACATGACAAATTTCCCTACCCCGGACTTTATAGTTAGAGCCCATAGCATCACCCTTGACCAAAATTTCCACTGCACCAGTAGAATCGTTTTCACCAAAGCTAAATTGGTTTTTCCCATGGGCTTTTTCAAAGGATGACCGCTTGCGATGGGTCACAATATCCCGCATCTGGTTATAGACACTTTCTTTGACCTTTTCATCATCAAACCCACTGACTTCAACACTGTGATCACTATTAATGCGAACTTGACCAGTGTATACTTCATCACCTTGCTTAATTTCCAGGTCAGCTTTGTAACCAGGAAAATTGTCGTCCCAGGTGTAGCGGTTTTCGTAAGCCGCCTGGAACACTTCACGAGCTGTTTCGTTTTCGATCATAGTCTTGTTAAGTCAACCGATATTTTGAGCTAATAGTTCCCAAACTAGACAAACTATACTAGGG
This sequence comes from Moorena sp. SIO3A2, assembly GCF_010672265.1. Lineage (NCBI taxonomy): Bacteria > Bacillati > Cyanobacteriota > Cyanophyceae > Coleofasciculales > Coleofasciculaceae > Moorena > Moorena sp. SIO3A2. Next base: position 161,399 of record NZ_JAAHHC010000006.1, read on the forward strand.
AAGTGTTACTATCCAAAGACTACTCACTAATCTCTGACGGTGCTTATTATAGCATTACTGTTTTATAGAGAATCTTTAAATTTGGTGAGGTACTTTAAGCGTAAGCTATCAGCGTGTCGCGTATCAGCTATCAGCTAATGGGCTACAGATTGTGCTACTTGATGTGCTTATGGGCTATTATAAAGCTACGGAACTTTTGAATAAAACAAGAAAGGATTCGAATAATGCTGAGTTATGGAAAGCACCTCAAGCAGCGTGAGCCATTCGCGTAGCGTGGCCTTTGGCCAAGGCTCAGGGCTGACGGCTGACGGCTGAATGCTTACGTTTAATCTAACTTTCAGCTAAAACTAATACTAACACTTTTCACCATTACTCCCAAATTTATTATGGCTTGTAAGTGTTAGTAAGTTTAGTTTAAGTTTTCCGTAAAAAGCTAAGGGCTGAATCCTTACGTAAGGGGAACCTAAAGAGTGGATGGTTAATCAATATCAGTTGCTTGATTGGAAATCATCACAGGAACTTGATAAAGAGGTACTGTGAAGGTAACTGTTGACCCTAAATTTTCCCCCATACTGAAAAAATTGACCACACCCCCCATGGTTTCAATCAGCTTTTGGGATATGACTAAGCCTAAACCCGTGCCGCCATATTGGCGAGTCCGGGAACCATCGACTTGGGTAAAGGTTTGAAACAGCCGGTCTTGCTGGTCGAGGGAAACACCGATGCCAGTATCGGCAACTCGAACTTTAACCAATCCTGGGAATTCTGTACCTTTGAAAGTTATCTTCTTTCGGATCACCTCAGCACTAACAGTCACCCCACCTTCATCAGTAAACTTAATGGCATTGCCGACTAGGTTTAACATGACCTGTAGCAGCCTTTGATAGTTACCATACATAACAATGCCATCATAGACATCAGGCATTTCAATTCTGAGGCTGAGGTTTTTGAGCTGGGCTTGATTGATCGTAAAGTCCTCAACTTTTCTAAACAGAGAATCTAATTCTACTGGAGCGAGTTCTAGCTCCATTTTACCAGCTTCAATCTTGGCAATATCCAGGATATCATTAATAATATTGAGCAGATGCAATGCAGAATTGTAGGCTTCTTGGATAAAATCCCTTTGCTCCTGTGGATCGTCTGCCATGCCATCAAGAACCAACTTGAGAAACCCAATCATGCCATTGAGAGGGGTACGTAACTCATGGGAAGTATTAGCCAGAAAATCACTTTTGTGGCGAGAAGCTTCTTCAGCCCTTTCGCTAGCTATTTCTAACTCCTTGTAAAGGGTGCCATGAGCGATCGCTGTGCCGACTTGTTCAGCCAATTCTCCCACTAACTTTATTTCTGCGGCACTCCATTGACGGCGATCACCACACTGCTGTAGGCAAATCAAACCATTAGGTTCATCTTTATAGGAGGTTGAAACCACCAACACAGACAACTGTTCCCATTCACCGGGAAGAATGTGTTCTACCAGCAGTGGCTCCTGACTAGTGAGGGCTTGTTCGAGGTAAGGCTCAGAATCTAAGGGTAGCAGTTGTTTCGCCATTGACCGCAAGGGCTTTTGACAATATTCTGCCTGCACCTTGGTTACCCGTGCGTCTGGTTTGTAATAGCAGACGAGGCAACGGCTTACCTGGAGTGCCTCCCCTAGACTTTGGGCAGTTTGTTGCCAAATCGTATCTAGATCGAGGGTCCGACGAATCTGCCGGGAAATTTTGGTGAGTAATTGTTGATGGGGGTCTACACTTAGGTTTGTAGGAGATTCCCGCCATTCCAATATTGATGATTCCGGCAAAAAGCGACCCATAACTAGAACAGTGGTTGCTTCACCATCCGCTGGCAAAATGGGGCTAATCACCAACTCAAAGGCAAAGGATCTGTCCTGGTAACAAAACGATTGAACACAACGTTCAGGGGAACGCTTGCTCAAAATTCTCTGAAGCCTCTCTTGGTAGGCTTCGGCTTCAGTCGGGCAGAATGCATCTTCTAGGGGAAGTCCCACCACTTGTGTCAAACTCAGACCATATTGCTCAGCAGCTTGCCAGTAAAAAGAAAGGCATTTACCCGATGCCTCTTGAGTATAAACCAGCTCACACCCTAAACCCTGCAAAAAGTTAGAATCACCTTGTGCACTAGCGGATTGCCTATTTATATATCCAGTTTGAAAACATTGAAAATTCACAGGTGCAGCCATTAAAAGAAACCTGGAAACTACAAGCAACACCGGGAGCCTCAGTTCCCGTTTCAACAAGTAAATGCAACCAACCAACCCTAACCCACGAGCCAATGGCAACGTCTCAAAGTAGATGCCTTTACCTCTTGTCTATCAATCGTTCCACTCACCTCGGGGCGGCAGGGGAGGATTTCGGTCAAAGGTACGGGCTAATTCCTGATCTGTTCCCCTTTCACCCCTAAGCCATTGACGAATTGCCGTTTCTATTACTTTACTCGGATCATTAGTCAAGTGTTTGATTTGATCCAAGAGTTCCGTATCCAAATGAATAGAAATTTCTTCTTTGTCAGCTGAACGTGATAGATCTACGTTAGTAGCTTTGGTAGACTCAAGGTGGTTTTCAAGCAAACCCTCTTGATGTAAGGCATGATCATTCATAATCGATGGGCTAATAACACTACTAATATAACTTTACGATAACTGACAATTAGCCTGGCTCACTTATAACCATTCCAGGGATAGTACCCTTACCTCTGACGGAAAACATTAAAATACATTAAGTGAAGCATGAACTCAATAGACCAGTTATTGACTGGGTTTATACCAATAGCTTATGACTGATGCCCCTGTCTCTCATATTCGCAATTTTTCGATTATCGCCCACATTGATCATGGGAAATCGACCTTAGCTGATCGCCTACTGCAAGCTACTGGTACCGTAAGCGACCGCCAGATGAAAGAACAGTTCCTGGACAATATGGATTTGGAACGGGAGCGGGGAATTACGATTAAGCTGCAAGCGGCTCGGATGAACTATACTGCTAGCGATGGTCACGAGTACGTTCTCAATTTAATTGACACTCCCGGTCATGTGGATTTCTCCTATGAAGTGTCCCGCTCACTAGTGGCTTGTGAAGGAGCACTGTTGGTAGTCGATGCATCCCAGGGTGTAGAGGCTCAAACTCTAGCAAATGTTTACCTAGCCCTTGAACACGATCTAGAAATTATTCCCGTTCTAAATAAAATAGACTTGCCTGGAGCTGAACCGGAAAGGGTAAGTACCGAAATCGAAGATATCATTGGTCTTGATTGTAGCCAAGCGATTCGAGCATCAGCCAAGGAAGGTATCGGTATCGAAGACATCCTCGAATCTATTGTACATCTAATTCCACCTCCAAGCGATACCGTAGAGCAACCCCTAAGGGCGTTGATTTTTGACAGTTACTATGATGCTTATCGTGGCGTAATCGTTTATTTCAGAGTGGTCGATGGCACTCTAAAAAAAGGCGATCGCATTCGCTTGATGGCCTCTGGCAAGGAGTACGAAATTGATGAGCTAGGGGTGCTTTCCCCTAACCAAGTCCAAGTGGATGAACTCCACGCCGGTGAAGTTGGTTACCTGGCTGCTGCCATTAAGGCGGTAGCCGATGCCCGTGTTGGTGACACCATTACTTTAGCAAAAGCAGCAGCTATTGACCCTTTACCGGGATACACTGAAGCCAAACCGATGGTTTTTTGTGGCTTGTTTCCCACTGATGCTGACCAGTATAAGGATTTAAAGGAGGCATTAGATAAGCTGAAACTCAATGATGCTGCCCTGAACTACGAACCAGAAACTTCCTCTGCGATGGGATTTGGCTTCCGCTGTGGTTTCTTAGGCTTGCTGCACATGGAAATTGTTCAAGAGCGCCTGGAAAGGGAATATGATTTGGAGCTAATCACCACCGCCCCTTCAGTGGTCTATCAAGTGACCACCAATCAGGGAGAAGTCCTTGAAATTGATAATCCGAGTACCCTGCCATCCCCCCAAGAACGGGAAAAAATTGCCGAACCCTATGTCCGGGTAGAAATGATTACCCCAGAAACCTATGTTGGGACTCTGATGGAACTCTGTCAAAGCCGCCGTGGGGATTTTAAGGATATGACTTATCTTGCCCAAGGACGGACTACTTTAATTTATGAATTACCCCTAGCAGAAGTGGTTACTGACTTTTTTGATCAAATGAAGTCTCGCTCTCGGGGTTATGCCAGTATGGAGTACCAGCTCATTGGTTACCGAGATAATCCCTTAGTCAAGCTGGATCTACTGATTAATGCGGAGCCTGTGGACTCCCTGGCAGTAATTGTTCACCGAGACAAAGCTTACTATGTGGGTCGTACCTTGGTGGAGAAACTCAAGGAACTCATTCCCCGACACCAATTTAAAATTCCTCTTCAAGCGGCTATTGGTAGTCGAGTCATTGCTAGTGAACATATTCCGGCTTTGAGAAAAGATGTATTGGCTAAATGCTACGGTGGTGACATTTCCCGGAAGAAAAAACTTCTCCAAAAGCAGGCAAAAGGTAAAAAGCGGATGAAAGCTGTAGGGACTGTTGATGTTCCTCAGGAAGCGTTTATGGCAGTATTGCGTCTTGACCAAGGCTAGAGGGGGGATTCAGTCATTAAAAGTCCAGACCTGAAAGCCTTGTACTAATCTCGGAATGCTTACTACCAACCTAGTAATTCTCAACCGGTTAGCCAAGAGAATTCGATGATAACCTTCGGTAATTACGGAATTGGTTTTCAAGGTAGGTGAAAAACTATATGGAGAGATATATATCCGGACTTTTTGCCATAAATTAAGTAAAAATTGTCTAACTGGACACTGTTAAATTCAGAGGTTAGTTTAGGATTGATTTCACATCACAAAAGTTCAGTGGCATGAGAATACTAGTTACTGGTGGGGCTGGTTTTATCGGCTCCCATCTAATTGATCGTTTGATGGCAGAAGGTCATGAAGTTATTTGTCTGGATAACTTCTACACTGGTCACAAACGGAATATCCTGAAATGGCTGGCACACCCCTACTTTGAGTTGGTCCGCCACGACATCACTGAACCGATTCGGTTAGAAGTTGATCAAATATACCACCTCGCTTGTCCAGCATCCCCAGTTCACTACCAATACAATCCCGTCAAGACTATCAAAACCAATGTCATGGGTACCCTATACATGTTAGGGTTAGCCAAACGGGTGAAGGCGAGATTATTATTAGCCTCCACGTCTGAGGTATATGGGGATCCGGATGTCCATCCCCAGTCAGAAGATTATCGGGGTAATGTCAATCCCATTGGGATTCGCAGTTGTTACGATGAAGGCAAGCGAGTGGCAGAAACCCTCGCATTTGACTACCATCGACAAAATGGTGTAGACATTCGTGTAGCCCGCATTTTTAACACCTACGGTCCTCGAATGCTGGAAAATGATGGGCGAGTCGTTAGCAATTTTGTGGTGCAAGCTCTGAAGGGGGAAGCCTTAACGGTTTATGGGGATGGTTCACAGACCCGAAGTTTCTGCTATGTCTCCGACTTAGTCGAAGGACTAATTCGACTTATGAATAATGACCATACCGGACCGATTAATCTCGGGAATCCTGGAGAATACACTATATTAGAACTCGCTCAGGCGATTCAGAAAATGGTGAATCCTGATACAGAAATTATCTTTAAGCCTCTACCTCAGGATGACCCCCGACGTCGGCAACCAGACATTAGTAAAGCTAAAACCTTACTAGGTTGGGAACCTACTATTACTTTGTCAGAAGGGTTAGATTTCACAGTGTCCGATTTCCGTAAGCGTTTAACTCCTCAAGAGGAAAACAATCAGATTTAATTAAATCAATCAACCTCAGGTCAGGGTGCCAATACTATCTGTGGCTCCAACCGTGAGACTTTCTTAACCTTTACTAACCATTGAAGTTTATATTAATTGAGGTATAGGTCCATGCGCGTTTGTGTGATTGGTACAGGATATGTGGGCTTAGTAACTGGCGCTTGCTTAGCCCATATCGGTCATCAAGTAATCTGTGTAGACAACAACGAAGAAAAAGTTAAGCTGATGAAATCTGGACAGTCGCCCATCTATGAACCAGGACTGTCGGAAATAATGCAGGAGTCAGCTAATGCAGGTAGACTTGAGTTTACCACAGATTTGGCGGCTGGGGTAGACCATGGGGAAATTTTATTCATTGCAGTGGGAACTCCCCCCCTACCTACCGGAGAAAGTGACACTCGTTATGTGGAAGCTGTGGCCAGAGGGATTGGATCCCATCTCAAGGATGGTTACAAAGTAATTGTCAACAAATCAACGGTACCCATTGGTTCTGGAGATTGGGTAAGGATGATTGTCCTAGATGGGGTAGCTGAACGCCAGAAATCTTTGGTAACTGCAGGAGGGCAAGCTGAAACTGAACCAGCAGAAGACATTACCGCGGATTTTGATGTGGTCAGTAATCCAGAGTTTCTCCGAGAAGGTTCAGCAGTTTACGATACCTTTAATCCAGACCGTATTGTCCTAGGAGGCAATAGCGAAAAAGCGATCGCAATGATGAAGGAACTGTATCAACCAATTGTCGAACGCCAGTTTGCTGAAGACAAATCCCTTCCCCCAGTTCCAGTGCTAGGTACAGATCTCAGCTCAGCTGAGATGATTAAATATGCGGCTAATGCCTTTTTGGCTACTAAAATTAGCTTTATTAATGAAATTGCCAATATTTGCGATCGCGTAGGTGCTGATGTTACCCAAGTTGCCCAAGGAATTGGTTTAGATTCCCGGATTGGCAACAAGTTTTTACAAGCAGGAATTGGCTGGGGTGGTTCTTGCTTCCCCAAAGATGTCTTAGCACTACTCCATACCGCTGAAGATTACGGTTATGAAGCGGATTTGCTGACAGCCACTGTCAGTGTCAACAAACGCCAACGTCTACTTGCGGTTGAAAAACTCCAGAAAGAGCTGAAAATCCTCAAAGGTAAAACAGTGGGGCTGTTGGGTTTGACCTTTAAGCCCAATACTGATGATATGCGGGATGCTCCTGCTCTAAATCTGGTGGAGGAACTAAACCGACTCGGAGCCAAGGTCAAAGCCTATGACCCAATTATTTCCCAAACTGGGATGCGTCATGGTCTATCTAACGTGATTGTCGAAACGGATCCAGAACGGTTGGCTGATAGCTGTGATGCTTTAGTGTTAGTTACAGATTGGGATCAGTTCCAGAAGCTCGACTATGGTAAGATGGCCGAGCTGATGAATCATCCGGTGATCATTGATGGTCGCAACTGCCTAGATCGGAACCAGCTAGAACGTGCTGGTTTCTCGTATTTGGGAATTGGTTGTTGAACTATATCCCCTCCTCATAGAGCTAGGATTGATCGTCAACCTAAAGTTGTCAGAGCAGCTGATTAACTCTATCTGACAACTTTACCTTTAAAACTTCCCGACAAACCTCTGACTTGGGAAAATCAAGTTGTGTTGTTACTTCCTGCTCCAGGGATCAGGACTTTCCTGGAGCGCTTTGGTCACAAAATTAGCGGCATCTTTTAGGTCCGACCCGTGGCGAATTTAATAATTAGATGCGGAAAGCGCACCTTTAGAATTTTTGTGATAGCAAGTTTACCTGACTTATATGTAAATTGCCATAAGTGAAATCCTGTACTAGAATAACTGAGGGGTTTGACCCCTCAGTTATTTTGTGAAGACTAGCTGAGTACCCAAACCCCATCCCCAAAGCTAAAAATCTTAGTTGTTGGGATTTGGCAACAACTTTGTGTTAAGACTAATGTTGGTGTTGATCAAGAACAAAAGCCCAGTCAGCACCCCGCACCCTTGGTGACGGGGCATAAAGCATCTAAATTTAGTTAACTAACCAGTAATCCCCATTAAAATTGGCTAGGTGTACGGCAAGTCTTAAAGTCCTACCCAAAAATCGGCACTACCACAAAAGGGCAGGTCAGGGAACTGATTTGGTTGTTAACTATTGGGGGGATTAGATATGTGGATGGTTTAATGGCTTCATGGATGCCAGCAACCATTGATTATCAGCAAACCTGATCAGTAACCCAAGCGTGATCTAGTTGGCGACAAATCGAGCTAAGCACTAAACTCTAGTAATGGTAATTTTGGTGATAGTTTTGGCTTAGATTCACTAACAGTCCAGGTAAATATGAGGTATATGAGCTAATATTGGTTCATTTTTCCACAAAAATGAGCCAAAATCCTCTAAAACTGGGTGCGTCCTAAATTTTTGACCATAACTGGTCAGGCAAGATCAATGAGAGTGGAGGTAGTATGAGTCGCCCAAAACCAAGCCCTTTCCTAGAGCGGCGACAGGGTTTACAGAAAGGATTGATTAGTCAAAAAACCCAGACAATCCAGCAAACAACTAGTCAATGTCTGAGATGGATAGTTAAGAATGTCCTTCTATGGATGCAACTGCTTAGTACTGGGTCATTCGCCGTAGTCTGGATGCTGTCCTTGAGTGCCATTGAACCAGCTCAGGCAACTGCTATATCTAAACATACTAAGTTCTTAGAGCAGCTCCGGACAAATCAGAGCAATGATTCAGGTCAATCCGTTAGTGAGGAAAGTGAAAAAGCCCCCCAAACCAAAATTATAGCACTAGGAAAGCTTGGAAGTAAACAGGAGAAAATCCCTGAGCCAACTAAGACCCAAAAGTCTTCTGTCCCAAGGACCAACTCCACCAGAAAACTGGCTTCATCTGTGCTGCCGCACTCTAAATCCCAGACTGAACAACCAGCTAAACGGGCAGCTAAGCCTAAGTTAGGGTCACGCCAGTCAAGGGCTACCCCTAAGGCTATCCCTCCACTGCTTAAAACCAAGGCGGCTCAGCCCAGTTCTGCCGCTACCAGGCCAGGGGATTTACCATTATCTCGGTTGCAGCAGCAACAATTAGCCAAACGGGACTCTACAGCTAAAGCTGTTTCTGCACCGCTGAAAACCCAAAGCTCAGCTACCCCAAGAACTGCCTCCAAAAAAACCGTAGCTGCTCCAATCCAGGCGACAGCTAAGCCCCAGCCAGAGGAGATAGCCAAAGTTATTCCAGCACGGCCCAAAGGCAAAAAGTCTGCTGTACAAAGCAGTAACGGTAGAGAAAACAGCACTACCCTAGCCCAGCCGAGACGTAACCGCCAGCAAGGACAATCAACTAAACCCAAGTTCAGGTCACCCTATGCCAGGTCTAGAGCTAGGGCAGTCCCAGCCTTCGGAAAAGCCCAAGCCTTGGCTTCTCCAAACACCACCACTAGCAAAAAGGTGGGTTCGAGAATCCCTGAGTTATCTCAACAGCCTCAAAAACCAGGGAAACTGGATCTAAAACCAGGACACAGGGATGGGTTAGCCAAGTCATCTGTGCCCAATAAAACTAAAGTCTCTTATCGACCTAACCATGAGGTTACCTCGAAACTAGGCTCACCAGCCCCAGAGTCGTCGGAACTAAAACAGAGCAAACCAGCTAACTCTAAGCTAGTCACCCAGAAGAAATCTGCTAACACTAAAGCTGACACTAAAGCTGACACTAAAATAGACAAGTTAGCGTTAACGCCATCACCTCAAAAGCCTCTAGTGTCATCATCGACCCTAAACCTAGAGCAAATAGACTTAAAGTTCACGGAGTTCAAGCTCAGCCAACTGTTGCCCTATGGCAGCAGTTCGAGTGTGGATTTGGAAGGAGTAGTTCCAGCTAAGTGGAGCAACTGCCAAACAAACACAGCCTGTAATCAGCTGCTGCCATCCCTAATTCCGAAGTTAGTTCCAAATAGTGCCAACTCTAGCTCCAACCAGCAGACAACCTCCCAAGCAAAAACGGCACCTTTGCCAGTACCAACAGGGCCAATTCCCTCCAATGCTGGTAAACTTCCCAAAAAATTCAAGCAACTGCCTCCTTCCCCACCAACCCTGCCGGAACAGCTAGGGCAAGGAACGGCGACACCCCTATTTCTGAATAACTACCAAAACCAATCGGTAGGACAACTGCCTGTATTCCCACAAACCAAGACACCAGCGCCATTGCCAGCACTTCCTAACTCGATGCCGTTGGGAAGCAATACTCCTAACCCGAATTGGGGCTATTTCCCTTACGTGCCACAAACGGTACTATTGATGCCGATGATGCCAGGAGTAACTGGGTCGATGCCGTTGGGTACGAGTAATGGTAATCCTGGTCAATTGCCCTACGTACCACAAACTTTACTATTGATGCCAACGGCAGGGTTCGGCATGTCTACCCCCCAGGGAATAAATAGTTATAGCCCTAGCTATAACCCTAGCTATAACCCTAGCTATAACCCTAGCTATAACCCTAGCTATAACCCTGGGTTAGGTCAGCTACCTTATTTGAGAACTACACCGGCTCCCCTGCCAGCCCCAGTCAATCCCATTCCGATGGGGGGTACTACCTATAACCCTGGCTTCGGTCAGTTGCCCTACCCGAGACCCATGCCCGCTCCTCTGCCAGCCCCAGTAAATCCCATGCCCATGAGGGGTAGTCCTTACAATTCGGGTTTAGGTCAGCTGCCCTATCTGAGAAGTTCCCCAGCCCCCCGGCCAGTAGTCCCGATTAATCCCATTCCCATGGGGGGCACTAGTTATGGCTTGGGCTTAGGTCAGCTACCTTACTTAAATACCATTCCAGGGCAGGTACCAGGGCAAATCATGGCAGTACCAGTGGTGCCAAATCCCAACATCCCTGGCTTGAGCCAGTCTCCTTTCCCAACTACCCCCCCAGGTCAGGTACCAGGGCAAGTCATGCCCATCCCAGTGGTGCCAAATCCCAACACCCCTGGCTTTGGCCAGTCTCCTTTTCCAGCCACACCCCAACCACCGCTACCAGGGCAAGTCACTCCGATCCCAGTGGTGCCAAATCCCAACACCCCTGGCTTTGGTCAAGTACCCTTCTTCCAACCAGCACTACAACCCTGGCCACCGGCTCCCAACTCAAACCTAAATCGTCCAACTTCTCCGCCAGGCAATTCAACCGCCCAATCCACCGGTCGCCCGTTGCTGCCTAGCACCGCTCTAACCCCAGCATCCTTGCGTTTCCAGGGCAGCTTCGTGACTCAAGGGGAAAATTCAGTAGCCAGAGCTCGCTTGGACGGAAACTATGTGCTAACGCCCCAATTCCTGTTTGGAGCTACCCTAGATCTGACTAGCGAAAATGACCAATTGGTAGACTCACCTAACGAAGGGGCAACTATCAATCAGTTGTTCTTTACGGCTGCTCCTGCTAGCACCTTACCCACTCTGCGGTTTTCCGTCGGTCAGTTGGATTTAACGTCCTACTTTGATCGGAATAGTTTTGCCAAGGATGGGGTAAGCCATTTCTTTAATCCAGTTTTTCAAACTAATCCAGCCTTGAGTGCTACTGCGATCGCATCTCGTCCAGGTTTATTGGTTAACTGGGCAGTGACAGACAATATAGAAGGCAAAGTTGCTCTGTTTTCATCAGCTGAGAGTCTGGAGCGATTTGACCTCAATGGCTTGGCAGGAGAAATTGGTCTGCGCTACGATAATGTGATCGTGCGAGGAACCTATGCCTCAGGCAGGGATGGTGGTGCCAATAGTGGCTTCCGGGAAATTTTCTCCATCGAACGGGGAAGGGATGACTTTGGCATCAACAAGAATGATGATGAAGAAGCATTTGGTGTCAATGGCGAAGTGTTTATTCCTGAACTGAATATGGGCATATTTGGTCGCTATGGGATTTACCGCAACCGGGATTTGGATGAAGAGGGAAACACCTACAGTTTCGGAATCACCTTCTTGGATTTATTTTCTAAGAATGACCGGGTAGGGTTAGCCTATGGTCGGGATCTGTCCAATGAGGAATTGCGCCAGGAAAATGGGGATGATGTACCAGATGTGTTAGAGCTATACTACGATTTCCAATTTTTACCGAATGTGCGGCTTGGTTTTAGCCTTCAGCAACGCAATAGTTTCAAGGAAACGTTTGCCGGATTTCGATTGAAAACCGATTTTGATGTAACTCCTAGAGGTAGGTTTACTCCATGATTCTAGAGGAAGGCAAAAGGAACAAGGGAAAAGGCTTACCCCCCATAAAGAGCGGAGAATCCTCAGGTCAGAGGCAAAAGGCAAAGGGACTGGATTCACATTGCCATCAGTGTCGCCGTGTGGTAAAGTTTTTTCCCATTTACCTCTTACCCTTGACCGTTTACCTCTTACCATTGACTGTTTACCTTTTTCCTCTTGCCTTTTGCCTTGAGGCAGCTCAAGCCCAAACTATTCCGGTGCCGATTATCAGAGCCTTTAATCTGCTCAGGGAAGGACGAGTGGAAGAGGCAATTAAAGAGTTTGAGCAAGCTGTCCAGCGTTATCCCCAATCCATTGATGCGAAGATTGGCCTAGCCATCGCCTACCGCCGACAGGGATTGATTGACCAAGCTTGGGATGCCTATCAACAGGTGCTCGCTCAAGACCCCACCAATGAGTTAGCCCTAAGTGCAGTAGGTCTGCTAGGGACATATAAACAAGAATGGCAGACTCAGGGAATTGAAGCCCTTACGGTCTTGCTCGATATCAATCCCAATGATACAGAAGCTCGTGGCAGGCGAGCTCTGCTGTATGGTTATCAGCAGCGATTTGGTGAGGCGATCGCAGACTATGAAATTGTGCTGCAAACTGACCCTAGTCCAGATGTGCTAATAGGGGCAGCAGAAGTTTACACCTACAACGGTAACCCTCAAAGGGGTCTGGAACTCTTTAACCAATACCTCGCTACGGGGAATGTGATTAGTGGCTATGCTGTCCTGGCTTATGCCCAATCCTTAAGGCAAACCGGCAATGCGGCTCAGGCGGTGCAGGTTCTGGAAAACGAGTTAGTGGGGTTCGCCCTCATCGATCAACTCGACGACCTAGGCATCCAAACCAGAGCCGCCCTCTCCCAAGCCTATGCCGAAAATGGACAGATCTCTGAAGCATTGGCCGTATTAGAGCCTTTACAAGGTATCCCCCAAGCCACATTGCCCTTAGCGCGATCGCTAAATGAAATTCGCAATAAAAATCAAGATCCAGCCCTGGAACCCCAAGTCTCTATGCTCTACCGCCAGGCACTGGCAGAGAATCCTAATGACCCTAACTTAATTCGGGAGATAGCTGATGTGTTCACAGGCATACCCAGCGAACGGGCAACCGCATTGCAGCTTTACCAACAACAGCTTGCCTTCGAGCCTGATAACCGTAGTCTGATGATTAAGATCGTGGGTCTGGAAAGTCAGACCGGGTTAATTTCTCAAGCTCAATTGAGCAACCGTCTAGCGACCATACTGATTCCCCTACCTACTGAACCCAGCGAATTGCAAGCGGTGGCAGACGCCTTGATCCCGATCGAGCCGCCGGGGCCAGAATTTCTATCTATTTACCAAAATATCCTGGCATCTGGGGTTAACGCGCCCTTTTTGTACTTTCGGATCGCTCAACTTTACATTGAAGCCAATGACTTGATCTCAGCTAGAAATGCGTTGGCTACATATACCGCCACACCCCAGGGAGCTAACGATCTGGTAGTACAGTTGCTAGCGGCAGATATTGAACGTCTTGAGGGTAACTGGATTGCTAGCCGCCAGCGTTACCAAGCCTTGATTGCCAGCAACCCACAACGGGATATTCTCAATGGAGCATTGCAAGGATTGTCATCTATACTTCTGCTACAGGATAGACCAGGGGAAGCTGTGGCAGTTTATGACCAACTAGTGGCGCTCAATCCTAGTGATGTTAACCTACAGCTAGCACGAGCTACAATTGCCTATCAAGCGAATCTGATTCCAGAATCCCAAGCTGAGGCATTTGTCTACTATTGGTTGCAGACACAACCCAATGTGCTTCCGCCCCAAGAACTCTTTGCTCTAGTCGGTGCTCTACCTGCCAATCCCACACGGGAACCCCTATACATTTCGCTGCTGCAATCTGAACCAGACAACATACCAGTAAACCGCCGTTTAATTCAGGTTATTGCTCAGCGTAGTCCAGAATTAGCTAGAGCTCAGGTGATTGAATTAGTCAATCGGGCTCCCTACTCCGTTCAGACATACTTGTTGCAGGGGCGATTGGCAGAAGCGATTGATCAGTTAGACATAGCAGAACGCGCCTATCAGGTGATTTTGACCGCAGAACCCAGTAACACTGAGATTATTGCTGCTTTAGGTGGTGTTCGTTTCCAACAACGACGCTTTGACTCCGCCAAGCAACTCTATTATAGGGGTCTTGCGATCAAACCCCTGGATTTCGGGGTACGTCGTGCCTTAGTTGGACTAAATCAGACAGAAGATTTTAAAGTCAAAGCCCTAGAACAGTTGGAACAGCTACGACTGGAGGAATTCAGTCGAGGGTCTAGTACTGCTACCCTGTCCCGTCAGAGACAGCAAATCCAAGAAGGATTTCTGTTCCGCAGGGGTTTCCAACCGCCTTGGGAACGTTTTGATTAAGGATAAAAAATGAAGTCTAGATGAAGTGTCAAGTGTAAAGAATAAATTCTAAATGAAGTATAAAGGATGAAGTGTCAAGGATGAAGAATGAAGTGTCAAGGATGAAGGATGAAGTATAAAGGATTAAGGTATGACAAGGGAAAATCCCAAATGGCAATTAACACTTAAAAATTGGCAGTTTTATAATCACAAATGAATAATCCAGACATTTAAAGCCAATATCAGAATTGAATAATTCTGAACTCTGATGTTTTTAGGCTAGGCTTAGGTTCAGACTTCTTCCCTTAAAAGACTACGTTGGATCAATCCAGAGGCTTGTATCCAACTATGTTTGAGGAGTAAATGTAAGAGCCGCAAATTTACGATGTCATACAACAGCCGTCAAGGTTTATTTATGGGTCGCACCCTCAGCGTTTCTATCGTTACTTTCACCATTATGTTGTTGAGTCTATGGGGTTGTGCTCCCCATCAATTGTCAAGACGATCTCCAACCCCTTCACCACCCCAGTCATCACCAAGCAAAACGCCTTCAGTATACCGTGAGTATCCTGAACCAGAGGCTCCCCAGACTGCTTTACCTATAGACGAAAGCGGTATTATAGCAGAAAGTTGGACTGTATACAAAGAGAAATTTATTCAAAAAGACGGGCGAGTCATCGACTACGAAGCAAGCGATCGCTCAACCTCTGAAGGGCAAGCCTATGGGATGCTGCGAGCGGTAATTGCCAATGACCCCACCACCTTTGCCCTGACCTTAGAATGGTCTCAAAACAATCTCAAGCGCTCAGGAACTAATGGTACTCTCGAAGACCAACTTTGGGTGTGGAAGTGGGGTCGTGATCAAAGCGGTAACTGGGGTGCGATTGACAGAAATTTTGCCAGCGATGCCGATATTGATGCAGCAACAGCATTAATCCTAGCTTACCGCCGCTGGAATCGTCCGGAATACTTGGACTTAGCCTTAATTAAGCTGGAAGATTTGTGGAACTTGTCCACCAAAGAGGTAAGGGGAAAGCGCTATCTTTTGCCAGGACCTGTAGCAGCCTTTGTGCCTTCTCCATCAATTCTATATCTCAACCCCTCATATCTTGCTCCTTTCTCCTTTCGTCTCTTTGCCCAAGTTGACCCCAACCATGACTGGTTAAGTTTGGTGGATAGTAGCTACCAGGTGTTAAGAGAGTCTTCCCAGGTTTCTGCTGTAGGCTTACCCAGCGATTGGATAGCCTTTGACACCGAAACTGGTCAATTCCAGCCATTGCCACCAGACAGTCCACTCAAAAGTTCTTATAGCTTTGATGCCTACCGAGTGTGGTGGAGAGTTGCTTGGGATGCAGCTTGGTTCAATACCCCAGAAGCATTTTCCTATCTCGGTACTGCCACGCAGCATTTGCAATCCCTGTGGCGTTCTTCTTCAAAGCTGCCCGCCAGGATTGACATCCAGGGAAAACCAACGGTGACTTACGAAGCCACTTCCCAATATGCCATGCTTTATTCTGCCCTACGTTTAATTGAACCAGCCATGGCTAGAGAATTGATAGAGCAGAAACTAATACCACAATATCAGGAAGGGATTTGGGATGATCAATCGGCCTACTATACCCAAAACTTAGCTTGGTTAGGGTTATTGCCTACCACAGCCATCGACCGCAACCTGTTAAATCCCAGTTAGGGAGGGGAATAGTTTAAACATACCAATAACTATACCGATAAATATACCGATCAATCTATACCGATCAATCAGGTGATACAGGTGACAAAAATGGTCTCAATCGTTAAAGTTAAGCCTAAGCCATACAACTTTTCTTTATAAATTAAGGGTGATCTTACTATTCTCCTAGTATTCTCTATAGTTACAATTATGAAATTCTTGTTTCGCCGCTCCCAAGCCCAAGATCCTACGACTAATCATCAACGACGTGCTCTCTATGGTCCTAGATTATCCTTATTGCTGCTATGTACAAGCATGGTCTTAACCCTGGGCATCGGTACTACCCTAACTAGAGCTCAAGGGGACGGTAACCTCAGAAAACAGGAAGACCAGTTCATCCAGAAGTACACCTTACCCAAAACTCCCACTAAGGCTCCAGTCTACAAACCTAGACCTCGTCCTCGTCCTCGGCCAGCTGCCCGACCTAGACCAAAAGCTGCTCCGGCAGCGCCACGACAAAGACGCTCTAATCGTGCCCCAGCAAGGGTTGCTCCCGCCCGACCTCGGCCAGCTGCCCGACCTCAGCCACGGCGGACCCAATCCCCCTCCCAGCCCCAACCTCGTTCACAGCCCCAATCTACTCCAAATCCGATTTCTTCTACCCCGAATATCCCATTAAGTGAGTACATCTTGCAATTTAATCGCTCTCCGATTGTAGGCAATCGCCTCCGTATGCGGGGGGTTTATTCGGAAGCAAGACTGGGCTTTACCCGTCCTCGGGGTTGGAAGATAAAAACCGCCAAAGCCTTAATCCGCTTCCAGCATTCACCAGCCCTGATGGCAAATCGCTCTAACCTGACCTTGCGGATTAATGGCACCAGTGTGGCAAGTGTCCCTCTCAACCGCAAGCAGTCTCAGGTGGCTAACGTCATGTTTGCTATCCCAACGACCCTGATCCAGGACTACAATGAACTTTCCCTAGTAGCCCAGCAACACAACACCAAGGGTTGTACGGATGGAGGGGATGCCACGTTGTGGACTGAGGTTTTGCCGGATTCAAAATTAATCTTCCAATACCAAGTTGAACCTATTCCCCTAAACTTCAGTCGCTATCCTTATCCTTTCTTTGATCAACTCAGCTTAGATGCCAATCCCATTGCTTATATGCTGCCGCAGGGGAATGTCCAGACCCGATCCGTGGAGTCCTTAGAATCTTGGTTGACTGCTGCGCCTCGTTTACAGGCTTCCCTAGGCAGGTTGGCTGACTTCCGTCCCATTACCACCCGTTTGGTAGAGACTATCGACGAATTAGAGTGGGGCGATAGTTTAGTTGTGATGGGGACTCCTGGAAATCAACCGGTTTTGAAGTCTTTAGAACTGCCCTTTACCTTCTCCGGGAATCAAATTTTAGATGGGACTCAGATTCCCTTACCCGATGATGTCGGTGTGCTGGCACTTACCACCGTCAATGATGGCAGTAACCCGGTCTTGGTGGTGACTGGCAATGGTTCAGATGGCGTGAAAAAGGCTGCCCAGTTTTTAGTACAGCCAGATACCAGTAAACTTGGCACAGGTCAATTAATTTTCGTGGATCAGGTTCCGGATGTACCAATACCATCCTCCAGAAATTGGCCTGGTTATTTGCCAGAAGAAAATTCCTTTACTCTAGAAGACATCGCTACTCAGCCCAATGGTAAACCCTTTAAGGACGTCACAGTGCGAGGCACTTCAGCACCACCGGTAGAGTTTGATTTTCGGGCCTTACCGGATGATCGCTTTAAACGGGGCAGTTCCATGAATTTAGTTTACAGCTATGGTCCCCAGGTCAATCCTCGCACCTCTGCTGTAGAAGTCTTACTAGATGATGTACTAATTGGTGGTAAACGCTTGACCAAGAGGGATGGCTCACAGCGAGAAACCCTGAAAGTGGATCTTCCTGCCAATCTGATTAAACCCACCTCTAAAATCAAAGTTGCTTTCCGGCTGAACCCCAGGGAACCAGAGGAGTGTGGTAAAATCACCGATCAACAACTAACGGGTACGGTTCATGCTGAGACCAGCTTCAAAGTTAATCGGGAGCCCTCAGTTCAACTACCTAATCTAGAACTGTTGCAAGTAGGTTACCCATTTGCAGCTCCTCAAGATTTGTCTAATACAGCGATCGTGTTGTCAGAGACGCCATCTGATAACGATCTGCTCACCCTCATGGCTATCAGTGAGCGTTTAGGACGTCTAAGTAAGGCAGATTCAGTACAAATGGATGTTTACACCATTGAACAATTGCCTGATCAGATCAAGAGGAAGCGAAATCTAGTTGGAATTGGCACCAGGGAGGAATTTCCCTTTCCAGAGGTATTTGAGTCAAGTGGTTTGCGTTTGAGTAATGCTCTAGGACGTCAGTGGGGTGAAGCTAGTGTCCAGACTCTACCGGATAGTGAAGGGGTAATTAAACAAATCATGTCTCCCTATAACAATCAGCGGGTACTTTTGGCTTTGAGTGGTCAAACGGAAAATGGCTTAGACCGCGTGCGGCAGATTCTCACTAAAGATTCTTGGTTCTACCAGTTGCAGAAGGATACGGTTTTAGTTAGTAGTTATCAACAAGACCCTGCTGGTTATGACCCCGATGCCTATAAGCTAGAGTTCTTTGAACTAGCCGGTTCTAAGAAGCGCATTGAAAAAACCTCCGCCCTCAGTAAAGCATCGTTCTTCCTCCAACGAAACTGGTGGTTCCTAGCTTTAGGTATTCTGGGGGTAACCTTCCTACTTTATGGCATTAGCCAGTTGTACCTCAAGCGTGTGACAGATCAAAAAAGTCATTAGGAATTAGTGATTAGTGATTATTCTTTAGTTTTAATTAGTCTTTAGGATTGTTTGTCTATTAAATAGGATTAAATCAAAATTCCACTGTCAGCTATCAGCTGATAGCTGACGGCTGAATACTTACATCAATATTAGTTTCACATCTCAAATCAAAATGCTATAAATTGCTATGTCTTTTTCCTTATTCAAACAATCGAGAAATAGGCAAAATCGCCCTCGTCGATCCCCTGTAATTACATTACTCGTTGATCGCCTACCTCGGTTTTTTGACCGAGTCCTAGCACGGCTAGGGTCGAATCACTTGTCGTGGCTGATTTTGCTGCTGGTGTTGCTATCCATACCCCTGATTACTACACCCCTAACAGTCAGGCAGCAGGGGATTGTAGCGATCGCACTAATATTGGTTGGTCAAGTGGTAGTGCGCACTGAAGCCAAACAATCTGATAAAACAGTCAGTGAGTATTTTCATCTGTTTTTAGTATGGCTGAGCCTGGTGACCACCATGCGCTACCTATACTATCGCTTTGCCTATACCCTAAATTTTGATACTTGGATCAACGGGTTTTTCTGTGTGCTGTTGTTGGGGGCGGAATTGTATGCAATTCTAACCCTATTGCTAGCTTATTTTCAAACTCTCAAAATCAAAGACCGAGAAACCGTTGATCTGGCTAACTATCCTCAAGACCAATGGTTCAAGGTTGATATCTACATTCCAACCTACAACGAGCCTGTGGAAATTGTCCGCAATACAGCAGTAGCCGCTCTGGCTATGGACTATCCGGAGGATAAAAAACAAGTCTATGTCTTAGATGATGGCAGAAAGTATCCAGAGCGTCGCAAAAAGTTGAAGCAGATGTGCGAAGAAATCGGCTGTAAATTGCTGACTAGACCTAACAATGATCATGCCAAGGCAGGTAATATCAACACAGCGTTTAATACTACCAAGGGCGATCTGGTATTGATTCTGGACTGCGATCACATTCCAGTGCGAAAATTGCTGATGCGCACAGTCGGGTTTTTCTACAACCCAAACGTATCCTTTGTGCAAACGCCCCACTGGTTCTTTAACCCCGACCCCTTTGAGCGAAATCTCCAGACTAAGGGTGAGATTCCAGTGATGAATGAACTCTTTTATAAAGTACTGCAAAAGGGCAATGACTTCTGGAATGCTTCCTTTTTCTGTGGCTCAGCAGCGGTAATTCGCAAAAACCATGCGCTGGAGATTGGGGGAATTGCCGTTGAAACCGTTACAGAAGATTGTCACACGGCCTTCCGACTCCATTCCTTAGGTTATGAGTCAGTGTACTATGACCAGATTATGGTTGCTGGCTTAGCCCCTGAAACCTTTGCCTCCTATGTGGGTCAGCAAGTGCGTTGGGCAAGGGGAATGGCTCAGATTCTACGGCTAGAATTCCCCTTGTTGAACTGGAAGGCAAAACATCTCACCTTAGGCCAGCGGATTTGTTATTTTTCAGCCACCTCCCACTTCTTCTATGGCTTTCCCCGGCTGATTTACGCTGTCACTCCCACTCTATTCCTATTGTTTGGCATCAATCCCATTCAGGGTTTGGGGCTAGAAACCTTATTTTATGCCCTGCCCCATCTACTGATTAGCCTCAATGCTAACTATATCACCTACAAAGAAGTTCGCTTTTCCTTCTGGAACGAGGTGTTTGAATTTGTGATGTCATTCCAGACGGGGTATGTCACTCTGATGGCGGTGATTAACCCCAAGCTCGGTTCATTTAATGTAACTGACAAGGGGGTATCGGTTAGTCAGCGGAGTTTTGATTGGCAGTCAGTACAGGGTCTTTTGGTAGTAACAGCTATAGTGATTGCTGCCTTACTAGCTGTTCCCTTTTGGCTGCTGCTCCGTCCAGAAGATGCAGAAGCGGTCTTGGTTAACGCCATGTGGTGCGTCTTTAACTTGATTCTGCTGACAGCAGGTTTGTTGGTTGCCTTTGAACAACCCCAACAACGCCCCAAACACCGCCTGCTACGACGCCTTCCGGTGACAATTCACACCACTGACCAGAGTTGGCCAGGGGAAACGGTTAATATCTCAGAAAGCGGAGTTTTAATTGCCTTAGATAGCTGGCCCAACCTACCTGATCAAGTAGACCTTGAAATTGTGGGAGATTACGGCAGACGAGCCTTTGTTGCTGGAGAAATTATCCGCAAGACACCGATTAGTGACCATCAAGTTCACCTTGCGATTAATTTGATCAACCTCACTCAAGCTCAGCTAGATGATTTAGTCCTAGTAATTTATTCCGATGTCAGGGAGTGGTATTCCCAGAAGCGTGCGACCTTAGACCGACCCATGGGCTCCTTAGGTTTCTTAGCCACTGGTGTGTTCCGTGCCTTCCGAGAGTTGAATACCCAAACTAGTACTAAGGTGCGTAAACAGATTAGGGCTACTGTTCAGCTTTATTGGGAAGGTAAGTTTTACAGTGGTAGGGCAACTGAAATGGGAGTGATGAGTTTACGGGTTGAATTAGAACGCAGCACTGCCTATTCTGATACCACGGAGCAAACTAGTCCATTGCTCACACCAGAAGATTTACGAAGAATGGAGCAAGACCAACCCTTCGTTGGCTTGCTATTGAGTCAGGAATCGACTAACCAGTTACCACAGCGATTGTTGGCTCAAATTGTGGATGTCGAAGATTTATCCGATCAAGTTGCCATTGAGTTGAAGTTCCCAGACCAATTAAAGCAGAAACAGGAGACCAAAATTAAACAGCTTTTGAAAGTACTGTAGTTGAAGGTTTAATCAGGTTGAAGGTTTAATCAGGTTGAAGGTTTAATCGGGTTGAACGCGCACGCGTGGCCTATTGGCCAAGGTTGAAGGTTTAATCGGGTTGAACGCGCACGCGTGGCCTATTGGCCAAGGTTGACGGTTTAATCGGGTTGAACGCGCACGCGTGGCCTATTGGCCAAGGTTGACGGTTTAAACCTCACGGGGTAACAACAACCCTAAAGCTCTCTGGGTGATTGTGGGAGTAGTCCCAGTGCTTCGGCGTTCGCGTAGCGTCGCCGTAGGCCAATGGCATCTCAATCAGGGGAGATGTCAGAAATGCGATTGGGTAAATCCTGCCAGGGCGATGCGTTCGCGTAGGGTGGCCGTAGGCCAATCCCATTCAACTTTTATTTATCAAAAGGGAGAGTTTGAGAGGGAAAAGAATACCCCTTGACTAATAGTTTGGGGATGAATTTTCCCTTTCAAATAGTGTTAAGATAAAAGATAAAGGTCTTAAAAAACTGGGAATTGACCTTACTCAGCTACCCCCGGTGCGGGGGAAAGTTACGCCCTAGGAGATAACAATCTATTTGGTTGTGCCTGGGAATCCCCATCCAAGACGGTTGGGGAAGTTCAATGCCCTGATGCCAACATTTGCTTGGGTTTGTAGTCAGACCCCAGCTTGTTGGCACAGAATCCTAAATGACGGCTTTGACCAGGTTCGATCAATCGTCCCCAATCCAGCGGGGTGACCACATAGTCTTTAGAGGATTGAGAGTTTTCCATGTTACGGGGTTGGAAATTACCATTCCAACTATTGTTAATTGCAGCTTGATTCATTTGGAATGTTAATTCCCAGTCTTCAACCTTAGTACTGCCCTCATTGATAACCTGTATACCGATGCAAAATCCTTCTTGCCAATCTGAATGCAGGTTAGGTACCACTTTTAAAGGGACACGGTTTCGAGTCTGTGACCTTGTAGAGAGATTAGGGTTAGGGAGATTAGGGCTAGGTTCGGGTGTTGGCATTGGCTCCCTTAAACCTTGGTTGGTATCCGGTGGCGGTGAAGGTAAGGGTGCCATGCCGCTGGGTTTGGCACTGGGGGATGGTAAAGGTAGTGGCTCCTTTAAACCTGGATTAGCAAGGGGTGACGGTAGGGGAAGGGGTGTAACTTGCCTTGGTGTGACAGTTGGTGATGGTGCAGGTAAAGGTGCCGGTAACGGTGCGATTACACCAGGGTTAGTACGCAGGTTAGGTGCCGGTAACGGTGCGATTACACCAGGGTTAGTACGCAGGTTAGGTGCCGGTAACGGTGCGATTACACCAGGGTTGTTACGCAGGTTAGGTGGGGGTAGTGGTGCCACGCTCCTGGGTGTGGGATTGGATAGGGATGGAGGTAGTGGTGCAACCCTCCTGGGTGTGGGATTAGAGAGGGGTGGAGGTAGTGGTGCAACCCTCCTGGATGGTTGCCCACTTGGTGTTGGTGTAGGCATTTGCCCGATTGAGCTGGGTTGGGAATTTGGCAATGGCGTGGGCATTGGTTTGGTTCTGCCTGGTGGGAAACTTGGTCGCCGTATGGAAATTGACGGGATAATCGGAGCAACTCCCACGTTCGGGGCGAAATTGTTGGCAATTAGCAGTCCCTGAAGCAGTTGTTGTTTAGGACCCTCCAAACTCTGCCAATCATCTTGCAGGATCCCGCCAGTATCCCCACTATTGGGATTCCAACTCCAGTAGGCAAAACTTAGATTGTTTCGATTAATGTAATCTACCAGCCGCCGCTTCCAGAGTCCCTCTTTTGAGTTAGGGTCTACCTCCTTACCACCGAATTCTCCGATCAAAATCGGCGCAATGCCTTCTCTAGCGATATAGTTCCAAGCAATTTCCCAGCGGTATTCCAAATTGTTAGGGAAACTCGGTTCTGAAAACCAAGGGTGATTGAAAACTCCAGGGCCGTATTCATGGGGGGAATAGACCAGCTTATTGGCATTAGACAAACGTACTGGATATTCCCTAACCCCTTCCAGATTACCCCCATGCCAATGGGTTGCTAGTCGTTGACGTGGAACATTCTTTTCCACACCTTCAACAACTATCAGCCAATTGGGGTTGACCGCAAGAATGGCATTACCAGCCCTCTGTGCTGCCAGTCGCCAGTCAGTGGCTAGATCGTTTGTTCCCCAGCTGGCTCGACCATGGGGTTCATTTTTCAGGTCTGCACCAATGACATTAGGCTGATTGCGGTAACGAGTTGCCAGCATTTTCCAGGTTTCTATCCAATCAGTTTCCGTAAACCCATCCCCATACCATAATGGAGGAATACGTTGGTCATTGAGTCGGTGACAGTCCAACAAAATTAATATGCCTTGCTGCTGGGCTTCCTTGATAATGGCATCCATGACCTCCAAGGGCGATTTACCGTAAAGCTCCCGATTGTTACCGATGTTGAAATCAATCCCACTGACCTCTGAGGCTCTTAGGGATTGGATAGAAAACGGCAGCCGAATCATGTTGTAGCCCAAGCTTTTGATCTGCGCCAACATATCCTTGTAGTCTCGTTTCCACAACCCATGAGGAGCATGCAACTCTGTCTCAATCCCAAACCAGTTCACCCCTCTGAGTAATATCGGGCGACCTAGGGAATCAAGTAGTTGTGATCCTTGGGTAGAAAGAGGTAGCTGCATGGTTCTTGCTGCATTGGCTGCATCAACAGGATGGTGAGAAGGCAAGGTTAATTCCATCAGGGATAAAAAGACTAACGCTAAGCCAAGACCAATGATTCGCCAAGGAAGTGTAAATTTGGTTCGCTGGTACTTAGGAAGCCTACTATGCCCAGGCTTGCGCCGTCGAGGCTGCCCGAAATGGCTGATGATTGTCAGCAGGATAGTTGATAGGATGCGGGCAACTCGGGATATGTGCCGGAAAAATCTAGACATCGGTTTCTACAAGAGAAGAGGTAGAGTTAGTCACAACTAGAGGTGCGACCCGTGGCAAATTTAATTCGCCAAGGTCAAGCGCACCTAAGAACTTGAGATTGAGCTTCCTTCACCCTGGCTAACTCGACAAACTAAATTAAGCAACTATATATAGGGCAATGGGTAGGTGACGATAGACAATCCCTTAATATCAATACCCAAAACTAGCCCTAATGTCAGTGTATCTCGTCAAAACCGAAACCAGAAAATGCCCCTGATTAAAAATCCTGTAATGCTTGATGGGTAAAGCCTAGAGTCGAAATCAGCAGGTGCGACCCAAGGGCGATTTACTCGCCCATTGGAAAGCGCACCTATAGGAATTTCTGGTGGGGGTTACACAACCTTCACAAAGTATTTTGACAGATTCCAAAGACTAAGTCAGGGCAGGTATTAAAAAAACTCAACAACTTTTGGGGGGGCATACAGTCAAATACTTATTGAACATGGGTTTTAGCTCCATAACCCTTTTTAGTTTCCCCCACATCCACGTTGAAAACCGTCCCTTTTTCAGGGAGTATTGTGAGCTACATAGCCCCTGAATTGTAAAGCTTTCAGGTGATCACTAGGAACTGCAAGTTTCAATCTAGACCGGGTTTATATAGCTTTACTAGTTATTCATATAAAATTCATCAAGTTAGTGAACCGTTTCATGAAAGTTTTATGAAACATGGGCTCACTACGGATTAACTTAAAGAAAAGCGAAAGTATTAAGGGGTGTAGCTACAAAAAACTTCTGCCGCTGACCACTGATAAGTAGTGAGCCAAAGACTAAACTCTTGACAATTTGATCAAAACTTGGCAGAGTTTTGCACGGCTCAGGTTAAATGGCTTATGCGGCAACTATCCAAGGAAACTACTGATTATGACATCTCCGATTAAACAATTTGTCCTGAAACCGATCGTATTTTCAGCTGCACTGTTTGCAGTCCTAACCATACCACTGGCTTGGTTTGGCTCTGAACCTTTGAATATCCAAGTGCAAGAGGAGCCAGTGTTTGATGGTAAACTAATGGACGTAGCTCCACCTTACTTGGGCTTAGCAGCGCTACTAAGTGTGACTCTAGGAACTGCTACGGTGGCGATCACTGGATGGCGCTCCGCTGACCGCAACCGGTCTGATATAGAGGCACAGTTATCCGGTCTTGAGGAAAATCTCAAGAAAAAGGAGGAATTGTTAGAGACACTTCAGCTCTCAGACTCTAGGTTAGATGCTTCTGGACTCAGGGAGTTTACCTCAGATAAAGACACTTCAGTATCTTTGAACGACAACTACCAGCCAATTACCAATCTTGAGCAAGTCAGTTCTGAACCCTTGCCCAAAACCTACCATCCGATTCCCGAAACTGGGTCGGTAACTGAACCAGTAATCATTAACACTCAAGCAGTGGACCATGAACCATCCACTAAACCCCCCACTAAACCCGACTTGGACGTGCGAGCAGCTACGGCTAGGTTTCCATCGGTTCAATCATTTCTAGCCTATGCTCCACCCAATGCTGCTCAGGAGCCACAGATTAACCCAACTTCCCTTAATCGTGATGAGTTTGACCAACTCTACACTAAAATTCAGCATCTGATGTCTCAGATGGTCACTGTAAAAAAGGCTATGGAAAGACGGTCACCCAAAACTTCACTCGAGTAGTCGTGATCAGATAGCTACCAAAAAAACTTGGTAATGGCTAATTCCTAGATATTGATAGTTAAGTCATATCAAGGGTTAGTCATTATCTTTTCTTACTAGTCAAACCGGAATCTTACGACGTAATGTTTTAATAAAAGCCCTAATCACCTCAGCTGGAGTGTTTCTAGTCTGTTCATAATGTTGATGTGGATTGCTTCAATAATTCTATTGCTTCAATAATTCAAGGTCTGATTCTTAAAGAATTATCGTCACAAAGTATGCAAGCACTGTCAAGATCAATGCTGAATTGCTTGAATGCACCCTGACTATGCACTGACATCATATGCACTGACATCAATTAAGCTCAGAATGATTGGAAAGCATTGCTACAATGCGGTCGAACCTTTTCCTATTTTGCCAACCTAGCCATAGGGGGAGAACTTGGGATTCTGCTAATTCTAGTACCAAGGATTGAATTTCTTGGTCAGATGCCTGTCCATAAAGCAGTAGTACTAAGAACCCATTGAGTTGCCGTGCCATTGTTTTAGCTTGAGGTAAGGCATCTATAGCTTCAGTCCAATGGACAGGGAACATCAAATGAAGTGGCTTATCGTCTCCCATGTGGATGAGAGTGGGTTTGAGGAGATTGCAAGTTCCATGAGGTCCCTCGTACCAAGGGCGATGATTTTCTAGGTACGCAGCTTCTGACTTTACCCAAGTATTCATTTTGTACCTCTAAGTTTATTATAGCTCTTATTTTCTTTATGGTAATTGATGAAAAATGGATTCGCTAAAATTCGTTGTAGTCTACAACGAACAAATCCTCTTAGGGTTTGCTCTTGAGAATTTATCCCGTGGGATAATAACTTATTACCATTGGTATCCCAAGGTAATAGGTCTGGTGATATAAACGCTAAATTTATGTAGCTGTAGCTGTCGTAGTTGATTCTCTAAAAAGAACATGGATTGGTAGTATTTAGTCAGTTATGCAATGTTATAACGCTTAAATTTTAAAAAAATCCATAGTTTGCAATTAGTTTTTTTAAGTTATACTTTAGTTAACGACTAATTGAATTTATGGCCAATTTATCTTGACTTATATCCCCACACCAGTGAGGCGGGAATAACTTACGAGGAAGCGAGTTTTTTCAGTTATTGCTCTGACCAAGAGTCAAGATTTAGAGTGACAGTAACCTGGGATGAACCCGAAAAATTTCCCTTTACCTTTATCCTTATTGTGATGGCCAGGGTGCATCTCACTGTCTTGATGCAATAGCGAGTGGTTTGAAGTTACCGTAAGACAGTTGAGCCTTATTCACATAACTTAAACCAAATACCCATAACCTGCCGACGCTCATTGGCTCAACGTAATCAGGTTTCATCTCCGGGGGTTTCCCCCAAGACCGCGCTACCTCGCTGCATCGCTTTTACAATTAGGCAAAAATTCGCGCGAAAATTCCCACACTTCCCGCGCCCGGGCCCCACACTTCCCACACTTCCCTTCTTTTTTACAAATATGAGATGCACCCGATGGGCACAGGACAAGGGCTGATCGAAAAACTTGATCTCAAAAACCCTGGATTAGGTGGTGACTCCTATTAGTTTTTATGGTTCCTTGAGGAGGAATAGTGGTTTGGATTAACAAGTATAGCATTTTCAGGTGAAATGAAAACGCTATATACCTTGAGAGCTCCTCACTTATATATAGCGCTATAGTAATTGAGTAATTTAGTCAGTAATGCGATTGGCCGTAGGCCACGCTACGGGAACGCATATTTCCCAAGCCAGCAGTCCCTCACCAAGATCAAATTCTGAAACTCTGACCAAAGAGGGACTTTTGCATACATGACGTTTGCCTTTTCAAAAAAGGTACCCACACGGGTACTGTCCAAAGCTGGTGGCGTTTTCCATACTCAAAATACGAGTAAACAACACACAAGAAACGCAATGACCAGACATGGCCGACTCTATCTAAGAGATGTTCCCCAAGATCCAGATTCTACGATGGTAGGTTTGGCAGGCTTTTTCCTTCCCCCTCTTATCGAGCTCAGCGAAACCTGTTGCGGCATCTGACCTTTAGTCTAGCATCAGGACAAGCAGTTTCGAGAGCACTACGGATTAAACCGTATGTCTTATAGCGTTTCTCACAGTTATGAGGTACAGTCTTCTTGGAAGCTGATTCCCTGTTAGGTGCGCTTTCCGCATCTAATTATTAAATTCGCCACGGGTCGCACCTCTTGATGCAGCGCATCCCTATTCCCTATTCCCTATTCCCTATTCCCTATTCCCTCTTTTTTCTTCCCAGATCCGCTGTTCCGGTGATCTGCTGTTCCCTAAAATCCCGAAATTGTGTACCTCATAGCTATGATAATTGCTATATCTAAATCAAGACCAGGATTGGAGACCAACACTGGCTTCACATCCAGGCATATTTGGTATTGTCGATCTTCTTAAATTTGCTGGAGTTGCATAGAGACTATAGCAATCCTAAATCATTTCTAAAATCACTGGACTTCTTAAAAACTAGCTCCAACTCCTGTCCCTTCTGCATAGCTGCCTTCTGCCTTCTGCCTTAAAGCAGCCCATTTATTTCACGAATCAGATCGGATTGCTATATCACTTGATAGGGTGCTATAAAATTATACCAATTCACTAAAACCTTGCTATCTATTATAGCAATCCTAAATCATTTGTAAAATCACTGGACTTCTTAAAAACTAGTTCCAACTCCGGTCCCTTCAGCATAGCTGCCTTCTGCCTTCTGCCTTAAAGCAGCCCATTTCTTTCACGAATCAGATCGGATTGCTATATTGCATAATGGTAAAGATTAAGGGGAAAATGTAAAGGTAAAATCTTTGACTTTTTTCCCTTAATCTTGAGTATAGTAATTTGTAGTATTCATAAGTATTAATTAAGTGAAATGGTACCCACAATTCTGGCTCTCGACTTTGACGGTGTTCTGTGTAACGGACTATTAGAGTATTTTCAGACCGCGTGGCGTACATACTGTCAAATTTGGAAACCCGCTAGTCAAACACCACCCGAGAATTTAGCAGCTAGCTTCTACCGCTTACGACCTGTGATCGAAACCGGCTGGGAAATGCCAATATTGATTCACGCGCTGATTCTCGGTATTTCAGAAGAGAAGATTTTGCAGGATTGGTCAGCAGTTGCCCAGTCTATCGTTAATTCCGAGACCTTAGACAGAACCGATATAGCTAAGCAGTTAGACACTATTCGGGATAAATGGATTACCACCGATTTAGATGCTTGGTTGAGTCTACACCAATTTTATCCTGGTGTGATTGAGCGGTTGGATCAAATACTTTCTACAAATACCACACAGCTATATATTGTTTCTACTAAAGAAGGACGCTTCATCAAGCAGCTATTGCAGCAACAAGGTATTAACTTACCACAAGAGAGGATTATTGGCAAGGAGTCCAAACGACCCAAACATCAAACCCTACGACAATTAATTGAAACTTTTCCAGGGGAAGCCGTAACACTATGGTTTGTGGAAGATCGGCTCAAGACCCTTCAATCTGTGCAACAGCAGCCAGACCTCAAACCGGTGAAACTGTATCTAGCTGATTGGGGCTACAACACCAAAGCTGAGCAAGAATCTGCTGGTCATGACCCGAGAATTCAGTTGTTGTCTCTTGAGCAATTTTCCCAGGATTTTTCAAATTGGCTCGATTAACTATTAGGTATTAGGTAAGCTATCAGCTATCAGCTATCAGCTATCAGCTATCAGCTATCAGCTATCAGCTATCAGCTAATGCGCTACAGATGGTGCTACTGTTCGCGCAGCACCTCAAGTAGCGCAATCGGTGCTTTTAGGTGCGACCCGTGGGGCATTTAATAATTAGATGCGGAAAGCGCACCTTTGAATAAAAGAGGTAAGCATTCTTTTAATGTGAGTTAAGTCTTTTAAATAAAAGACTTAAGCATTCATTTAATTTGAGTTATGTTACAGCGCTTGTGGCCTGTGCCACAAAGCTGACGCCTGACAGCTAGCTGTTCGCGTAGCGTGAGCTAAAAGCTCACGGCTGAATGCTTACGGTATTAGTCCTTCTGGAAGCGAAATTTAGGTTTTGGCAGCATTTCAGAGAACTCTATAACTATCACCTCTGAGATTGTCTTCTCAACCAGGGGTGAAAGGGATTTTGAATAAAACGCTTTTCGGTTAGGGTTTCTATGGGATGCGACACCTAATTTTTAAATTCTGGAACTGGTTACTAAACCAAATTTTTCAGAGAATAATCCTGGTTCTAACGATCATGTTTTGCCTGGGAGTGGGAATTGCCCTCTCAAGTATGTCTCGTCTGTCAATGGATCTAATTGAATCCCACGCACTAGAGTATTCAGCCTTATCCGCTCAACTTATTAATGAGGCACGTAACCTCTACAGTACTGAGGTGGTTACTCGTGCTAAAACTGTTGATGGGATTACCGTTACCCATGACTACACTACCAAAAAAGGGGGAATTCCTAATCCAGCTACCTATGTGATAGAACTGGGTTCGCGCATCAGTGCCAATGATACGGGAGCTTTAATCAGGCTTTACAGTGACTATCCCTTTCCCAATCGACAAGGTGAAGGGGGTCCGAAAGATGATTTTGAATGGGATGCACTCAGATTCTTGAGAAAATATCCCACTCAGTCATTTTTTCGCCAAGAGCAGATCCAAGGTCGTTCTTCATTTCGATATGCAGAAGCCATCATTATGCAGCATAGCTGCATTGCTTGTCATAACAGCCATCCGGATAGTCCCAGAATGGATTGGAAAGTAGGAGATGTCAGAGGTGTTTTGGAAATAATTCAGCCTCTAGACAAATTTGTGGTACACACACAAATGGGTCTGAGGAGTACATTTATCACCTTAGGAGGACTATCTGTGTTGGCACTCTCAGGGCTAATTCTGGTTATCGGTAGATTGCGTCAAACAGCAAAGGAATTAACAAGGCGGGTTAGGGAACGCACGGCTGATTTGGCTGAAGCTAACCAAGATTTAGAAAAAAGGAATCAAATCATTAGTCAGATTTTTTGGCGTTACCTGAGTAAGGAAGTGGTAGATAAGTTACTGGAAAAACCCGAAGAATTGAAACTGGGAGGCCAGCGCAAAACTCTCACCATACTAACCTCTGATTTAAGAGGATTTACAGCGCTATCAGAACGATTGCTTCCGGAAGAAGTGGTTAAAATTCTCAATCTCTATCTGAAACATATGTCAGAGGTGATTACTAAATACCAAGGAACCATTGATAAGTTCATGGGTGATGGAATTTTGGTTTTGTTTGGTGCTCCTACGGCGAGAGAAGACGATACAAAACGGGCAGTGGCTTGTGCTGTGGCGATGCAATTGGCAATGGTTCCTGTCAACGAAACGATGAATGAGTGGGGCTATCCACCTCTAGAAATGGGTATTGGTATCAACACAGGTGATGTTGTGGTGGGTAATATTGGCTCGGAAAAACGCACCGATTACAGTGTAGTGGGTAGCCAAGTCAACTTAACCTATCGCATTGAATCCTATACCATAGGTGGTCAAATTCTTATTTCACAATCTACCTTTGAACAGGTTAAGTCAATCGTGATTACTCACGGGCACAAACAGGTACAACCAAAAGGGGTTAAACAGCCAATTACTATCTATCAAGTTGTGGGTATTGGTGATGACTATAATCTCTTTCTACCTAAAGAAGATGAAGAATTTTTTTTCCTTCCTAAAGCCATACCACTCACCTACAAAATTTTGGAAGAAAAGCATATCGGTAAAAATCTTTTTCTTGGAAGTTTAGTTCAGCTTTCAGCTAAGGGAGCGAAAGTGCGTTCCTATGAGATAATAAGAGAGAATTTCCCGGTAGAGCTAAGTAATATAAGCCTGAATATATTAAATCAATACCAAGCAGAATATAGTGATGATATCTATGCTAAAGTGACGTCAATTGAACCAGAAAATAAAGGTTTTTATATCCGTTTTACATCCCAACCTCCAGAGGTAAATAAAATGCTTGATTCTCTATACAAGTCGATAAATGATAGAAGTGAATATAAGGCGTTAGGTATCAACAGTTAGCCGTCAGCTAGGGAAAGGCAAGAGGCAAGAGGCAAGAGGCAAGAGGCAAGCGTCGTATATAGGGATTTTTGGTAGTGATGCAGCACGGTCTTGGGGGAAACCCCCATGAGCGACTGCCGTTCCACGGGGCGTACAAGGTGCGTCGCGGTGTTCCGCACACAGACCCAAAACCACTCGTTATTGCATCAAGACAATGTATTTTTAGTTTATTGAATCCCTTGCTATTTAAGGGTTTAAGCTGATTTAAACTACTCATTTACTATAATCAGTCTAGGAGATACCGGAATGAATATTGCAGTGTGGTGTAGAATAAAGTAAGCAGAAAAGGTCGATACGTGATGATAGTGATAGAGTTCAAGGCATACGGGAAGCAAAAACAATATGATGCGATAGATGAAGCTATAAAAACCGCTAAATTTATTCGAAATAAATGCATCCGTTATTGGATGGACAATAAAGGAGTCAAGAAAACTGATTTAAGTGCTCTTTGTGCCGTCTTAGCTAAAGAATTACCGTTTGCCAATGAATTGAACTCTATGGCTCGTCAAGCCAGTGCTGAACGAGCATGGTCATCAATTGCCCGTTTCTATGACAACTGCAAAAATAAAATTCCTGGTAAGAAAGGATTTCCTAGATTCAAAAAACATTGTCACTCAGTGGAATACAAGACTACTGGATGGAAGTTATGCCCAGACAAAAAATCAATAATTTTTAGTGACAAAAAAGGAATAGGAAAACTCAAGCTCAAGGGTACGTGGGACTTATGGCGCTTTGACAAAAAGCTGATCAAGAGAGTCAGGATAGTCCGTCGAGCAGATGGGTACTATGTTCAGTTTTGCATTCAGATCGATATTAATGAGTCTGTTCCAGCAACAGGAACCACTATTGGCCTGGACGTTGGACTAAAGGATTTTTACACTGACTCCAATGGCAATACTGTACCCAATCCTCGATTTTATAGAAAAGGAGAAAAGCGTCTAAAATTCTATCAACGTCGGGTTTCCCGGAAAAAGAAAGGCTCTGCTAACCGAAAGAAAGCAATTAACAGACTAGGTAAGGCACACCTTAAAATAAGTAGGCAGCGTGAAGAACATGCCAAGAGACTGGTTAGAAGTTACCGCAAGAAGAGTGCAGCCTTTATAGTTGATAGGCTATGCATCAAAGGTGGCAGGTTTTGTTGTAAGGCTGCACTCTTCTAAGGTTTCGTCTCCGGCAGGTTGCGTAGTCCGGTCAAACGACCTGGTCGCCTAGGTCGATTTAAGGGTTAAAAACTTGGTAAAGAACCACTATCTTGCCAAATCTATTAATGATGCAGGTTGGTATCAATTCCGGAAATGGATGGAACATTTTGGGACTAAGTTTGGCAAAGTAACTGTTGCAGTTAATCCAGCGTATACTTCTGCTGAGTGTTCTAATTGTGGTGAAGTAGTCAAAAAGTCTCTATCAACTAGAACCCATGTCTGTCAGTGTGGTTGTTCTCTAGATAGAGACCATAATGCTGCAATCAATATTTTGGAAAGAGCCTTGAGTACGGTGGGGCACACCGGAACTCTGATCTTAAATGATCCAAACGCTTGGGGAGAGGGAACCTCTACTTTTGCTGGTGAAAACCTGTCAAAGCAAGTTGCCTCGTTGAACCAAGAATCCCCGTCTCGCGATTAGCGGGGAGTGTCAAAGTGGTTTGACTTTGAGCCTGGCGGGATTGCTCTCTACAGTATGGTTGGCAGTCAGAAATTGGTATGGTTTGTGGCAAATTAATCTAGCAGATTGAGCTACTGTGGGCGACAAAGGTGACGCAGCAAGCATTCAGCCGTCAGCTGTCAGCTATCATGCCTAATGCCTAATGCTAATCAACGGTCGGTAGTAAACAAGCTGGGGGGTGCTGGTACGGCTGGTTGAAAATCCCTGCTCGTTTTACTGATCCGAGCCCGTGCAGTTAAACCGCCTGCTAGCTGATGGCTGATGGCACCTCAAGTAGCGTGCGCGTAGCGCATTCGCTGAATGCTTACGTTATGCGATCGCAAAAGCAAAATTTGCTCAACCAGTTTTCCCCAAGCCCCCTTCAGATTTTTAATGTAATCCTAGTTGTGGTTTATAGCAGTTTTCAATTGAGAACTGCTATCAATCGATATTGCCTTAACACAGAAAGTGCAGTGAAACAGTACCCTTTTGGGTACTGTCAGCATTAGCTCTGATTAAGAATAATAGGTAAAGAAGCCGTTACTACCAACTCAAGATTGCTTATACATGTAGCAGCTTGCAGCCATCGTAATGGTTTGCGGACCAAGACACTCAGCTCATGGGGCACATGGTGAAGTATGACACTCACCTTTAAAGTCTTACCCAGGGAACTGCATTAACTCAGGCTTCCACTCCAATCAAAAAACTAGCTATAGCATTCAGGTGTGACAAGCAGCCTTGTCAGCCTTCAGTGATGCTCACTTCATCGGTGCTAAGGTCCCGGCTAGTGGCTAATTCCAATCCCCTGATAATTACAGATTACATCCATTGTGGATAAAGGAATAAACTATGGAATTTTATCTGATAAAAGTTTTTTTTATCAAAGCTTTATAGAGTTAAAGTTTTAGTTAATTTTTCGTGAAAGCGATAACCTTTATATAACCATTGTTTTAGTGATAATTACTCGGATAAACTTTTTTAATATTCTGTTAATTTTTGTCAATTATTAGTCCATATGTGTGGAGCAAATATGGACAATATTTCAGAATTTATTAATGGTAAATTTTGATTTTAATCCGACTAATTATATAATCTTTTGTGGGAGATACTTCAGCCATCAATACCAAGATTTGATTCAACTATTATTGAACTCCTAATTACTTACATCAAGGTTCAAATTATCTGTCTTGGAAGTGTAAGTTGATTGTGCTCGATTAATTATTGGGGTTTATATAGGGTTTATAAATAGCTCATTACTAAGCAGTCAGCCGTCAGCCGTCAGCCGTCAGCCTTGAGCTGATAGCACCTCAAGTAGCGTGGCACAGGCTTCAACGCTGGGACCTATCCCATAGGCTGATACCTGATAGCTGATTACTGACCGCTGTTCGCGTAGCGTGTGCGTAGCACATAAGCTGATAGCTGACGGCTGATAGCTTACATTCAATGAATGTTAAAACTGCCCAATTTAGGGCTGTTGTACATAGAAAACCGATTGATATGAACAACGAGCAAGGTAAAGAAGCCAAAATTCTTAAAAGTCATTATTTAACACCATTCCAAAGCAAACTACTCCAAAAAAGTCTAGAAGAGGATTTACATGAGTCCTACCGTCAGCGGATTCAAATTATGTTATTGGCAGATCAGGGCAAATCTCAAACGGAAATTTGTCAAACCTTGGGGTGTTGTGCCGCAACAGTAAGACATTGGATGCATATTGCTCGTAGTGGGATGGCTCACCAATGGCAGGATTGTCCAATTGGTCGCCCCAAGGCAGTCAATGAGCAGTATTTAGACCGTTTGAAAGAACTGATTAACCAGAGTCCCCGGGATTATGGTTATTCCTTTCGCCGCTGGACAGTGAATTGGTTGAACAAACATCTGGCAAAAGAATTCGGGATTGAACTGAGCAATCGCCACCTGCAACGATTGCTCAAGGACATGGGATTATCGACTATACCAAAACGGACAGAGGTTAAATCCCCTAGGGGACGGGAAAAGGATGGTCACAGCATCTTAATTTCTGACCTGAAATCCGCTAATGACTCCGAGTCCAATGGTTTTTGGCTATTCAATCCCAGCAACATGGCATGAGATTATGGTTCGACATACATCCACATCTAATCCACTGATTTCCCCTCAGCAGCTCGCCCATACTCTAGGGCATTCTCTTTCAGAACCAGAACTATCACGCTGTCTCAAACAAATCAAATATCGCGAGCCAACGGTCGGTCAATTTTGGCAGTCAACAGACGCCGAGGCTGGGGTCTATATTGTGATTTCCGGAAAGGTCAGACTGATTAATAGCGCCGGGGAGTTAATTACCAATCTAGAAGCCGGAGCTTCCTTTGGGGAGTGTACTTTCTTTCCAGAGGAGTCTTTTGAGTGCTACTCAGCCAGAGCTTCCCTCAAAACCAAGCTTTGTTATCTAACTCCGGAACTGTTATTTCCCCTAATTAGCAAACATCCCCAAATCCGCGAACATTTTTATCGTCAGGCCCAAGGGCAAAATTCCCTGCTGATGCCGTCGGAGAGTCCTTTGGCAGAAGCCGAGAAAGGGAGAGTGGGGGAAGTAGAAAGAGTAGCGGAGAAGAAAGACATCCCCACCTCAGGAGACGAAAAGCCCAAGCAAACCATTAGCAAAGCTTACTTTCCTAGCCCTACTCAAAAAGTTGGTCATTTGTGGCAGCGAGTGATCCGGCGCTATCCGTTTTTTGCCCAACAGAGTGGTTCTGACTGTGGTGCTGCCTGTCTGGTGATGATCGGTCGCTATTGGGGAAAACGATTCAGTGTTAATCGCTTGCGAGATATCTCCAATGCCGACCGTAATGGCGCTTCATTGCGGGGACTATCAGCGGCGGCGGAAAGTATTGGCTTTTCCACTCGACCGGTGAAAGCTAGTTTGGATCAACTGGCA
The DNA here is from genome assembly GCF_010672265.1 of Moorena sp. SIO3A2. NCBI lineage: Bacteria > Bacillati > Cyanobacteriota > Cyanophyceae > Coleofasciculales > Coleofasciculaceae > Moorena > Moorena sp. SIO3A2. The sequence goes on from NZ_JAAHHC010000006.1 coordinate 198,335, forward strand.
AAACAACAGCTACCTGCTATTGTCCACTGGGAAGGAAAACACTTTATTGTTGTTTATGAAATTACCAACAAGCATGTGGTAATTGCTGACCCTGGTCTTGGTCAGAAAACTCTGAGCCATCAGGAATTCAAAGCGGATTGGACTGGTTATGCACTGCTACTGGAACCCACAGCAATCCTGAAGGATACCAAAGAAAGTAAGACCTCCTTCTGGCAATTTTTTGAGTTGGTAAAGCCTCACAGTGTCGTGTTGCTGGAGGTGTTTTTTGCTTCCCTGATGATCCAGATATTTGGTCTGATTACACCGATATTTACCCAGATAATTTTAGACCGAGTAGTGGTGCAACGGAGCACCCTCACCCTAACGGCTGTGGGGTTAGGATTGCTGATGTTTACTATGTTTCGGGTTGCGATTACCGGGTTGCGGCAATACTTGCTTGACCACACCGCGAATAAGGTAGACCTAGCACTAATTGTCGGGTTTATCAGCCATACCTTGCGATTACCTTTGGGTTTCTTTGAGTCTCGTTTTGTGGGTGATATTACCTCCCGGATTCAGGAAAATCGTAAAATTGAGCGGTTTCTCACCGGTGAGGCGTTATCTATCCTGCTAGATTTACTAACAGTTTTTATCTATGTGGGGTTGATGTTTTGGTACAGTTGGAAGATGGCGCTGCTAATTTTGGTAATTGTGCCACCTTTTTTCCTGCTGGCGTTGATTTCTACACCGTTTTTAAAACGAATTTCTCGGGAAGTCTTTAATGCGATCGCAAAAGAAAGTAGTTATCTGATTGAAGTACTTTCTGGTGTCCGCACTGTCAAGTCTACAGCAGTTGAGCAAACCGTACGCTGGCATTGGGAAGAGTTATTAAATAAAGAAGTTAAAACTAACTTTTCTGGGCAGGTTATTAGCAATCGACTCCAGATTTTCAGCAATACGATCGAGGGGTTAGCCACTACCGCACTGCTCTGGTTTGGGGCATGGTTGGTGATTCAAAATCAGCTCACCATTGGGCAATTGGTTGCTTTTAATATGTTGCTGGGTCAGGTGATCAGGCCTTTCCAGCGGATCACGGTACTGTGGAATGAATTTCAGGAAGTCGTGATTGCCATGGAGCGCATCAATGATGTGCTGGATTACCAACCAGAAGAAGATTTGCACCATCAGGCACGGCAATCATTACCTGAGTTGCGCGGTCACATTCGCTTTGATCAGGTCACCTTCCGCTATCACCCAGAAAGTGAGAGCAATGTTCTGGAAAATCTTAGTTTTGAGGTCAAACCAGGGCAAATGGTAGCCCTAGTGGGGCGCAGTGGTTCCGGGAAAAGCACTATTTCCAAGCTGATGTTGGGGCTGTATCTTCCTTCAGATGGGAAGGTGTTGATTGATGGGCAAGATATCACCAGTCTTTCCTTAGGCTCCTTGCGCCAGCAAATTGGTGTGGTGGATCAAGATACATTTCTGTTTGGAGGGACAATTCGAGAAAACATCGGTCTGGCTTATCCCTCAGCCACCTTAGACGAAATTATGGCAGCAGCAAAACTGGCCGGTGCCGATGAATTTATCCAAAAACTGCCCATGGGCTATGAAACCGAGATTGGGGAGGGAGGAGGGATGTTGTCTGGGGGACAGCGACAGCGTTTAGCCATTGCTCGCGCCCTCTTGGGAAATCCCCGCCTATTAATTTTCGATGAAGCCACCTCCCACCTGGATGCGGAATCAGAGCGGATTATTCAGACCAATCTCAATACTATTCTCAAAAACCGCACCACCCTAGTTATTGCTCACCGTCTTTCTACGGTACGCAAAGCTGACCTGATTTTAGTCCTGGATAGAGGGGTCTTGATTGAAAGCGGTACTCACGAAGACTTAATGGCAAAGCGAGGACATTATTTCTATCTCAATCAGCAGCAGCTATAGCGCTACGCGCAAGTCAGAAGTCAGAAGTCAGAAGTCAGAAGTCAGGAACAGGGAACAGGGAACAGGGAACAGGGAACAGGGAACAGGGAGGAATCGGTAAAGTCCCCCTTATTAAGGGGGATTTAGGGGGATCAACACCCTTAACAACATCCCCAAGGCTCGATCCTCCCCAGCCCTGCCTCAGCTGATTTAATCTACCGTAATTTTTTTTGAATCCTTTAGCCAACAATCCAAAATACTGCTATGCCTGAAAATCATACATTGAATGGACATAGTCCTACTCAAACTATTCCAGACCAGGGTCCCTATCAGGAGTTACTCACCCAAGAAACGACTTCTCAACCTAGGAATGATCAACGACTCCAGGGTCATGAATGGTCTTATGCGACTAAGGAACTGCTTGATACATTACCTCAGGTTTGGACAAGGGGATTACTCTATTTTTTGATAGTATTTATTGGTATTGCCTTACCTTGGGCGATATTCGCTCAGGTGGATGAGACGGGGAAAGCTAGAGGAAGATTGGAACCTACGGGGGAAACCATCAAACTTGATGCGCCAGTAGCAGGAACCGTAGCAGCAATTAAGGTCAAAGAAGGGGAATTGGTAACGGCTGGTCAAACCTTACTAGAACTGGAATCGGAGTTAGTTAGCACTGAACTTCAGCAGGAACAAAAAAAATTAGAAGGGCAACAGAATCGGCTGAATCAATTAGAGGTGCTGAAAAACCAATTGATACTGGCTCTGCGTACCCAGGAGCAACAAAACCAAGCTCAAGAGTTAGAAAAACAGGCGCAAGTCGAGCAAGCACGGCAGAATCTGGAAGCCTTCAAGTTCGCCTACAGTTTACAAAAGGAAGAACTGTTGGCACAAATAGACCAGGCACGGCAGGCTATTGAATCTAGCAAGGTTGCCTATGAATTAGAAACCATTCGTTTAGAAAGTGCTCAGGAAAAAATTCCCCGTTACCAAAACGCTTATAAAGAGGGGGTTTTGTCAAAAGAACGCTTTTTAGATGTGCAACAGTCAGCCAAAGAAGCCGAGAAAACTATAATCAGAACTGAATTAGAAATAAAACAAGCTCAGTCTCGCCTGAAAGAACAACAAGGTACTTATCAAAAGACGATTCATCAAGCATCGGCTGATATTAAACAATCTCGCCTGCGCTTGCAAGAGCAAGAACGGAGTTATAAAACTTTAGTTCATTCTGGTAAACTGGCTTTACTAAAAAGTGAGGAACAACTGAAAAATATAGAAACCCAAATTACTACCCTCAAAGCAGAAGCATCTCAGACGAAAAGTCAGATTAAATCCTTGGAAATTCAGTTAAAGCAAAGGATGTTAGCGGCTCCGATCGAGGGAATAGTGTTTCAGTCACCAATCAAAAGTGCTGGAGCTGTGGTGCAACCTGGAGACACTATAGTCGAGATTGCTCCAAAGGGGTCGTTCCTTTCCCTGCGAGCCCAGATCGCTATTTCAGAAAGTGGGTCGTTACGGGAAGGAATGGCGGTAAAAATGAAGTTTGATGCTTATCCTTTTCAAGACTATGGGGTAGTAGAAGGCAAGGTAATCAAGATTTCTCCAACCTCCAAGCTTACAGAAACAGAGCAGGGTAAAGTGCCTACTTATGACTTAGAAATTCAGCTCAATAAAACCTGTATGCCCACACCAAAGGAATGTATTGCTCTCCGCCCAGGGGACACCGCAACAGCAGAAGTCATTGTCCGGCAGCGTCGGATTATTGATTTAGTTCTGGATCCATTTAAGAAATTGCAACAGGGGGGTTTGGAATTGTAGTGCTATCTGAAGGGAACAGGGAACAGGGAACAGGGAATAGGGAAAGAGAGGGAAGTGTGCGGAGTTGGACATATAGCGCTACGGGCAAGGCAAAAGGCAAAAGGCAAAAGGCAAAAGTTTACTATCACAGCTTTTCTACTTGTATCAATGTCCTCACCTTAATCGGTAGTGCTATAATCAGCGACTGCATCAACACAATGAGCAAAAATGCTATATGTAACAGTTTTCTCTCCCATGAGGAAGGGATCCCCCTAAATCCCCCTTAATAAGGGGGACTTTGAGGCAATAAAGCGTACCTCATAAATGCGATAAACGCGCTGATAACATTTCTCATAGTAATGAAGTACACAAGATTTTTTCCCTCTTGCCTCTTGCCTCTTGCCTCTTGCCTATTGCCTCTTGCCTCTTGCCTATTGCCTCTTGCCTCTTGCCTCTTGCCTCTTGCCTACTCCCTACTCCCTGCTCCCTGCTCCCTATTCCCTATTCCCCATTCCCTGTTCCCTGTTCCCTGTTCCCTACTCCCTAAATTTCCAATCAAAAATTACCAAAAAAAAATCATGTTACCAGCTATTACGATTACCACGGAAGATATTTTTAACCAAGTCAAGCTATCCTACAAAATCCCTGACATGATTGAAGGGATTGTTACCCGCAAGGTTATTGCCGCTACTGCGGAAAGTGCTGGCATCCGTGTAGAAATTGAAGACCTTCAACAGGCAGCCGACCAATTCCGGTTAATGAACAAACTTGAGAATTCCGAGGACACTTGGGCATGGCTGCAAAACTATAGTATGTCTTTAGATGATTTTGAAGAAGTAGTTTACACTAATTTGATAGCTAATAAGTTAGTTCAACATCTGTTTGCGGATAAAGTTGAACCCTATTTCTTTGAACATCAGCTGGATTATGCTGCTGCCGTTATTTACGAAGTCGTTTTAGATGATAAAGACCTAGCCATGGAACTGTTTTATGCCCTGGATGAAGGGGAGACAAGTTTCTATGAGATTGCTCACGAATACATCCAGGATACTGAGTTACGGCGCTCTGGAGGATATCGGGGAATCGTTAAGCGTCACGAGTTTAAGCCGGAAATTTCTGCGGCTGTGTTTGCGGCTGAGCCGCCACAGTTGCTTAAACCGATTGTGAGTTCTCAGGGAGTGCATCTAATTTTGGTTGAGGAGATTGTTAAATCGGAATTGGATGGGAAGTTGCGTGCTCAGATTGTGTCTGATTTGTTTACTGGGTGGTTGAAGGGACAGATTGGGGAAGTTGAAGTTATTAAGCAAATAGAGTAGATACTAAATAGTGGGGTGGAGTTACTTACTACAAGAGCGAGAGCGTTTTCGCAACAGAACCATTCAACGGTACTCTACTCCCAAATCAGCACTGAAGGCAACAATTCTGGAGATGCTAAGCGTAACAACTGATACCCTACCCCTGCTGTACCTCGGAAAAAACTAGGGTTAAACAGCGAGTTAGGGAAATCAAAGAAAAAAGTATATCCTCCATGTTCTTTTGACCTTTCTACTACCCATGCTGCCTGCTTCCTAGCAGTTTTAAGCCAATTTTGGTTGCCAAGTTTTTGGGAGGCGACGACAAATAGTTCGGTTCTGCCTAATATCCCGCAACAAAGATGGTCTATATCTCTACTCGGTCTGCTGTAGTTCTGCGTGGTTTCCAAAGCTATCTCAATGTCAGCATAATTTTCTTCTATTTTTAGAATGGATAAACTTGCCAAACGTGCTAATCCAATGCCAACACTTCCGTGACACCAGGTGTGCATGAAGCTAATTTGATTAGTTTTCTCCAAGAAACGGAAATCTGGCCAATTTCGGGCAGATTGGTCAAAGACACTCCGCTCATATTCAATTCCCTCTTGTGCTGCTTCCAAATAAGCAGTGTCTGCTGTAGCAGCATATAACCGCAATAAGGCCAAAGCATTACCCGCTGCACCGTGAGAAAATCCCGTTAAAGGGATTTTACAAATTGTCTTCCACGCCCTCGGGACAGTATTACTTCGTTTTGATAAGAGACGATTGCCACAGGCGATCGCTGTATCCAATATAGCTGGCTCACCTGTTTCTTGGTAGAGGGATAATAAGCCCAGAATTGCCCCAGCTACTCCACCCAAAATATCCAACGTTTGGTCACCAGCGATCGCCTGTGGAGAGATCAGTTTTGCTGCCTGCTGGGCATCTTTGAGGAGGGCTGGCTCTTGGAGAAACTGACTAATTTTAACCAGACTGTAAATTATCCCACCCAATCCTGCCACACCGAGTCCAGACTGAATTAATCTTCCGGTAGTTTTAGTGTTCTGAAGAGACTGGCGTAAAGGAGAGAGAGCTGCTAGAGCTACTTTTTGAAATTCGCTTTTGCCAGTAAGTTTTGCTAAGGCTGCTAGAAATAGGCTAACTCCAGCGCGCCCCTGATATAAAGAATCATCCAACGCCTGGAGTTGATAGCGCTTGGCATTAAACATATACTCTATGGCAATCCAGTTGCAGCTGTCATTATTTATAATCGCATTGGCGATAAGACGATTGCCAATTGAGAGTGCCTCTTGCTGTAGTTGTTCAGGGGTAAGTGGGAGAAATTGATAAGAATCCGCCTGGGGTGCAACATTCTTTTTTGTCAGATGAGCAAACCTGGCCAAAAAACTTCCCCGAATTAATTTAATTTGCAGGGCTAAATCTTGTTGATCCAGACTCTGAAGCCTAGAAATTAGTTGTTGGTAACTAGAAGTTTTGAAAAAGTGCTTGATGGGTTGGTCTAGTCCAACATCTAAGGTATCCTTATTACAGGATACGGTGAAATAGGGAATGTCTTGCTGTTGTAAAGATTTGATTTCCGCTGGCAAAGTTACCCAAGCTTCCGGTTTTTCTTCAGCAGTTAAGTAGGTTCGACTGAGAGTGTCTATTCCAATACTATAGTCAACTCCGCTACGCAAATATTGTGGGTTGAGGCTATGCTTACAGATAACACTATAGGCCCTAGCTGGGCGCAGAATAAATCGAGAATTTAATGATTTTAAGCCTGATAGAATACTATTCTCGGTTAGGAGAGTTTCCCTATGTTTGATTAGGAGGCGATACATCTCCTCAAAACCCGTCACTACCTCTTCAAGGTAGTCATTGGGGCAGACGGTTTCCTCTTCTAGCACGACGACATTATTCCGAGGCGGAATAATAGTAGTTTTGGGAGTTAATTGCATCCCATCTGTGTTAATAAATTTCCACTCTATTGAGGAATTAATTTGCTGGGGGTAAATACCGCCAATATCACTATAGTCTCGAGTATTTGCTGAGGCTAAATTACCTTCCCAAGAAGGTAAAAAGCCTGTCTTTATAACTGAGTATTTGAACCAGTTTTCTGATTCACTAAAACTTTTTTCTATAGGAGACATTAAGGTGTCAACATTGATGATAATTGGATATTCACGGCTGGCAATGACATTGGTCTTGTGAGATTTACTTGAGCCTAAGACATAGAGGAGAGATAATAGCATTCCTGCTCTTTTGTAGAAGCGTTGGACTGCAGCTTTATCTTCACAAGGTTGCTGCTCAACAAATTTAACCCAGCCATATCCCTGACGATTAAGAATCTTGGTTAGTTGGAAGGGTAAAGAGGTATCCTTTTGGTTGCACCAGTCTAGCAACTGGTTGAAAGCAACATCTAGACCCAAATCTTTGGGCTTATATACCACTTTTACACCCGAGGAGAAGGTAAGAACTGATACAGAGCGTCCCCCATTATGAGGTTCTGAGAAAGCAGTCTCAACATTTTCAACTTTTCCTAAGCTTTTGCGGTCAGAAAAGATAAGTTCAATTGCCGATAAATCTTCTTGTAGACGTTGGATAAATTCAGTAGTAGATTCTACCCATAAGTTAATAGTTGTGGCTATCAAGCGAGCCAGGACTGGGTATTGCTGAAAAAATGCCAGTCCCCCATCTTGGAGAAGGTTTTGGATCAAGGCGCAATACAAAGCTTTACTTTGGCTTTCTTGGGAATCGATCTTTTCATAAGAGGGCTGACTTTCCCGAAATTTGTAAAATTCAAATAGTAAGGTTTTTGCCCCTAAATCAACCAGTTTTTGTAGGAGGCTCCTTTCTAGGGCTTTCCAGGCTTCTCGACTCAGCAATTCCAGAGGGCGAGTTGCCGATAAACCAGTGTATAGTTTCCGCTGTGCTACTAGGATAAAGGGAAGATAAAAATCTTCAAAAGGTAAGGGATTTTGGGAGTCAATTGGTGATTTATATTCTCCCTCTATACCGAGTAAGGTAATTGCGCCACTTTCAATTAATTCTTTCAGGGTTTCCGCCCAAGGTGGCAAAGTAGGATTATCAATCACATCCGCTGTTCCCAGTAAAATACGGACTGTGTTTAAGTCCCATCCATTCCACTGAAGGCGCTTCTTAAGTCTGTCTTCTCCTCCCAGGAGTTTACACCAGGTTTTGAGGCGTTCTTCAATGAGATTTTGGTCAAGCTTATGGGGATTAAAATCCCGTTCAAAAGGACAATTTAAGCACTCTGAAAGAAAGGCTGCATTGGTAGCTATAGTAGCTATTTGTGATAATTCTACTGCTGTTATTTCCATACTCAGTTCATTTATAGCAATTATCATAGCTATGAGGTACAAAGTTCTGGTTTTTCAGGGAACAGGGAATAGGGAATAGGGAAAAGATAATAGAGATCACTGCATCAATATAGGGAATCAACATCAAATAAAACTGTACCTCATAACTGCGATAAACGCTATATCGGAGATTTTGTCCCGTTCGCTCAAATAAATAAATGAATAATCTCTTGAACCTGGTAGTGCTGCGAATCAGGGAGGTTTAACCTCCCTAATCCATGTCACTGGTGCCAGGTATCGAAACCGCTGCAACTCCTGCTGTAGGAAACTTGACACAAGGCTGAAGCCCTTTTGTGTGTGACTACTCCCTGTGCTAAGCTTAAGCTATAGGCTGCAAATGGATCAGAAAACTTCAGTGCCTGTAGGGCAGTTACCAGGATGTGAAGTGGGGAATGGAGAAGGGCACTCCGAACCCCCTGCTAGTTCAAGTTCGTTGTCTTGGAGATCCTTGATAAAACTTTCAGAATCACCGAACAACTCAGCACCAGCAGGTTTGATGTTATTAACTTTGATGTTAGCCATTTGAGTTTTGCTCCAATAATGAATTTGTGTTGTTGATCAGGAATCAATTAGTAATTTTTGATTCCTATTTTTATCCTATTAAAATTAATTTAGTCTGTCTAGGATTTTTATAGCTTATTGATGCTAAACCAAAAACACTTTTGTCACTAAATTAGATGTAGTTACCTACTGCTAAACCTATTCATAGCTCACAATTAACCTTTACCATTATTCTGATACTTAACCTCTCTCTAATTTAGTGAATCAACTAAACTAGTTATGTCCACAAAACTAGTGAAGCTGAGAAAAAACATAAAAAATAGTCCAAGACTACTCTTGGACTAAAAGACTAAGATTAGTTTCTACCAGTAATTGGTTAAGGCACTTTCGTCCTAGGTTGATACAGTCAACATTTACCCTATTATAATTAAATTAATAAAGGAATTGGATTACCCCCTACCGGATCCACTGGGAAAGACTTGACGGGGATTACCTCAAACCCAGCATCCAGAATTCCAGAGTAGTTTGCGATCGCCTCCAAGGCATTGGAGCAGGGAACAGAGAGCAGGGAGTAGGGAGTAGGGAGTAGGGAGTAGGAAGCAGGGAGCAGGGAGTAGCTGACAAGGGTAGGTTTTTTACTTTGGAGATAGGTAATAGGTAATAGGTAATAGGTAATAGGTAATAGGGAATGGGGAATGGGGAATGGGGAATGGGGAATGGGGAATGGGGAATGGGTAATCGGAACCCACCCCTAACCCCGACCAGGAGGGGAAGAGCGGGAGATGGGTCGGTAATCGGTGGAAATTCTGGGAGATTTTCCGACAGACATATTTGGCGAAATTTCAACAAGAGTGCCAGTACGTAGTCGCCCAAATGTAAAAAACCTACCCAAGTGAGGCAGGGAGTAGGGAGTAGGGAATAAAAATTATCACAATTAATTTAGGATTGCTATAGGAATCAATTAGTAATTTTTGATCTCTGTTTGAATCATACTTGGATTAATTGAGTTGGTTTAGTTTTTTTTATTTTATTGATGTCATAAGTAAACCTTTTTTTTTAGGCTCTACCGAACTGGCTATGTAAAACTTTGAAAAACTAATTATTATAATCCTTATGGGGCGGGAGTTTTAGTTCTTGATAAAATGATTTATTATAAATATAATACCCAATCATATTTAGTGGTAATTTCAGCGTTTTTATGCATACTAGGTTCGGTAGATCCAAAAAAGGTTTAATTTTTGATTACTTCGACTAAGAGAAATTTAATGATGTGTAAATATCTTCAGAATTGGCATTCAGATAAACACGCTCCAAGTCAATCCCCAGCCTAGAAAATTGCCCAAGGATAGCCTTCATCCTTCCTTCAGTGGAATCATCCCCTTGATGCCAAGCTTCCAACAACCCATTGGCCACAATCTGACAGCGATTCATGCCAAAGCTTTCCTGTTCGGCAAATTTTTGGTCTGGTTCTTCTGCTAACCCCAAACCTGGTGCTAGCTCCATGGTAAATAGGGGAACATCTGGCTGAAAATGAGATTGGTGCTCTGTATAAACAGTCTTTAAAACTCCCTCAACAGCGTCATAGTTACGCTTATCAAAGTAGAGTACCCCCGAATCGTGTCGTTCGTAGTCCTTGGGATTGTACAAAACTTTAAAGTGGAACGGAATTTCCATGTCGTTCAGCTGTTGGGTTAAGCTACCCATTACGGCAACTGCACCGTCAGGAGTCAAGTTGAAGTAAATTCGCACAGTCACTGACTGGTCTGTTTGCGGACGATTTGCTTCTAGATTGCCAACGGCCATATAAAAGCCATTTTGCACCAAATTCTTAGGCATACGGATTGCTACTGAATCCCCGACGGTGGCAGATTGCTGGGATGCTGGCAGATGCTGCTCCCGTTCAATATGCAGCCTCAATCCTCCCTTAGTCACAGCCAAAGTGCCATCACTTTCTTCTCTGAGAACAGACCAACCAGGGTCAAAGTAGCCTTTGCCACTATTGCTGTCGTGGAGTCGCTGATAAAATCCCACATCTACTCCCAGGATGGTATTGTTCTCTAGGTCTAGTGGCGCAGCTTCAGTATCTGCTTCCGGTGCGAGAGTATCTCGCATTGAGCCATTGTAATAAATACCATAGAGAAAACTCCGCAGTTGCAGACTGATATATTTTTGCTGCATCTCTTCGGGCATCCGTTGAAAACGTTCCACAGCTTCGGCTGGAATTTCCAACGGTTTGTAATCTGAATGGTGAATAGAGAAGTCTGATTGGATTTTTACTTTGTTAACAATATCGTCTAGAACATCTAGTAATTGCTGATTGGCGACTTGGGATAGTTGAATTTCTCTAGAATCAAGTAGTTGGATCATGCTTTGGTAGGGAGTAGGGAGTAGGGAGTAGGGAGTAGGGAGTAGGGAGTAGGGAGTAGGGAAAAAATCCTGTGTACCTCATAGCTATGAAAAACGCTATAAGTGTCTTAAACAGCGGAAGGACTGAGTTGAATTAATTCAGCAATAGCAGGGCCAAAAATTGTGGGCATGGATTTTTCTGGACGACACAACAAGGTCTTGGCAACCTGAAGCATGGCAATCCCGGCATTACCAAAGGATTTTTGGTACTCAATCATCGCCCGAATCCGTTGAATCAAACCAAAACCGGTAAATTGCACTGCTGTCCGCAAAAAATCAGGTCGGTGTTCTAAAATTTCTGGAAAGGTTTCAAAATACCCTTTAGTTAGGGCAGCAATGGAAGGCTGGAGCTGTTCCAAGGGGGTCATGGCTAAACCTAGGGATTCTTCAATACTTAAAGATTTACTGATAACTAGGCTACTCAGCCAGATTTGGACATAGCTACTGATCAGTGTTCCTAAATCAAACCCTGGGTCTCCCCAACTACAGCGCTCCCAATCAATTAGCCTGACAATGCTGGTACTCTCATGCTCCCAATCTTGGTGCAGAAGGATATTATTTAGCTTTAGGTCATTGTGGGTCAGACAGCAGGGGGCAAAACCATTGCCTAGTTGTGCGATCGCTTGCCCTAAACTATCGTATCGTTGATAAAGGGCAAAGAATTTCAGCCCGTCAGCAGGTACCGCACCAAAAATCTCCGGACCAATTCGTTCTAAACTGTTAACTAATCTAGGCACTTGGTCAGTGGTTATATTATCGGTTTCACTACAGAATAAATCTTGATAGTCTTTACGATTAAATGTATGATGATGGATTTTTCCTAAAAGGGTGCCGATGGTGGCAGCAACCTCTGGAGGAAAGATATTTTCCTTGGCGTAGAAATCCATTAAATCCCGATAGTCATCGAGATAGCGGAAAACCATAATGGAATTCTCACCATCAAAATGCAGCACCTCTGGTATCAAAGAGCGGAGGTTAGCAAGTTCTGGAAATTGCTGTAAGAATTCTTGAATTCGCCATTCATTCAAAAACTCACCAGCGGCTTTCCCTTCCTGGTTATGTCGCTCCTGCTTTACGAGCAGCTTATGACCATCTGGAAAGGTCAGCAATAAGTTAAAGTTCTTGGCTTCCAGTGGCTCAATTTTACTGAGAGCTTGCTCGGAGGGATTGCATAAACCACGAGCAGCTAGATAGTCAAAAACATTATGAGAGTTTAATATGAATGTCATAATTAGGGAACAGGGAACAGGGAACAGGGAACAGGGTAAAAATAGGTGTTTAAAACCTTATTAATAGGAAAAATACTATATTCAGTAGTATAGGTAAAAAGAAAGTTATTCTGCCAATTATTTCTGCTTAAAAACAGACGCAACTAAAACTTTTATGTCCCTAAACTATTCAGGGTAAGTGTGGTAAATGTGATCAATGTGGGAAATGTGGGAAATGTGGGAAATGTGGGAAATGTGGGAAGTGTGGGGAGGGTCGGGAGATAGCGAGATAGCGAGATAGCGAGATGGGGAAAGGGTGCATCTCATATTTGTAAAAAAGATCGGGAGTGTGGGGCGGGGGCGCGGGGCGGGGGCGCGGGGAGTGTGAGGAGTGTGGGAATTTTCTCCCGAATTTTTGCCTAATTGCAAAAGCGATGCAGTGGCCTCACGGGGGTTTCCCCCAAGACCGCTCTGCATCGCTGCTCCCTACTCCCTAGTCCCTGTTCCCTGCTTCCTATTCCATTTGCTCTATAACTAAACTAGTTATGTCATCAAAATATTTAAAAAGAATAGAAAATTATAGAGGTCTGGGTTTTATGATTTATTTGTAAATTATGTAGACTACGGTTGCTGGATAAAATGACATTGGTGACCGAAAATTAAGGATAATTTTCACTTTATTCTGGTAAATCTATGCTTTGAGTATCACAGGCTGATGTATGCGATCGCATTCGTTTTATGATTCTAATGTATGCGATCGCATTCGTTTTATGATTCTAATGTATGCCTTCCCGTAGTGGCTCTGTTCGCGTAGCGTGGCCTTTGGCCTTAAGAGCATCGCGTTTGTTGATGGTAAGCCTTCAGCGGTCAGCCGTCAGCCGTCAGCCTTTAGGTGATAGCTGTTCGCGTTCGCGGAGCGTGGCCAAAGGCCAAGCGTGCGCGTAGCGCATATGCTGATAACTGAATGCTGATAGCTGAATGCTGATAGCTGACGGCTGATAGCTGACGGCTGATAGCTGACGGCTGATAGCTGACAGTCCTATTATGCTTACCTAAGATTATGACAGTTGATGGTCCTATTCAATACTGGTTTGAGCTCAGGACCAGTGGGATAAGGCACCAACTCCACAATTCCATCCTGATTAATGATCCATCCTTGAGCTTCAATAATTGGTGGCTTTTTCGCTGTCACTTGAGGTTCCTGATTGGGTTTTTTCCCCCGATTGCGAGCAGCCCGATACAATTGACGCCTGGTTGCTGAGAAATCTCGCCAATCTATCCAAATGGTTTCACCTTTGAGGGGGTCAGTGGGGTCAGTGGGTAAGCCCCCTCGTCCAAGCAGAGCAAATCCATTCTGCTCATCATCGGTGCTACAGCCTGTGGCAATGAGTAGACCGGTATCGATGATAGTTGCTGGTAATGGGATTAATCCCAGGTTTTGAGTTGGGTCTGGGTTGCTAATGTTGATTTGACCATCAATACCAAATTCAGAACTGGCAGTAATCTGGCTATCTGGAGACAGAAACAGACCTTGAGTAGTGATTTGAATATTACCGCCAGGACCAAATATGGCGTTGGCTGCGATGTTACTATTTTCTACAACCACTACAAAATCACTATTAATCTTAATATCACCGCCACCACCATTACTGTCATTAACGCTGGTACTAATGGCGCTTTGGTTTGAAAGGAACAGTAAGTCACTAGTAAGTTTAATATCACCACCGCCGCTAAGCTCAGAAGTGGCAGTGATTTGCCCTCGATTACTGGTGATTTGATTAGCGGAAATATCAATATTGCCTCCTCCCGCCGAGAAATTGGATGCGGTAATACCACCACCATTGGGAGTGTCCGCTCCGCTGTTAGAAAGCTCGATCGAGTTTGCCACAATCTCAATATCCCCAGCTTGGCCTTGCCCTGGTGCTAGGAGGTTATTGCTTTGGAAGTTACTGACACTGATCGTTGCTCCATCTCGGATACTTAACTGATCAGTGAAGACCTCTAATTTACCGCCATTACCACTACCTGCGATCGCATTCGCCAATAATCCGCTGGCACCTAGGTCTGATCTCCCAATCAGTTCTATCTCCTGTGCCTGAACTCTCAAGGTTCCCCCATCCCCTTCGCCTCTGGTAATGGTTGCCACTTGAGCCCCATCCACCAAGCGCAACCGTTCGGTTTCAAGGGTCAGCTCACCCCCTGTACCTATGGCCTCTAATTCCACATTGGCAAATATAGCGCTAGCAAAATTCGTGGCGGTACCAATTAATTCGACGTCTGTTGCGTTTACCTCTATAGAACCAGCATCCCCTTCACCAAAGGTAGTCGCTGCAATCTGAGCCCCATCACTCAGCCGCAAGCGTTCGGTGTCAATGGTCAATTTACCCCCATTCCCGATGGCTTCTCGTCGGACTTCTGTAAATAAGCCACTGGCTAATTCCTGTGGTGAGGTACCAATTAATTCGATGTCTGTTGCGTTTACCTCTATAGAACCGGCATTTCCTTTACCAAAGGTATTAGCTTCAATCTGAGCGCCATCACTGAGCCGCAAGCTCTCGGTGTTAATAGTCAATTTGCCCCCATTCCCGATGGCTTCTCGTCGCACGTCTGTAAATAAGCCACTGGGTAATCCCTGTGGTGAGGTACCACTCAATTGCAAATCGATTGCCTTTACGGTTAAAGAACCTGCATCCCCTTCACCACGGGTAATTGCTGAGATCTGGGCTCCATCAACCAGTCCCAAGCGCTCGGTGTTAATGGTCAATTTACCCCCATTCCCGATCGCGTCTGGTTCCACATTGGCTAACAGAGCGGTGGGTAATCCTTCGGTTGACGTACCACTCAATTGCAGATCGATTGCCTGTACGGTTAAAGAACCGGCATCCCCTTCACCAAAGGTATTAGCTGCAATCTGAGCCCCATCAGTTAGCCGCAAGCGTTCGGTGTTAATGGTCAATTGGCCCCCATTACCAATGGCTCCTGCTCTGACGTCTGTAAATAAGCCACTGGCTAATCCCTGTGGTGAGGTACCACTCAATTGCAAATCGATTGCCTTTACGGTTAAAGAACCTGCATCCCCTTCACCACGGGTAATTGCTGCGATCTGACCCCCATCAGTCAGCTGCAAACCCTCAGTTTCAATGGTCAAGTCGCCCCCATTCCCGATCGCGTCTGGTTCCACATTGGCAAACAAGCCACTAGGTAATCCCTCTGATGAGGTACCAATTAGTTCCATCTCAGTGACTTGCGCCCTCAAAGCACCTGCATCCCCTTTACCAAAGGTAGTAGCTGAAATTTGAGCCCCATCAGTAACTCGCAAGCGTTCCGTGTCAATGAGCAAATTGCCCCCATTCCCTGTAGCTCCTAGTTCCACATTTGCCGACAAGGTACTGGGGAAGATGCCAAAAGCTGTACCAATCAGTTCTACCTCCTTGGCCTGAACTAGCAAATCTCCTCCATCTCCAGAGCCAAAGGTACTAGCTGAGATCTGAGCCCCATCAGTAACTCGCAAGCGTTCCGTGTCAATGAGCAAATTGCCCCCATTCCCGGTAGCCCCTGGTGCTACTGGCACAAACAAACCACTGGGACCGAAGTTCGAGCCAGCAATCACCTCTACCTCAGCAGCGGTGATCGTCAAGGTGCCAGCATTCCCGGAGCTAAAGGTGCCACTGGAGATCTGAGCGCCATCAGCAACCCGCAAGCGTTCCGTGTCAATGAATAAATTACCCCCATTCCCTGTAGCCCCTGGTGCTACATCACTAGATAAACGGCTGAAAAAGAAATTATTTACAACGGTACCGATAACTTGCAATGCCTCCGTCGCCTTTACCGTCAAACTTCCCCCAGCCCCACTGCCCAGGGTATCGGCTAAGATGGCTGACCCCTGACTAAGGGTCACCCGCCGACCCTGCACCTGGATTTCACCCCCGCCATTACCACTGGTACTCACCGACGCCCCTTGGGACAAGGTAATATCCTGAAATTGTCCTACATCTTCATAGCTTAATGTCCAACCTGAGTTAGTTGGGGTTAGCGTTACCATCCCTTCTCCCTGGACGCTGCCCAGTTCAATCCGTCCTCCTGCTGTGGTGAGATTTCCTCCTGCAACCGCCACATCACCCCCCACCAAGGCTAAGGTTTTACCTGGCTGTACTTCCAGCCCCACTGGTCGATTGTCTCTGATTACTGCAAATGTAGCGGGATTAATACTCAGATTGTTCCCAGGCCCGTTGATCACAATTCTGCCTGGATTGGCTTGGGAGCCATACTGTAAACCAGTAGGAATATTAATGGTTAACAGGGGAGGCTCCTGGGGATTGGTAGCACTAAATTCACTGCCATCGGCAAATTTAATGCTGTTGGCGGTAGAGCCGATAAACGAGCCACCAATATCTAGGGAAGCCTCCGAACCAAACACAATCCCATTGGGATTGATTAAAAACAGGTTAGCCCTACCGTTAGCCCGAATTAAGCCATCAATCTTAGAGATGGAGCCACCAGTGACCCGGCTAATAATACTGTCAATAGTCAGGGAATTGTTGAAAAAGGCTGTATTCCCAGTCAGAACGGAAAACTGCTCGAAGCTATGGAAGAGATTACCTCCTGCAGTGGTACCACCGGTAATCTCAATGATATTGCCATTAGGAGTAACAATGGAATTGTTCGGTAGAGTATTATCTGGAACAATTTGAGCTGAGCAGAGCAAGGGCATCTGAGCCACTAGGTAACAGGCAATGGGCAAGGTCAGGAGTTGGTTTAAGGGTTTATTGTGATGCGACTTAGGTGGCAATTTACAAAAATCTGTGGTGACCATGGGGCTTTTCTAGAGACTGAAGCATGTCGTGGGCAAGAACTATCCTCTAGAATTCCCAAACCTCTAGACCAAGTAACGCTTATGACTAGAAAAGGGGAAATTTTTGGCTCTACCGTACTTGTTATAGCGCGTAGCGCTATACCTGTTTACTATCTGCTACGACCCTTGAACAGACCACCAATGCCTTGCCATTAAACCCCCAAAAAGCGGTACAAAATGGGATTTTTTGGGGTATAATGGACAATGATTACAACAAGCTCGAATATGTCTAAGGGGAAGAAAAAATCAGGCACAGTCAAAAAGCTCTCAACTCAGGTAGTTCCAGTAATTGGGATGTCAATGGTAGTTGAAGCTGAGCTTGTTGCCATGATGCAACGCTTAGGCATCGTTCGTTCTGAATCCTACAACAAGCTTGGCAGCGTTAGCCATTGGGGACTCGACTGGCGGAAAGCCTACCCAGAGGTTAGGTCTTTGAGAACTCCAGAATCTTTAGGTCTACCATCTAAACTAATGGAATGGACAGTTAGCGATGTCGGTAAAGCCATTAGTGCCCAACAAGCTGCTTGTATTGAAGCATTAGGAAAAATCCTGCATAAGCGATTTCCAGGTAAAGAAAATAAAAAACGTCGAAATCAATGCTATAAACAGCTATCAAGTCCCAGTTTTCTAGACGATCCATTTTTGCCTCGAATTGTTAGGAAGCAGTTTCAGCGGGGTCATTCAAGGATAAAAAATCAAATAGTCTATCAACAAAACGGTTACTCCTGCCAACGGATTTCTCGCCACACTTACCAGTTAGAACTGGCTGGGTTACGTCGAGGTAAACGCCATCGAATTCTGGTAAGATATAATCGAAAAATAACAGGACAGATCCGACTAATTTACAATCTTCATTTGCAGCGCTTTGAAATCCATTTTTTGGTTGATCATGGAACTATCAATAATCCGACTGAATGTCGTTGTGTTGGTGTAGATAAGGGTTACACAGAAGTATTTTATGATTCAGATGGTCGTGCACACGGTCTTGGCTTAGGTAAACTAGCGACCAATAAATCTGACAGAATTGTTAAGAAAAACCGAAATCGTGGCCAGTTATGGGCACTGCATAGAAAATTAGAGAAAATCGACCCAGCTAAGTCGGCTCGTATACTAGAAAATAATCTGAGCCGGAAAACAGAGAATCGTCGCTTAAGAAAAGACCAAGCAGTAATTTTTGTAATAGGCGCTGCTTCTAAATCTCTTTTTAGGGGAGAATCGTTAAAAGTTTTTGCGGAGGATTTGACCCAAGCAATCAAAGGTTTTCGTCAATCATTAGCGATGTCCCGCAGGTTAAATACTTGGATGAAGGGAGCAATCCGGGACTCTTTACAGAAATGGGCTAACTGGACTGGTTCAGTAGTTTCAGAAATTCAACCGAGCTACACGTCGCAAATTGACTCCGTAACTGGCACCCTGTTAGGGGTCAGGAAAGGGGACAGTTTTACCAGGTTTAATGGGGTCGTGTTGCAGGCTGACTATAATGCTGCGAAGAATATCCTGGCTCGCGGTACAGACCAGGAAATCTCCCGGTTTATGACCAGGGTTGAAGTTCAAGCAGTATTGTTGCGCCGTACCGCGCGTTTCTTGAAAGGTATGGACTTGAGTCTTATTGACGCGGTTGAGCTAGGGTGGCTTGACTCTAAGCATAGTAAAACTCAAGCTTTTAAGGAACTCCTCACCGGGATGTGAGGAACGTCTAGATAGATGGGTGGGAGGCTTAACTCCAATTGCTGTATGACCACCCCTCACTCAGACAACAATAAATTGACCTTGACCTTTTTATTCGGAATTGTTCCGATTAATCCCGGTTTAAGAGTATCCCCAACAGACCTAACCCAATTAAGCCACTGGTAGCCCCAGGGTCTGGCACCTGAGCCGATCCCTGGTCAGCATTGAAGGTTGACCAATTGAAATTTGAAGAAAACCGCTGCTGTTCTATCAACTGGCCTAATACTTGCCCACTGCCACCGCCACCACCGCCACCACCGCCACTGCCGCCACCACCGCCACTGCTACCGCCACCAGCACCGCCACCATAGCCCCATTCGTAGATGTCGAGCACATTCTGGATCCGGTCTTGATCTAGCCAGGATCCTGCTGTTTCGTTATAGCCATTGGCGATATACCAGTCGATCCATGAGGCATTCCAGTTAGGATCATTGAAGTAGGCACCGATTTTGCTGGCTAAGGTATTCTTGGCGTTGTTGAGCAAGTTATTGAGATTTAGGGTCATATTTGAGTCACTGGGGCGTCCATCTGAGCCCAACACAGTGGAGTTTAGGTTCCAGCCAATCACATCAAATGCTCGTAAATCTAGTGCTGAGATATCGGCCCTCTCTGCCCAACCTAGGGCTGGCTTCATAACACCCAAATCATTGCCCATACCGTCCCAGTGGCTGGCTTGATAGCCATCACCTCCTAATCCTAAATTGGGATCCTTGCCTTCAGAAAAGTATGCCAGAACTTTATTACCCCCATCAATGGAAAAGTAGGCGTCGGCACCATAGGCTAATTCAAGCATGTCTTGGTCTTCGCTCCAGGCACTATAGCGGTACATATCCAGGGAGGTAGTACGCATCAGACGGTCAAGGTTCATCTGATAACTAGCGTCATAATCCGCGAGTATCGTCGAATCCACCCCACTGACGAAGCCCAAGATATGACCAATTTCATGGATGCCGACACTGAGAAAGTCTATGGTGTTTGATGGGGTTGGGGCGTTACGCTGGTAATCATAGCTCCAATTGAAGGCGTCATTCATGACGATATAGCCATCGAGAAGGGAGTTATTCCTGTGGTAATTTATGGCTTTGGCATTGGCATTGGTCAGAGCAATGTTTTTGTTGTACCACCCATTTCTGCTTTCAAACACGGCATGATAGCCACTATGGCCATCATTATAGTTATGTTTTTGCAGGTTATCATAAGCAGTATAATCATCTACCGACGTTCTATCGGACTTCAGCTTCTTCCGAAATTTTTTGTACTTTTTAGACTTTTGCAGACCAGGGAGTGCCCCACCGAGGATGTTTGAGGGCAAGTCGTCGGTGACATCAACGTGAATTTTGACGGTGACATTATCGGTTAAATAGTAAGACCAAATCTCACCAGCCATTTCAAACCCGAGCATTTGTTCGAGGGACGTTCCTGGTTGATAGCTGAAGTCGAAGTCTATGGCTTGAGCTGGGGCGTTACCACCAATTACGGCTGCGGATGCCAGGGACAAGGACATCATTAATTGGCGATTCTTCATAAAATCTTACCTCGTAGAAATTACTGACATGAATACTGTCAGTATGAAAAGGTAATGTATGCAATCGTGTTTGTGATCTGAGGCTGGTGTATAGGATCGCGTTTGTTATTGGAGCCTGATGTATACAATTGTGTTTATTTATCTCTGTTGGTTTAGGATCACTTAATGAGTCGTTTAGGATCACAAGAAAAGTGTGTTACAGATCACTAGTTTGAAATTAGCAAATCTACGGTAAATCTACTAATCAGCTCTCCATGCTTGATCTGGCAAAACTGGCAGGACAAATTCCTGGTATTAGTAAGCACCTGAGACTAGAGGCAGTGGCGTCTCGCCAACGCCTAGAACGGGCTGAACAATTACTGGCAAAGGCTAAAAAACAACAAGAGAGTTTGGTCAAGTCTCATCAGCAATGGCGCGATCGCATGATTTTCACGGCGGCAACACCTGTAGAATCTCTGGATACTTGTGTTGATATCAGTAGTCCCCCTGAAAGCCATAGTGTTTTCGCCACCGATGGGTCTCAAATTTCCCCCTCTCACCACGAAATTCTCTACTGTTATGTGATTAATGTGGGTCGGGTAATGTTGCACTATGGACAAAGTCTTTACCCTCTGTTGGATAGTGTGCCCGAAGTGTTCTACCGACCGGAAGACTTATATATTTCTCGTCAGTGGGGGATTCGCACGGAGGAGTGGATGGGGCATCGGCGCACCATTTCCGAAGTATCGATGTTAGCAGAAATGGCTTGCCGTTGGGTGAAGCCACCAGCTCCCCACAGGGATACTCCCAATTTAGCGATAGTAGATGGTTCCCTAATTTACTGGTTTCTTGATGGGATGCCAGGGGATGCACGCGATCGCATATTGCCTCCGATTCTAACAGCTTGGGAGCAGTTGCGTTCTGTTAATGTACCCCTGATTGGTTACCTGAGCGCTTCTCGTAGTGTGGAAATGGTTAATTTCCTCAGATTACCAGCTTGTCCCTATGAAACACCCAAATGTATCACCCAATGTGGTAATCTCACGGACAAGTTGCCCTGTCAGGTGATTGACCCCTTGCGGGATACCACTCTCTGGGCAAGTTTATTGCAACCAGGACAGCGTAGCCCTCTATTTCAGAGTTCCGCACGGATTCTGGATTTATACGACCATCACCGGATCTATTTCTGTTATGTCCATGTGGGTACAGAAATTGCTCGGATCGAGATGCCAGAATGGGTAGCCCAGAATTCGGCATTGCTCAATCAAGCCTTGAGTTTAATGCTGGGCCAGGTCTATAAAGGATATGGTTATCCCATTGCTGTGTCTGAAGCTCATAATCAGGCCGTGATTAAGGCCGGTGACCGGAATCGCTTCTTTGCTTTGCTTGAACAACAAATGATTCGTGCAGGTGTCAAAAATGTGGGAATATCCTATAAGGAGGCTCGTAAACGGGGTAGTATTAGTTGAATGTAGAATGAAGAATGGAGAATGTAGAATGAAGAATGGAGAATTTAGAATGAAGAATGGAGAATTTAGAATGAAGAATAGTGAATGCAGAATGAAGAATAGTGAATGCAGAATTTAGAATTTATAATGCAGAATAGTGAATGATGAATGGAGAATTTAGAATTTATATATAATGGATAATTTAGAATTCATATATAATGGAGCATGAAGAATGGTGAAGGCAGAATGGTTAAGGCAGAAAGCAGAATGGTTAATTCTACATTCTTAATTCTACATTCTTAATTCTACATTCTCAATTCTACATTCTTAATTCTACCTTCTTAATTCTACATTCTTAATTCTACATTCTCAATTCTAAAAAATTTTTACCTTATCCAATTAAAAACCGGTATCATGTCATGGCAAATGTATTAAGAATTCTGTTTAAGCAAGATAGCTATCTCAAGCAAGAGCCGATTCAATCGTCGCAATTGCCTGATAATAAACGTCAGCTGATACCAGCAGGTACTATATTAGTACTTGGCTATTATGGTCAGGAATCTGGCAATCACCTTAAACTGGGTTTAAAAGATATTGCGTTTAAGGGGTTCAGTGGTGATTGGTATGCCTTTGAAGACCATGTAGCCATTATGATGGAGAGTCTGCAACCGGTAGAAACGGTTAGTAATGTAGTCTCTAAACAAGATGATAAGACTGCTTTCAACATTCCTATTTATCAGAATACCTTAGTCAATCAACCCGTTTTACTTAACCTTTTCTTTAATCAAGATACGGTAATTAAGCGAGCTCCTATTCAATCTAATATCTTGAATGAAGCATCAAAGCAGGAAATTCCAGCAGGCACTGATTTGGTGATTGTTGCCGATCAACCTAGTGCTGATAATACGATTAAGTTTACCCTGGAGGAGAATCACGTAAAATTTACCCTGAAAGATCTGGAATTCAAGGGCTTTAGTGAAGATTGGTATGCCTTTGCTGGACATGTTGGTATTCAAGGAATGGGCTAATTACTCTTAAAAATCTGAATCATCACTCAGCGTCTCAATCAACAAATCCATCTGTTGCTGTCGCTGATCCAGAAAATATTCACATTCATGGAGATATTCGACAGCAGCGGAGAACTGATCAAACACGTCGGCTAGTGCTAGTTCTCCCGTTTCTATTTGCCTAATGATAGTTTCCACTTTAGCCACCGTCGCTTCATAGTTCCAGGTTTCTCCAGAAGGGATTTCAGTTAGGTTTGAATCAGTTAGGTTTGAATCAGTTAGGTTTGAATCAGGTTGAGTTTCCATAGATAGTAATTCTCAATGGGGTAAGGTACAGAATTTTTGGATTTTAGGGAATCGGGAACAGGGAATCGGGAACAGGGAATCGGTAATCGGGAATTGGGAATCGGGAATCGGTAATCGGTAATCGGGAGAAGAGGCAAGAGGCATAACCCACCCCTAACCCATCCCAGGAGAGGAATAGAGGCAATAGTTAATAAAGTATATAGCAATTCTAAGACTTATGAGGTAAAGTAACAGCAGTCAGTAAACCAATTATGACAATCGGACTTAGTGACTTTTAAGGCACATTCCACACCCTCAACTGTGATACCAGCCATAGAGAACAATTGAACTAAACATAAATACTAAAAGTAGCCCCTTTAAATAAAATCAACGTTCCGACTCCGTTGCTATGCTCCTTGAAGCAAGCAAAAATAAGAAGTCTCGTGGAAAAGAAGTCCAATCACGTTTGCTTCTATTTTAACCTGATTTAGATGGGATTGCCCTATAAAAAAATGCTAGAAACTGTATTTAATCTACCACTTCAGCAAAGACAAAATATAGCCATTATTGGAGCCGGTGCTATGGGAGTCTCAACAGCATGTATTTTAGCTAGATTAGGTATCGCCAAAGTATCGGTTTTTGAAGCTGAATCAAAAGTTTTTAATAAAAATGGAGCTTCTCTCAATAATACAGGTATTTTGCATCATTTTGTTTATGGTGCACATAAAAAGACACTGGAACATTTATTCAAACAAAGTATTTTATTTAAACAATTAATGCCTGAGTATGTTTTTGTAGATAGCTATGTTAATTATTTAGTACCCAATGAAATAGGAAACACTGCTATTAACCAAGAAGGGATAACTTATAAAGATGTTGCTGCTGCTTTGGTTGAAATTTATCAGCAACATTTAAAATACTCTCATAATGAAGCTATTTTTGGCAAGCCAGAAGACTTAGTAAAGATACTAGATCAAGAAGCCATCAAACCCTTACTTGGAAATTTCGATCCGGCCAAACAGGACATCGCTGGTGCAGTCAAAGTTAGGCAATTTGTCTTAAATATTGCCGAATATGTTTGTCACATGATCAATCTGTTTAATTTTCTTGTTAGAGAAAATTTTGTTGACATTCACTACAATAAGGAAGTACGTAATATTGCCATCAATAGTCAAAACTTCGAGTTAAAGATAAATCACAATAATCAACTTTATTTCGATACGATAGTTAATGCTGGTTATGCCAAGGGTTTGGGCATTCCGATTCCAGAACTAAAATTTGAGCAATATATCGAAGGAAATCTAGTAAAGCTAAAAGTTTATGGACTATACAAGATTCCCTCAGACTTGAAAAAACAGTTTCCAGAAATCGAAAAAAGTTTTTCTAGTACTATGCTCATTCGAGGTCAATATGGTGGAATAATTAAAGTCGGATACGATCATCTGGCAATTTTTTCTGGTCGAGAATATAACCAGGCAGAATTAGATATTCCCTTGGCCGAAAATCCGAAAACTATTCCTAGGGAATGGTTGGATAATTTGGAAAAAATAACTGGTAGAACGGAAGCAGAAATGTTGAGCACAATTAAGCAGGATATTTCTCGCTGGATTCCTTGGGCTAAGGGATTGGAAAATATTAAGCTCAAAAAAGCGGTTCAAGTTTATCCTGGTAGAAAAACTATCGATGAGGTAGATGCTGCCAAACGAGATGATAATCCTATTCGTTATCTATATCACCATAAAAATGGGGGTAAATATATTCATATTCCTGGGTTTAAATTAACTTCTATTCCTTACAATGCATTTCAGGTTGTTCTCGAAATACTATCAACTTATGTATGCCAGGGTATTCTTACCCAAGAGCAAGTAGATAAGCACATAGCTATTGACCAAAATCAGCACATAATTCTCTCCCCTGAAATGGAATCTGCTCTTGGTAAAAATCTATCTCAATTGGCGGTTTCTGAAAGAGAAAAAATTATTGATGATTGGGGTATTTACTAGCAAATTAGTTAGTGCAATTCTACTACCCATGAGGTAGTAGAATTTCTATAGTTAAGTAATGAACTAAATGTGAAAACCGATACCATATTTTATCGCCTGTTTCAATCGTTTCCCAGCATCTTTTTTGAATTAATTAACCATTCCCCTACAGAAGCACAAGCTTATCAATTCGCTTCTGTAGAAGTCAAACAACTAGCATGCAAGAATTGATGGGGTATTCCTGCCCACAATCACCACAGCCCAACAACCAATTTATTTTGTAGAAGTCCAATTTCAGAGGGACTCTCAATTTTACTCCCGGTTTTTTAGTGAAATTTTTCTGTACTTAGACAAAACCGAACTCAGCAATGATTGGCGTGGTGTGGTGATTTACCCTAGCCGCAATGTGGAGAAAGGAGCTACTTTTAGGTATCGAGAATTACTCGATTCTCCAAGGGTATCTCGGATTTATCTCGATGAATTAGCCGAGACCTCTGCACCATCGGTGGGTATCTCCACAGTACAGCTAATTGTCACTGAGGAAGATTCTGCCATTGCATTTGCTCAAGACTTGATTCAACGAACCACTGAGGAGGTGGAGAATGAACGACAAAAGCGAGAACTTCTACAATTAATAGAGACCATACTGGTGTATAAGTTACCCAAACTCAGTCGCACGGAGATCGAAGCCATGTTTAGCTTAAGTGATTTACGGCAAACCAAAGTTTATCAGGAGGCAAAAGCCGAAGGTATACAGGAGGGGAGACTTGAAGGTGAAATTCAAGGCAAATTAAAGTCGATACCTCGGTTATTAGCGTTGGGGTTAACCATAGAACAAGTTGCCCAAGCTTTAGAATTAGAGGTGGAACAAGTTACACAGGTGGTTGAGCAGTCTTCTGATAGTTGACATATTTAGGTAATGGGTAATAGGCAATAGGCAATAGGCAATAGGCAATAGGCAATAGTCAAGAGTTCATAAACTATAGCGCTGCTCCCGATTCCCGATTCCCGATTCCCGATTCCCGATTCCCGATTCCCTACTCCCTTATAGTGAAAATCCACAAAGCTGATCCCTCTGACCCTCACGGTTATAGTGCCAATAATCGTACAACCAACTACAACCACGCTCTAGCAAATAATCCACATCTAAATTCCACAAGATCACGGTTTTGTCTTTACTAGCAGAAGCTAGCCACTTGCCATCGGGACTAAAACTAACTCCAAACACCGAATCGTTGTGTCCCTTAAAGGTATTAATTAAATGTCCATCCCGACTCCAAAGATTAACCGTTGTATCACCACTAGCAGATGCGATTAAGGTTCCATCGGGACTAAAACTAACCCAATTCACGGCACCATTATGGCCTTTCAAGGTATTGAGTAACTTGCCATCACGATTCCAGAGTTTTACCGTGCCATCACTACTAGCAGAAGCAATCATCTCGCCGTCTGGACTGAAACTAACCCAATTCACCGCATCATTATGCTCTTGATTATCCCCTTCTAAGGTTTTGAGCAACTTACCCTTAGTATTCCAGAGTTTTACAGTCCCATCATTACTAGCAGAAGCAATCTGCTTGCCATCTGGGCTAAAACTGACTCCCCAAACTTTATCCTGGTGCCCCTCTAAGGTCTTGACTAAGGTGCCGTCTAAATCCCAGAGTTTCACGGTTCTGTCAGCACTAGCAGAGGCAATTAACTTACTATCGGGACTAAAACTAACTCCCCAAACCTGATCCTGGTGTCCTTCTAGAGTATTAAGCAAGGAGCCATCTAAACTCCAGAGTTTAACCGTTTTATCTTCACTAGCGCTAGCCATAATCGTGCTATCAGGGCTGAAACTAATTGCAGTCAAAGGTTCACCATGAGCCAAGAAGGTTTTGCTGGTACGATCCTTACGCCTCAAGAGTTGAATGGTATTGTCTGCACTAGCAGTAGCAATCATTTCACCATCGGGGCTGAAACTTACACTTCTGACAGTTTGATTATGGCGGATCGGTGCCAGTATCCCCCCGTCACTAGCCCAGAGTCTAATGGTTTTGTCTGCACTAGCCGATGCAATGGTCTTGTTGTCGGGACTGAAAGTGACATCTACCACCATTTCGCTATGTCCAGCCAAGGTTTCGATTAATTCCCCATCACTGTTCCAGAGTTTAATGGTGTGATCAGCACTAGCCGTAGCTAGCCTCTTACCATCGGAGCTAAAACTGACATCAAGAACCCAATTACGATGACCTTCGAGGGTATCAATTAATTCCCCATTAGTTTGCCAGAGTTTGACAGTGTTGTCTGTACTGGTAGAGGCAATAGTGTTGCCATCAGGACTAAAACTGACACTCACCACTGGTTTGGTATGAGCTTGCCAGGTTTTCAGGAGTGTTCCGTCCCTGCGCCAAAGTTTGATAGTTTTGTCCTTACTAGCAGAAGCAATTAACTGACTATTGGGAGAAATACTAACCCCCAACACTGAATCACTGTGACCAGTGAGAGTATGGAGTAAAGCACCATCTTTACTCCAAAGTTTCACAGTTTTATCCTCACTAGCCGATGCGATCATCTGGCGATTGGGGCTAAACCTAACACAATGGACTGTTTCGGTATGCCCATCTGGCCCATCTAAGGTCATTACTAGGGATCCATCCTTACCCCATAGCTTGACGGTTTTGTCTTCACTACCACTAGCCAGCATCTGACCATCTTGACTAAAACTGACACTTTGGATTCCAGCCCGATGACCTCGGAAACTTTTGAGCAACTTACCGTTTTTGCCCCAAAGTTTGATAGTCTTGTCTCGACTCCCAGAGGCAATCAGCTGACCATCTGGACTAAAACTGACACTACTAACCCAATCTCGATGTCCCTTTAAACGGTTGCGTTCTCTGACCCCATAAACTGCCTGTTGTAGAGCAGTGACTACCCGTGTCTGGGTCTCTGCATTCACCCCAAGGGATTGCTGCAATTGCTGGGCTGCCTCTAAACTTAGGATTAGGGCATCAAAGGTTCTGTTGGCATCAACTAGAGCTTTTGAGGAGTAGCTCAGGTCACTCAAATGGTTGTTGGTTTTACTGATAGCGTAGCGAACCCCAAGTATACCGGTAATCACCATCAGACTGAACAATGCCATTCCTGCCCAACGTGCTTCTCGCAATCGTTGTCTGAGAATTCGATTCAGCTTTTCTTCGGTTTTCCTTTGTTTTTTAGTTATTTCAGCCAGTTGGTTTTGGAGTTCTTGTTCTTTAACCAGTTGCTCAATTTTATCCTGGCTCTGTTTGTCTTTCTGGCGCAGATTTTCTAATTCTGCTTGCAGTTTCGATTGCTTTTTCTTGCGGATAACGTCTACCAGGTAATCGTGAACCAGTTGATAGCGGTTGATCGTAATTTCTGGTAATATAAATACTAATCCTGATTTCTCAAAAATTTCTAATATTAAATCTAATGTATGGTCTTCTAAGGATGATTCTATGGCTAGCTCCGAGCGATTCTTAAGGGGTCGATTTTTATTGTCATCAATGAGTAACGACAACACTAGCCAAGCCGCTGTTTCATTCTCAGGACCACAATCTTTAATAACTTTTTCTAAAAACCGTTCCACCAGTTTGGCTTTGGGACCATGGTGCTGATACTGAGCTAAAGTCGTAATATTTTCAGCTTGGAGTTGAGCACCTACCACTTGCAACTCAATGGGACGAACTTCTCCAATTTCAGATCCTAATTCTCTGACTAATTCGTCAACTAAAGCTGGCTCTAAATAAAAATTAGCCCGATGGGTTAAGCTTTGAATAACTGCATAAGCATCTTCTAAGGAAAAATTGACTAATGGATAACGAATCTTTTTATCTAAGATATTACTTTCTATAACTTCCCAAGTATAATGTTCTAGTTCTAGTAATTTATGTAAGGCGTTATCTCGGATAGAAAAAATTAGTTTTAAATAGGGTAATTTAAGACAATTTACTAAAAAAATATAAAACAGTTTGCGTTGGTATTGATGGGAATAAACGGAGAAAAACTCTTCAAACTGATCAAAGATTAAAACCGTTAACAAGTTATTGTCGGCGTTGTGTTGTAATTGCTCCAGGATAGAATAAATTAGATCGTTACCATTACCGTTACCATTAGAATTTATAAATTTTTCCCTGATCAAGAGGTCTTCATTTCCATTTCCTGATACCTGATCGGCCAAGTGTTTATCTAGTTCCCCCACCCAATCGGTGTAAACTTGTACCACAATCGGTAACCCAATGCGATCGCCAAGGGGTCTATTTTTGAGTGCTGGCACTAATCCGGCATGAACAATGGAACTTTTTCCAACCCCTGACTGACCATGAATAACTGTCAGTTTGTGATCAGCACGGGTAATCCGTTCCATTAAGCGGTTTACATCTCGCTGACGTCCGGAAGCTGCCATTTCCTGGGGAATAAGGTCTTGTGGCTGTACGCCATGCCAGCTGGGATTATTAGCTCCTCGTGGTGGCTGTAGACGACTAGCACCAATGAAGGCACGGAAGCCATACAGCTGCTCCACTGCCCGTTGTTCTTGTTTAATCCGAAATGCTTCTAGGTATTGCCCTTGTTCAAAGTAAAGGCTACGTAATCGTTCCAACAGGTGCAGGTAACGCTGAGGCTCATAGTGATAATTGCTGGATTCTATGGCATCTGCTAGTTTATGACTCGCTTTTTCCAGCTGCTTGACCGCTTCTGCTAAATTTCCCTGCTTTCCTTGGGATTTTACCAAAAATAATCGATAGAGCTGGGCTAATAGCAATGGATGCAAGCCTTGGTCATGGGGCTGATCATCAGCAGCAACAACCAAAATTAATAGAGCTTTCTCGGCTAATTGAACAGCATCGTCCCATCGGGATTGCTCAAGGGCTACTTCTGCCAGAAAACCGTAATCTTGGGCTAGTTGCACCTGAGTCCCATAGGTTTCATGAAGGGACAGAGCCTGTTGAGAGGTGGTTTGTAAGAATGACCACGCTTGTAGATGCTGCAGCAGTTCAGCTAGCTTACTAATAAAAATAGCCACCAGATCGTGACGCCCCGCTTGGGTGAAAATTCCCATACATCGATGCAGATACGGCCAAGCTTCTTCCCAATAGCGCTGTTTATGAGCTTGATTTTGGTCAGCCTGGCGACAGTAACACAAACCGAGATAAAACAATAATAACCCCTGCCGTTCTAAGTTATCGGTTTGCTGCCAAACTCTTAAGCTTTTACGAAACCGCTTCTTGGCTAGATTTATGCGATCGCGTTTATAGTCATCTAGACCCAAAACAAATTCTAGACTAGCGTCTAATTCCTTGTCCAAGGTAATGCCACGACTGTGCAAATCTTTTAGGGCGAAATCCAGTTCAAATCGACGTTGGTTTTGCAGTGCTGAGTTTCTGGAATAGGTAATACAAATATCGGGGTTGGTTGGTTGGAGGTTGGTTGGTTGTTCGCGTAGCGTGGCCTTTTGGCCAAGGTTGGGAGGTTGTTCGCGTAGCGTGGCCTTTTGGCCAAGGTTGGGAGGTTGTTCGCGTAGCGTGGCCTTTTGGCCAAGGTTGGGAGGTTGTTCGCGTAGCGTGGCCTTTTGGCCAAGGTTGGAATGTTGTTCGCGTAGCGTGGCCTTTTGGCCAAGGTTGGAATGTTGTTCGCGTAGCGTGGCCTTTTGGCCAAGGTTGGAATGTTGTTCGCGTAGCGTGGCCTTTTGGCCAAGGTTGGTTGTTCGCGTAGCGTGGCCTTTTGGCCAAGGTTGGTTGGTTGGTTGGAGGTTGGGAGGTTGTTCGCCTTTGGCGTTCGAGTAGGGTAGGTTAGGATTTGGGATTTGTGGCGTGGTTGAGGGGGAAGGCTTTCCAGAGTTCAATAGACAGGCAAATACCATTTGAGCCTTTTGTCCGAGAAAATTGACTAACTCTGTGGTGGTCAGTTCAAACTTGAGGGGAGTGGCTGCCCAACTGGCAAAATCTGGTGCCAACCGGATCAGTTTTTGCAGTACTTGGTCATTAACCCACAATATTAGAGGAAAGGTTAGGCGTTTACGAAACTCATCCCGGACTTGATTAGTAGAGGTCAGTAATTCCTCAAGGGCAACCACTGACTCTAAACCAACAATCAGTAATGCGGAATGAGGGGGTGAGGAGGTAAGAGGGTCAAGGGATGAAGAGTCAATGGGACTAGAACTCTGCCTGTTCCCGCATCTGTCTATCCCCTTGTCCTGTCCACGCCCCAATTCCCTGTGTTCGTAGTTTTGGATGGTGGTATAAAGGGTGGTAGCTGATGGCGGTATGATAAACTCTGTAATCTGGTATTGCGGCTGACACAGTGCTTTGAGGCGTTGCAGCATCTGTTGTTGCAAACCCTGGTAGTTACATCGCACGATCACAAGAGAAAATTCCCCTTGTGAAAATGCGATCGCTCTAGAGAGAGCCTTTAATGTACTATCGTTGTATTGGGCAGCGTCTGCTGGTGATTTTGTTTCAACCATGACTTAAACTGCGGTGCCTCTTCTAATGCTGGATTTATACCAAACCAATTTCCATCGCGATCGCGGTATTCAAAGACAAACATACTGCGCAATAGAGTTTGGTATTCCGTATCACCCCTGACTTTTTGCTGTTGCACCACCTGAAACAGCAATTCCCACTCCTCATCAGTAATTGATGAGATCAGATAATCGCGACGTTCGAGAATCACATTTTCTAAACACTCACTGGGAATCGGTGGGTTTTCTTGCCTAAGACAATCAAACAATAATCCTAGCAAGTTGCGCACATGACCACCACTAATTCGGCACAAGCGGTTTAAGGTTTCTATATTATCAAATACTTCCGGGAGCAAAGCAAATTGTTCCTCAGTAGTTTGATTGGGGAAAGCTCTAACCAGTACCATTTCTCGTAGCAAAGCCATGCCATCGGGAAACTCCTTACCTGTGCGCAGTTTAACTGGCACCATCGGTAATATTTTAGGAGTAAGTCCACCACCTAAGCGATTCTTCAGGGTTTCGCACTCATTGGAGAAAGTTAACGCCAAGGGAATTGTGTACACAATATGGCAATTGAGTCGGCGTAACTGTTCACCCCGGTCAATGAATAAGTATTCTGGTTGCGTACGCCCAGAGGGTAAAGGGCGAATATCCACCCGGTCCAGATTATCCACAATCACCACTAGTCCCGCCTTACCCTTTTTCTTCAGGGTAGTGGTAGCAGGTTTTAGTAGTTCTTCATTAATCGAGTCTAAGATGCCACTAGTGCGAGGTTCGAGATATTCCCGTAATCGACGCCGCAGTTTAGGACTTTCCTTAGTTTTAGCCGTTATTTTGCCAATGCCTACCGACAATTCTGCTTCAGCACCTAATTCAATTGGTGTGCGCAAAAAATCGGTAATTTCTGTAAAAAGATTGACAAAATAGCCTGGTTTTATATTAATTTTAATTTTCTCCAGACTTTCACTGACTTGACCAGCTATACTCAGCAAAATATCGCTTAGATCAACATCAGCCATGTCTAAATCTTGAGACGACTCAAAATAAACCACATGAAATTTTTGTTGCTCTAATTCAGCTTTTAGTCTAAGTAATTCTGTGGATTTACCACAGCCAATATGCCCTGTAAATAGCTGACAAGTCGGCTCATCTGGAGAAATTAAGGTGATGGTTCGCTTGAGGGATTCAATAATTTTATTTCCTCTGACTGGGGAAAAATCAATATAGTATTTTCTATCATTGACATCTCCCATACTCAGGGGCTTGCTGGGATTACAAGCTTTGTAGAATCTTGGCAGATCTAGTACCATTATAGCGTAATTTTCCTTCCTGATTTAGTCGCAGGACAATGCTAATTCCCACGTTTTTTTAGCACCTAACTTACCTTTTATAAAAGCGTTTTGCTAACCAATAAAGATGCCCCCGTCAATTCTGAACATATGTCTAGCCACTCACACTTTTGCTCTTGGTCTTTTGCTTCATCCCGGCTGGCCAAGGATAACGACGGTGGGTTTTGACTATTGAGTTTACCCTCAAAATTAGTCCATGTTGGTGTATGATCATTAACTTTACCATAATTTACGATTTGGGTATCCGTGAGACTCTGACCTAAGTTCAGTAGCATCGGCAAGGTTAGACTAACACTTAAGAATTGGCTGATCATCTCATATCTCTCCTATGGTTTGCATCGAATCAATGGTGTAAGGCAATGATTAACTCTTCGACAGCTGTGGGTTGGAATCAGGAAGTTACCAGGGATGAATAATGGCTGTAACCCATGTCAGCTGTGAAGCATCTATGTAAGCATTCAGCCGTCAGCTTAAGCGCTACGCGCACGCTGCGCGAACAGCTATCAGCCATTGGCCGTAGGCCACGCACGCTACTTGAGGTGCTTTGTGGCACAGGCAAATAGTTTGTGCCACAGGCTTCGAGGCTGGAACCTAACTCAGCATTATTCGAATGCTTACTTCTTTTATTCAAAAGCTGACGGCTGACGGCTGATAGCTGAATGCTTACGCATCTATTTCTATATTCGCCCTCTTCTCAAAAGTGATTCCTGAACTGATGCTCTAGGATCGAAAGCAGAAGTGTCCTAACCAGGAGGTGCCGTTTTGACCGAATTCTGGCCTGAGTCTGACTCTGTTAACTCTCTAGATTTTGATCAGGATTTAGATAGCGCAATTTCAGGTTTTGAGCAAATCCAGGCAGAACTGAACTACAAACAGGCACAAGACTCCCTCAGGGATCTAGTCGCTAATCTTGACTTATCCCGTAGAGAAAAAGCTGGTTTAGATGCTCAAATCCAAGACTTAGGCAATCTGCTTGAGAAGCTGGAAAATACCTGTATCCAAATTGCGGCCTTTGGCATGGTGGGACGAGGGAAATCCTCTGTACTCAATGCCTTAGTCGGTCAACCTGTATTTGAAACTGGTGCCCTACATGGGGTGACTCAGAATGCTCAAACTGCCCATTGGCAGCCCCATAATCAAAGCCATAATCAAAGCCCTAGTCAAACCTCTAGTCAAGAAACCCCTAGTCCAAATCATAGCCAACAGGATATTCTACAGGTTGCCCTACCCAGTATTGGTAATTCCCAAATTCAGCTAATCGATACCCCAGGGATTGATGAAGTAGATGGGGAAACTCGGGAAGCCTTAGCTCTAGAGGTGGCTAAACAGGCAGATTTACTGCTGTTTATTATTGCTGGTGATATGACTAAGGTAGAGTACCAAGCTCTATCTCAGTTAAGAGCTAGTGGGAAACCGATGTTACTGGTGTTGAACAAGATTGACCAATATCCCGATGCTGATCGCATGGCAATTTACAGAAAAATTCGGGATGAACGGGTCAAGCAGTTGCTTTCACCAGCAGAAATTGTGATGGTTGCTGCTTCACCTTTGGTATCTGTAGCAGTGCGATCGCCTAATGGCAACATTCAGGTCAAGCGCCGCCGAGGGAAACCCCAGATTGAAGATTTGAAACTAAAAATTCTGGAGATTTTACATCGGGAAGGTAAATCCCTTGTTGCTCTTAACACCATGCTTTACGCGGATGAGTTGAATGAAAACTTGGTCAACCGAAAAATGAAGATTCGGGATGACAGTGCCAATCAAATTATCTGGAAAGCAGTGATAACTAAAGCATTTGTGATTGCTCTCAATCCAGTTACTGTTGTGGATATCCTCACCGCTACTGTAGTTGATGTGGTAATGATTCTTACTTTATCCCGTCTCTATGGTATTGCTATGACTGAGCAGGGAGCTGTTCAATTATTACAAAAAATCGCTATGAGTATGGGAGGTATTGGTGCTAGTGAACTCTTGGCTAACTTGGGACTGAGTAGCTTAAAAAGTATTTTAGGCATTTCTGCTCCTGTCACTGGTGGGGTTTCCCTAGCGCCATATATGTCCGTTGCCATCACCCAAGCTAGTGTTGCTGGAGTTTCTGGCTATGGTATTGGACAAATTACCAAAACCTATTTAGCCAATGGAGCATCCTGGGGAGAAGATGGACCAAAAGCCGTTGTTAGACGAATTCTCTCCTCTTTAGACGAAACCTCAATTCTCCATCGCATTAAAGGAGAATTGAGGGCAAGATTATCGAAAGTTGAAGGTTGAAAGTTGTTTGTAAGAATGTAGAATGTAGAATGTAGAATGTAGAATTCTTAATTCTACATTCTACATTCTTAATTCTTAATTCAAAAAGGGCGAACAACCTTGGCCTTTAGGCCACGCTACGCGAATAACTTCGAGTTACTTTTTGAAAGAATCTAGCCATTCTCTAACTTGCTCACCAGCAACATCGCGACCTCCGAGACCGAAGGCTAATGCGATCGCAACCGCGATTGCACCTAAGAGCAAACCAAAGGCTAAGTTCACAATATCAGGGGCAATGCCCATTTGTTGTAGACCTAGGGCTAAAGAAAAGGCAATAATCGCAATCCTAGCTACTTGTGCCAGGATATTTGATTGGCGAGCGCCGGAGCCAGTAATCAAGTTGAAAGCAAAATTGGCTAGGAATAGACCGATAGCAAGGACTACTAACCCGGACAGCACCCGAGCACCAATGAAACCAACCCCACCGACAATGTCAGTTAAGGCGGGAATCTGTAACACATCCGTTGCTGCCACAATACCAGCGATCATGATACCAATCAGTACAAGCAGTCCCGCTAGCTCAGAAGGGGTGCGACTGGTAAGTGGGTTCTGTGGTGTGTCTGATTCTGCTATTTCATCAGTTGTTTCATCAGTGGTGCTAGGAGCGCTGGCGGAAAAACCTAGCCAATTAAATAAATTGTTGAAGCCAAGGTCTGTCAGGACGTTGGTGAGCAGATCATTAACAAACTGTCCGATTACGTAGAAAACTGCCAGAATACCAGCCGCAGCAAATAGTTTGGGGATGGTATTAGTAACCTGGCTTAACATTGCGATCGAAGGGCCAGAGATGGCCTGGATCTGCAAGGCATTAAGGGCAGCGGTAGCAACGGGAATCAAAATCAGGACATAGACAATCGTACCGATAATCCCCGCTAGGGAGCGACCACCAGAGCTACTTAGTCCAAACCGCTCCCCGATCTGATTTGTACCTGCTGCTGTCAAGAAACTAGTGACAAGACGTTGCACAAGTTGAGCAATAAACCAACCAATAGCACCAATTGCTATGGCTGCGCCAATATTGGGCACAATCCCCCAAATCTCACCCAGCATAGTTAGTACTGGATCGAGAGTTCCCTGTAAGCCTAGGGTCTCTAAGACCGATGGCAGAAACAGTAAGAAGATTAAGTAGTAAAGGGCATTGCCAATGGTTTGAGCCAGAGAGAACTGACTAGTACCACCATCGCCGACTTGCTCACCCAAGCGCTGATCGAGATTCAATGCATTGAGGGTCCTGACTACTATCATCTTGACGATAGTTCCGATTAACCAGGCAATGCCCAATAGAATCGCCGCACCAAAGACACTGGGGAGGAAGCCGAGGATGGTGTCTAGAAAACTATTCAGGGGTCCGGAAACCGTATCTAGCTTGAGGGTTTCTAGAACCGCCACTACCGTGAAAACGATGATAATCCAGAAAACTGCCCCGGATAACCATTGCTCAATGGGAGGAGGCTCGCTTCCTGGCTGACCGCCAGTAGCCCACTGAGCAATGTTGTTGTCAATATTGGTGCGATTCAGTACTGCTTTGGTAATACCAGCAGCAATCTTAGCAAGGATAAGACCAATGACTAAGATTGCGATCGATTTAACCACATTCAGTAAGGTGGTTCCCCCATCTGCCAAAACTTGGTCTAATGCGGGAACTCCTGTCTGGGCTAAAACCAGGTGTGCCGATGGCTGCACACCCACTCCTACAATTTGGAAGATACCTTCCCAAGTTCCATTCATAGTCTTTGTTCTTACTTAAATTGTCCAATGTCACAGGCAACCCTAAGTTTTTTAAGTTCCTTGTGACTACTGTGGTCTGGTGAGGAGCACGGTATTATCGTCTCAACTAGATAAGTTGAGCAGCGGGGAAGCTGCGCGTCTGGTGACCCCAGAGGAACCGAGACGCTGCGGTATAGACTGCCGTCCCAAAAAGAGCTGGACAACAAGAGGTGCAGTTGTTGTGCTTTCCAGTTAAAGCCGGAATCGCCGATTCTGCACAAGGTAACGTTTGCCTCGCCAACGTTGTTGGTCGGTACTTTCCGAACCGCACTGTCTTAGCCCTCGTCTAATTGTTTAACGACTCGGTTCTAGAGCTTGGAGCGGGCAAAGTACCCCAAGGTAGGAACTTTAACACTTGCCAACAACGTAGATCCTTTACCTTAAGGGCAACCCCTTGGGTCAAGGTCTTAGGCTGGTCAGCTACCTGAAGGGAGGCTATCTACGCCTGGTCTCTTCAGAGGAGGGTGCTGACTGAAAATAACCTTGAGCAGAAGGTACGACAAGAAGATTTAAAAGTAAAGGTTGAGATGTTCATGGAGAACGTTTTACTCCTCAAATTTTCCACAGATGTGGCTTAATCTTGCCTAACTGACAAATCTTGACCCAGGAGTGCTGATAGAATTTACCCATAGTTGCCGACAGGAGTCAACTGCTTGGCTTAGGGGGTCTTACCCCCGCTGGTTAGCTGGGTAACTTGATTGAGTGTTGAATCGGCATTTGCCCCGATGTGACGTCGGACACTCGGGAGCTGAAAGATTTCTTGGTAGGTTTGTCAGTCACTCAAGACGTAACCCTTATATTTAGAGCGAATTGATGTACAAAAATCAAGTCTTGATTAATTTTTCCTCCTCACAACTCTAGTGGTCTGGTAGTGTGGCTAGCTGCCACGGTAATCAAGATAGTTCATTGAACCTCCCCAACCGGTATAGGATGGGGATTCCCAGGCACAACCAACTAAGTGGCTGTTAACTCCATGGGCGTAACTTTCCCTGGCCGTAGGCCACGCTGCGCGAACGTTCCGGGGGTAGCCGGGTAGGATCGATACCCAGTTTTTTCGCTTATTAACGCATATTGGGAAAAGAATACCCCGTCCTCTTAGGTCTCGGATGAATTTTCCCCTCAAACTCCCCTCTTCGATAATGTGGAAATTTTACATGCAAAACGCCCAAATTTTTGAACAATCCATTAAAATTAATGCGAGCGCCACCATTGTCGAGCGCTGTATCACTGACCAGAGCTTAATGCATCGCTGGCTCAACCCGATTTTGCGTTGTGAATCAGTGGGGCAGTGGAGTACTGATGTCGGGAGTCGCTCGCGGTTTATTATTAACATTCCCTGGTTGCAGCCGACTCTCAAGAGTGTGGTTATTGAGCGCAAGCCAGGGTTAGTGGTTTGGCAGTTCCAGGGTTTTTTCAAAGGACGAGACCGCTGGGAGTGTCAGCCAGCTGAACAAGGCACCCGTTTGGTCAACCGTTTTGAATTTGAAATTCCCAACCCCATCGTTAGCTGGGGATTCAACAGCTTTGCTGCCCAATGGACTCAGAATGATATGAAAGCCCAACTCAGACGCCTTAAGTTAGTAGCAGAGGAGATTTACCGACGTGAGTGTAGTCATTAGGGATTAGGGATTAGGTAAACATATGCATAGAAGCCTCTACAGATTTCCGATCTGTTGAAGTAACCGACGAATGATATCAGCATCCTCAGCTTGGGGCAGGATTTCCAAATAATGTTCCAAATCCTGGCATGCTTCTGATAAATATCCCAACTGGGAGTAAATCAGCCCCCGATCCCGCAGTTGTACCGGTGCATTAGGAAACAGCAACAACATGCGCTCAACTGCGGCTAGCGCTCTAGGTAAGTCTTGGCCATTGAGATAAATCAATTTAAGATTCATGAGCATCCTTGCTAACAGCTGCCGATTACTCACCGGTGCTAGGAAACTTGGTTGTAGGGTTACCGGATGACCATAAATTTGGGTTAGTCGTTCCTCGCAATCTTGTTCAAATAAAATCTCACCACCATCGAAAGCATCTACAAAGATCCCCACCTGCTCAAACTCTGGGCGAATTAGGAAATGCCCTGGCATCCCAATACCAACCATGGGAAAATCAAGGCGTCGAGCGACTTCCAGGTACACCACCGAAAGGCTAATCGGAATACCTGTGCGCCGATCCATGACCTGATTTAGGAAACTATTACGGGGATCGTAGTAATCACTGCTATTGCCCGAATATCCTAGGTCATCATAGAAATACTGATTAAGAGTTTTAATCACTCGCAGGGGATAGCGTTGCTCAGGCAAACGCTCCTCTACTTCAGATGCCATCACATCTAAGGCATTCAAGTAATCATCAATAGCCAGATCCGGGTATTCTTCCTCAGCTATGTAAAGCGCTGCTCTTGCCAAATGAATTTGGTCATCTGGCTGATTTATTTCTGTGTAAAACCCTTGACGCCCTAAGGTAAAGTCCATCTAAAATTTCCTCAGCTACTATGAATATAGCAGAAGTCAGAAGTCAGAAGTCAGAAGTCAGAAGTAAAACTATTGCTATACTTAGCTTTGAGACTTTTGTCATGTCCTAACTGCCCTGGCGACTGCTATATATAGTATTTTTATGTGATAGGTAAACATAAGATTGATATCAAAAGGGAACAGGGAATAGGGAATAGGGAACAGTGTCAAGATATCTGAGGAGTTTTTAGTGTTATCATAAAGCGATACAGTTGCTGATAGGGAAGGGCTGCATCAATACAGGGATAAGAGTTTAAGTTTTTTTTCCTGATTTAATTCCAGTTGCCAAACCTGTATGTTTATCGGCGTAGATAATGTTTCCACCATTGGAATAGATCAAGTTAGCAATCTTGGCGACAAGTACTTTGTCAGCTGTTTGCGTAGCGTGCGCGTAGCGCATATGCTTAGGTTGCAGAAACCAGGCTAAAATACGGGCAAACCTACTGTAAAATAGGCGAGCGATGACACGTAAAACAACTCGACGTCAGTTGATCGTGACCAGTGTTGCTGCTGCGGGTGGTATTGTTGGAAGTGCAGCATGGCATCAACAGCAGTCTCAACTGTCAGCAACAGCAGCTATTCAACTGCCAACAGCAGCTACAATGCCAGAACGAGTGTTAGGTAAAACGGGGGTGAAAGTTCCAATCTTTGGATTGGGAGGTGCAGGAAAAACGCCTTTGTCGAAGATGAATCGAGAAGCTGATGCCGTCGCCCAAATTGAAGCGGCGTTACAGTTTGGAATTCGTTATTTTGATACGGCGGCTAGTTATGGCCCCAGCGAAGAATATATGGGTAAGGTATTACCCGCTTATCGCTCTAATCTATTTTTAGCAACAAAAACAGCACAACGAGATCGAGATGGGGCTTGGCGAGAGTTAGAGCGATCGCTTAAACGCCTTCAAACTGATTCTATCGATTTATGGCAATTACATCATGTTTCTTT
The DNA here is from genome assembly GCF_010672265.1 of Moorena sp. SIO3A2. Lineage (NCBI taxonomy): Bacteria > Bacillati > Cyanobacteriota > Cyanophyceae > Coleofasciculales > Coleofasciculaceae > Moorena > Moorena sp. SIO3A2. The sequence goes on from NZ_JAAHHC010000006.1 coordinate 238,951, forward strand.
TCACGAAACGTTAGATCAGATTTTTAGTCCCAATGGCGCTATCAAAGCCTTTGAAGAAGCAAAAGAACAAGGAATTGTAAAATATTTAGGTATTACCGGACATCACGAACCGGATGTGATTGCAGAAGGGTTGCGGCGCTATCCCTTTGATACCACCTTAATTTCTCTCAATGCGGCAGATGTTCATCATCCTCGTCCTTTTGCCAAAACTGTTTTACCAGTGGCGCGAGAGAAAAATGTAGGAGTCGTTGCTATGAAAGTTCCGGCTTATGGCAGGTTATTCAAAAATGGTGTCTTAGATGGAATGGATCAAGCTATGGGTTATGTTTTGTCTCTGGAGGGAGTACATTGTTGTATTATTGCTGCCGAATCCGTCAAGCAATTAGAATCAAATTTTAAAGTAGCCCAAGCATTTCAATCGTTGAGTTCAGAACAAATGACTGCTATTGAAGCACGGACAGCTTCTGCTTGGAAAGACAATACATTTTTCCGGAAGTGGACTTAAAATTATGTAAGCATTCAGCAGTCAGCGGTCAGCCGTTGGCCAGGCTAGGGGAATGGCCAAGCTACTTGAGCTGCCGTCAGCTGACTTAACAGAGATTAAAGCAATGCTTACTTGTTTGATTCCAAAGCTGAGAGCTGATAGCTGAGAGCTGATAGCTGATAGCTGAATGGTTAAAGAATTATAGCTTATAACAACGTGCATGCTCGATACTTACAGATCAGCAGTAGGGTGCGTTATTAACGCACCCTACAATCTTAGCTGCATCGCTAGATCGACAATGCTGCCAGATCTCAGCCAGATCTCAGCGTTAACCCACTGGTTCTGACTCCTCTTCTGGCTTAGACTCAGGACAATAGATCAGATACTTGCCAGTAACGTAACCTTGTAAGGGCGCAGAAATAGGAACCCAGCCATTATTTCCACGATTAACAATCGTTACCTTAGAACCATCAGCGAGAATTCCAATAATCTCGCCATCATTTGACGGTGCTTTGCGGACATTTAAACCCTGTGGTGCTGAAACTTGCCGACAATTCTCTTCAGATGGTGGTGGTGTTGGACAAGGTTTTATCGTAACAAACTGGCCAGACACATAACCGATTATGGGTTCTGAAATCTTCAGCCAGCCATCGGCACCTATACTCTCAATCTTGACCTCAGTACCATTTTTTAATGTACCGATACTGGGACCACCAGGGGTTGAACGCACGATCAGATCACTACCACGAGTGGTAACTGTACCACACTGTTCTTTGACGGTGGGACAGGGTTGAAGATATGCCTCAGACACATAACCTTTCTGGGGCGAAACAATCGGTACCCAACCATCAGTACTAGTACCCTTGATAGTGACCTTAGTACCATTTTCTACAACACCGACAATGGTACCACCGGGGGTCGCACGCACATTGAGCGGGTTACCCTTAGTCGAAACTAGACGACATTCTTCTTTCGGAGGAGGAGGTGGACAGGGTTTAAGATACCGGTCGGAAACATAACCTTTTAGGGGAGAGACAACCTGTACCCAACCATCAGTAATGGTATTGACGATAGTGACTTTAGCGCCATTGTCCAAGTCACCAATAATCTTACCACCAGGACTCTGACGTACATTCAGACCCCTGCCAGTATTGGTCGAAACTATGCGACATTCCTGTTTAGGTGGTGGTGGACAGGATTGGAGATACCGCTGAGAAATATAACCTGACAAGGGAGAAGAAATTTTTGCCCAGTCTTGGTTTACTATTTGCTCAAGGGTAACCTCAGACCCGTTTTTGACAAAACCGATAATCCGGTAATTGCTACCGGGTCCACTGCGGACATTGAGATCACTGCCTCTAGTCACCACTTTGCGGCAATTGTCTGTAGCCGCAGCAAGTTGAAATTTTACCTGGTTCTCAAATGAGATGTTTTCTAAACGAGATGATGGGGTAAATTGAGCGATCGCAGGACTAGTAGCATAAGATGGCGCAGGAAAAGCTGTAAAAGCTAGCGCCACAGAGATGCACACCACTAGTAATCTTCGCCAACCACTAATCTTTCTGATCATATGTTGGATTTATTATTCACTATCAAAGTGGAACGGCTTTATTTTATTAGAACTCTGCATAAAACCCTATACTCTCGATCCTAGCTTTGTGGTGGAAAGAAGAGAACAGGGTGCCAGCTGCTGCGCATTAAATCACCGGCTAAGCTACGCACTGACCAATCTAAGAATTTTCCTTTGTGATCGGAAGAGATTGCGATCGCAGTAATATCAAATTCTAAGGCTGTGTCTAAAATCTCTTCACGGGGATTGCCCACTCGCACGTCCGTATTGACCTGTAAGCCCAGCTCTTCTAACTCTGCTTTTACTGGTTCTAGCTTGTCTTGAGCTTTTTGTAACTGAGGGTCCTTGGATAATTCTCTGCGCCCCCCTTCGCTGACTACCCACAACAGCATACACTGCTTGATTGAGTTATCTGGTGCTTGTTTAGCATACTCTTTGACCCTTTCGACGGTATAGTTCGAGGCTGTAGTGCCGTCATAGGGAATTAGTAAATACCGGAATAGATGTTTGCAGCGTAGATCGAGTTCTTCGCAGGTGTAAGCTGAAATCAGTTGTGGTCGCAGCATTAGCAATGGTGTACTACATTCCTTGGTCAAGGTTGCTGTAGTGCTACCGAAAAGCTTTTCTTGTAATAAGCTGCGCACTGGCGTGCCAATCAGGATGACATCAGCATCGTAACGTTTGGCGATTTTAGGAATACTGTCACTAGGACGACCTGAGGTCACTTCGATGTGAACCTCTACCCCTTCAGGTATATTGGTCAAACCCTCTTCAAAGCGGCGGCGAGCTTGTTCTATTCCTTCTTCATCAATACGAGGTATTTCTCCCTCTTCCCAAAGCGGAACAAAGTTGCAGAAGATGATTTTCTTGAGCCCACCAGCCGCTAAACTGGGGACAAAATCTACTAGCCGATATAAACCGTCGGAGAAGTCGGTGCAGACTAGGCAATGCTGAAACATATGCAGGGAGGATCGCTTTTTCTTAGAGTTTCTTTCAGACTAGAACACTTTACAATTACTTTAGATAGTTTTAGAGAGTTTGGGATTATTTTATATAAATTTATCAACTATTCATCCTGGCTGCCCTAGAGTGAATTGGGGTATTGCCAATCCGTAAGCTATCAGATATCAGCGAACAGCGATTAGCGCTACGCGCACGCTACGCGAACACCTTGTGAATAAAACAGGTAAGCATTCGTTTAATATCTGTTACGTCTACTGACGGCTGAACGCTGAAGGCTGAAGACTTCCCTTTAAGCAAGCCTACGGTGATAATACTTACGCTGATGATATTAGTTAACAATAAGTTGAATCAATCAATTTTAATTTTAATTAAATCTTAATATAATTCGAGTTGACGCCCCAGCATCCCCAGCTCCTTTCCTACCTACGGAATTGAGCAAGAGAAGGAGGTCGCGGCTCAATTAAGGCCAATAACAATCAGACTAGGGCTTTAGCTATAATCCCCACTCGTGTTTTAGGACTTCTTTGTACATTGTTTCACGCATCATCATTTGCTCATAGAGTTTGATTAGGAATTCCTGAGCTTGCTCACGGCTCATTTTCTGGACCTGAGATTCAAAGGACCGCAGGTTAAATTTTTGTTCCAGGGAAAGTTCTACAGGTTTAGACATAGTTGAGCTCCTTAAAAACTAATCATGGGTTTTGGCTGGCTAGAGCAGCCCTAGTCATGGTCACCCTAGGTATCGGTAAATGTATCAACCGTTAACCTATCTGACCTTTAATGAAGAATCGTAACAAGTATTTGACAAAATTGCCATATTTTGATTTTGCATGACGTTAGAAACAATCGTAGACTATTTCTAGGAAGTTTCCTGGCTAGGATTGATGCTGTCCAATTCGGTATAGTTGTTTCTTATACTCCATAAAACAAAAGTTGATGCCTTCATCATCAACAGGACTTACGCAAAAATAGACACACCACAAAGGTGCTGAATTGCTAGGATTCTTTAATAACGCACCTTACCGGTAGAGTTACTGAGTAAGCTGTGAGCAAAACACTGCTCAGGTTTCGTTAATAACACACCTTCCCGGTAGAGTTAGTGAGTAAGCTGTGATCAACACATGGCTATTCCATGCGATCGCATAAGCGCGGAAGCTGAGGCCGTAGGCCACGCGGGGCGCGTTCGCTTCATCGCAACGCCGATCAGACAACCAGCACCCGAACGGAATAGTAGTTAGTTGACTATATGGTAAATTCCCGAGTTCAGTGAGTGGCTTCGATGCGATTGGCCGTAGGCCACGCGGGGCGCGATCGCTTCATCGCAAAGTCGATCAGACAACCAGCACCCTAACGGAATAGTAGTTAATTAACTATAGTTGAGATCCCATTAGCCAGTTAACCTATACCCTAGACAGTTAATGATTCATCCTTAGTTACTTACCTGCTAAGCCTCAGTTAATCCGGAATTCCCTGGCTGTCAACAAACAAGCCATCGCTACAATATAGCTAAAATAGGGATATGCCCAAATCTACTTCTTCTGAGAACTCTCCCCCGGTCCCTGATGATTCCCCAATGGTAGCATCCCCCCTACTGATCCTAATTGATGGTCATTCTCTGGCTTTTCGCTCCTATTTTGCTTTTGCCAAAAGTCGTCAGGGTGGATTACGGACTAAAACTGGAATTCCGACCAGTGTCTGTTTTGGCTTCATTAAATCTTTGCTAGAGGTAATGGAGTCAGAAAACCCGAATGTGATCGCAATTGCTTTCGATACCAAAGAAGCCACCTTTCGCCAACAAGCCGATGCTACTTATAAAGCCAATCGCACCGAAACACCAGAAGATTTCTTACCAGATGTCAAGAATCTCCAGCAGTTACTACAAGGGTTAAGAATCCCAGTAATAACTTCTCCTGGTTATGAAGCTGATGATGTATTGGCAACCTTAGCTCACCAAGCTATTGATCAAGGCTATCGTGTCAAAGTTGTATCTGGCGATCGCGATTTATTTCAACTAGTTGCTCCAGACAAAGGAATTACCGTTTTATATCTCAGTGGTCCGTTTTCTAGGGGGAGTGCTACAGTTGGCCCAACGGAATATGGCTTAGAGGAAGTAGAAGCAAAATTGGGAGTATTACCCTCTCAAGTCGTGGATTATAAAGCCCTCTGTGGCGATCCATCCGATAATATTCCTGGAGTTAAGGGCATCGGAGCAAAGACTGCAGTTAAGTTACTCAAAGAATACCAAAACCTGGATAATATTTATGCTTCCCTTGATACTATTAAGGGTGCCGTTAAGAAAAAGCTGGAAGTAGGTAAGTCAGATGCGGAACATGCTCGCTATTTGGCTCAATTACGATTTGATACTCCTATCGATATTGATTTAGACCAATGTCAGCTCCAAGGATTCGATCCTCAAGTGCTCAAACCGCTATTGGAGCGATTAGAATTAAAGTCATTTATCAGTCAAATAGATAAACTTCAGCAGCGTTTTGGTGGCGTAGTGCTAGAGGATAGTCAAAATAATGCCCCAAATGATACTGTTAGTGATACTGTTTCAAATACTGATAGTGATACTGATACTCAGGAAGATGATGATATTTCCTTTTTCAGTGTAGCGGAAACGGAAGAGTTTCAAGAGCAAGGGTCTAATACTGGTTCGATTCAACCACAAATTATCGATACTGTAGACAAGCTCAATCAATTAGTTGAACAGCTGAAATACTATACCGATGCTGGAAATCCTGTGGCTTGGGATACAGAAACCAGTGATTTGGAACCACGAGATGCTCAGTTGGTGGGGATTGGCTGTTGTTGGGGAAAAGAATTTACTGATGTTGCTTATATTCCTATCGGTCATAAGGATGGGACTAATTTAGACAAGGATATTGTCTTAGAATCCCTACGTCCAATTTTAGAAAGCTCAGATTATCCCAAAGTATTACAAAATAGTAAATTCGACCGACTAGTCTTACGTTGTAACGGGATTCAGCTAGCAGGAGTGGTATTCGATACCATGCTAGCGAGTTATGTACTCAATCCCGAAACTAGCCATAAACTTAGTGACCTAGGGCTGCACTATTTAGGAATAGAAGCACAAAGTTATAATGACTTGGTTCCAAAAGGGAAAACTATCAGAGATTTAGACATTCCCACTGTAGCGGATTACTGTGGGATGGATGCTTATACCACCTTCGGAATAGTTTCTAAATTACGAGAAGAATTGGCGAAAATTCCAGCATTGCAGGAATTGTTGCTAGATGTAGAGCAACCCCTGGAACCGGTATTAGCTGAGATGGAATACCAGGGGATTAGTATTGATAAGGATTATCTGGAACAGTTCTCTCAAGAGCTGGAAAAGGATTTAGTGGCAATTAAGCAGCAAGCCTATCAAGATGCTGGACAAGAATTCAATTTAGGTTCCCCTAAACAGCTTAGTCAGTTACTATTTGAGAAACTAGGGTTAGATCGTAGGAAGTCTCGTAAAACTAAAACCGGTTACTCTACCGATGCTACTATCTTAGCTAAATTACAAGGAGACCATCCCGTAGTAGATGCTGTTTTGGAATACCGTAGTTTATCTAAATTGAAATCTACTTATGTGGATGCTTTACCAGCACTGATGCGTTCTGATACTAAACGAGTACATACGGATTTCAACCAGACCGTGACCACAACTGGTAGATTATCTTCATCTAGTCCTAATTTACAAAATATTCCTATTCGTACTGATTTTAGTCGCCAGATTCGGAAGGGTTTTATTCCAGAATCCGGTTGGCTGTTGGTATCTGCTGACTATTCCCAAATTGAGTTACGAATCCTAGCTCACTTGAGTCAAGAGCCAGTGCTAGTGGAAGCTTATCAAACTCAAGCGGATGTCCATACCTTGACAGCGCAAATGTTATTTGATAAAGAAGACATTACTGCTGAAGAGCGGCGCTTGGGTAAAATAATTAATTTTGGCGTAATTTACGGCATGGGAGCACAACGGTTTGCTCGCGAAGCTAAGGTATCGACAGCTGAAGGAAAAGAATTTATTGATCGATTGAACCAACGCTATCCTCTAGTGTTTGCTTATTTAGAGGAAACTAAGAAAAAAGCGATCGCACAAGGCTATGTAGAAACTATACTCGGACGCCGTCGCTACTTTAGCTTTGGTGGTAACAGTCTTAGAAGGCTGCAAGGTAAAGCTCTCGATCAGATTGATCTCGATAAACTTAAGAGTATCAATCCCTATGATGCTGGGTCATTAAGAGCAGCAGCTAATTCCCCGATTCAAGGCTCTAGCGCTGATATCATCAAAATTACTATGGTTAATCTGTATCAAGAATTACAGAAATATCAGGCGCGGTTGCTATTACAAGTCCATGATGAATTAATATTTGAAATTCCCCCAGATGAATGGGAAGAATTGCAGGTAAAAATTCGGGAAACTATGGAATCAGCAGTTAAGTTAAGTGTTCCTTTAGTTGTGGAAATACATGCTGGGGATAATTGGATGGAGGCGAAGTGAGGCAATAGGCAATAGGCAATAGGCAATAGGCAATAGGCAATAGGCAATAGGCAATAGGCAATAGGCAATAGGCAATAGGCAATAGGCAATAGGCAATAGTGCGATCGCACTCATCAGCTTAGTGGTAAGCGTTAGGACGATACATTACCATTCACCATGAGCTAGAGACATGAATTGTATCTTTGCCATCACTGGATCTAGCTCAGAAGACTATTTATAGTAGACTTCATTGAGCTTGTGTAAAATTTGATGGCGATTGTACCTTTTAAGATAAGCTTTTAATGCTTTTAGGTACAGTTCACTACGTGACAAGCCCATCTGTTAAGCAAGGGCTTCTGCCTCTTCAAAAACTGAGTCTGGAAGTGAAATTGCGGTTTTCATAGTGACTTTATTAACAAGCCCTACTCCTTAATTATACCTTGGTTATACCAAGATTGCACTTCTTCTATCAGCTTCAAGGTTCCCTCTCCGGTTGTTTTGCTGCCATGGCAGTGGTAGCCAATATAATTAAAAGTTATTTCTCGGGTATTAGGGGCTAATGTTCCAGTTCCTTTGTAGTTACTCAAGCAGGTGGGGACAGTCGCAGGCACATCGAAAGGAGCTGTTATTTCAGGTCTGTCAACGGTAGAGATACCATCCTTGCCCAATCCAGAGTCTACCTTCCATTCCCAGTCATCCCCAAAGGTTGCCGCTACAGATCCAGATATACCAGTACCAGTTGACCAGTTTCCCGTCACCTCAGTGAAAAATCTAACTGGACGGAAATCGGGATGTTTTCAAAGGTCTGTCCATTAATCGATAGTGAATATTCACCGCTCCAATTGGATGATACTAAGTGTGAAGGCACTTGAGCATTAATCCTTACCTGGCTACCAACTATGAAGGCTGCTAAGCTGCCAATCCTAAGCAATCCTAAGAAAGATTTTCCTTGCATGCTCCGCCATTATCCATTTAATATAGATTATCACAATTATAGGCTAGGTAGGCATAAATACAGGTTAAACTTCATAATTCTAGAATGAAGCTGGAAGCCTGTATTCAAAAGGTTTTCACAAATGTGAATTCAACACTATTTAACGGATAATTTAACCTATCTACTTACTAGATTTTACAAGAGTTACAGTATGCTTGTCACCCTTTTAGGATGAAATGTGAAAGCTCTGCTTAACTTAAGTTTAATAAAACTTGAGTGATACTTCATCAAAGCTTCGCCTACATTGACTGTATGTCTAGTTAATATAGTCGAGGTAGAAAATATTATATTAACTATCTGATAGGTAATTTGATTTGAGATTGTAATCAATCCAACCCTTATTATCCAATTCTTAAGTCTGTTTAAAAATTGTCACGATTAGTAAGTTGATGGGAGCCACTTACTAATACTAATGTTCAAGATACTGTAATAGTCTACAGGTCACTCTAAAAGGGATGCATCTCAATCCATGCTGTTTAATCCAGTGGTGCGTTACGGGACGGACTGTCCCAATACTGGCTACCTATAAAATTGGAGGGAGCCCGTCTTATCACGCACCCTACTGAACTGGCACAATCCAACCAAATTATTGAACAGCCAGATAACGCTTCCAGTGATTTACAGATTCAGGTGCTAGCTGCTCTATATCTAGAAGATTCGGCATAACGCTCAACCTCTCGATCAGATATAGCACTAGGTATTAAGGTGTTTGACATTGATAAAAGCAGCAAAAGCTAATGCACGTTAACTTTTGCCTCTTGCCTCTTGCCTCTTGCCTTGCCCATAACGCTATATCTCTTCAGATAATTGTTCCATTCCTACACACTGATCATGGCACAAGTATCCCGAACCAAGTTCTCAATCCGAAAGCTGATCTTTCGGTCATCCTTAGTCACATTATCCATAGTGTTTTCAGCAAGTTACACCTGGGCTTTTGGTTTAGACGATATTATTCCAAAAGTTAAGGTTCCCAAACTTCCTGGGGGAATTAATGAAGAAATCGAAGACGTGATAAATGACACGATTGATGACGCAGTAGATGAAATTATTCCCTATGGCATTCCCCGTTCAATTGAAGAGTTGGTGGATCGACTGTTTGGAGCCCTCGCCAAAGATTATGGTGTTATTCAACAGACACCCTATTCTGCCGGATATAACGAAGTGCTGATCGTCTCTCCATCCACAGGGGCAGAACAACGCATGCAGGTAAATTTACCAGAGGAAGAATTTCGGATCTATGAGATTGCCTTTAAAGGTGTTTCAGTTCCCAAACCCAAAGCTGTTGTAGGTGGACAAAGCCCACTACAGGAATCAGAAATTAGAGACCGGTTATCTGAGTTCAAAATTGAATACGATGCCCAAAATAAAGTGCAGGCGATTATTCTAGCTGATGGCACTAAAGCTGAATTTAGCAATAGTCAGGCTATTATTTATGGTGCATCAGGGCAAACCATAGAAACCATCACCTTGTCTCAAGCAAATGCTAACCCCTCAGAAAATTATATAGCATTAAAGAACACAGGAAAGCAAAAATGTGAATCCAATGTCAAGCAGCGCTTACAAGCAACACTGGATAATGCTAATTTAAAGAACTTGAACCTGGCACAATTAGGTACTTCTGATGAAGCCAGACTGCTGGCCTGGGCTGGAACCTTCGGTAGAGAAGGATTAGCAGACTCTCTACTACCCGATAGCAGAAATCAAACCATACAATCAATTAGTTGTCAAGCTCCAGTTCAGTGTAATGTTAAGCATACTTACAAGGGAGCCAGCGAAGTTAGGACTGACCTATTTAAGATCCCACCAGGCACAAACCCAAAAGTTGCCTTAGAGTATGAGTTTTATACTATTCCGGATAGACTGGAAATTTTCTATGAAGGGTCTCGTATTTTCGGAGTAGGACCAAAGTCAGGGCGTGATACTAAACGTATTGGTAACCTTCCTGATAATGCGAAGTATGTGGGAGTTAAGGTAATTGGTAATCGTGATGAGGGCACTCGATGGTGGTATACTATTCATTGTTCTAATACAGGTGTTGTAGTATCTGAAGATACACTTCTACCAGATAAGTTTCTTGGTGAATGGTCAGGATATCTCACTCGGCAGAAAGATAAAGCTAAAATGTATGTTACTATGACATTGGCTAATAACTCACAAGCTGGTGAGGCAACGGGAGTATTTAAGCTTACTTCTAGTGAATGTAAGAGTGAATTTACAGTTAAAACTGTAACAGATTCCTCAATTGTGCTGACAAAAAAAGAAGGTAGTCCAAAATGTGACCTAGAAGATATCTCACTGAATTTAGTTTCAGATCATGAGTTAAGGTTTAGTGAAGATAAGCAAATGTATTTTGCGCAAGGATATCGGGAAAGATCTTTGTATAAGGAAAATATTCCTTGCAAAAATGAGCCCAGTTTTAAGCTCAATGAGCACTTATACTTAGATAATTTTGATGATCCATTTGTTTTGCCTAACAAGGATAACAAAGATCGAATTGATAGAAATGATATATTAAAGGATGATTCATTTTTTACCTCTAAATCAGAGAATGATAATCTTTTAGAAGGCAGATATCATTATTACTCTACATTTCCTAATATTTATCCAAGTGAATACAAGGATGACATAATTCAATACAATAAAATCTGTGATATTGTAGACAAGGGATGCACACCAGAAAATGTCTTTGCAGAGATGATTTCACAGGCTATATTTACTGCACCTTCTAGACCCAAACAGGCGTCCAATCCAGTTAAAAACTGTATGGTAGTTGACTTAAATGTTGAAGGTTGGAAGGACAACTTGGGGAGGTTTTTATTTGGTACTGAAGATAAGGTCGTAGTAATGGTAAACAAAGACAAGTTTATTGCCATTAACTACACTTTACCAACTCATACTCTTTTTCCAGGTCGAGTTGTTAGACAAGTCATTGAAAAAGATGGTGCGGTTTGGGTATCTACAATTGGAGAGGGACGAGGCGATTTTCCTGAGACGAATGAAAAACAAGGACTGGAGATTTTCAGCGAAGAAATTGATCGTCCTTTCCAGCGGCATGTCCGAAATGCTATCGAGAACGACTTACCTTGGGGGTTAGACGCAAATCGTAAATGACTACCCCTCTAAGTATTAGCGCGCGGTGTTAATCCATCAGATAGAGCTGTTAGTTGAGGCTAGCGAATCCTAGCTTAAACTTAATAACAAAAATATAAATGGGTGGGTTAACACCCGCCTATTGTAAATGGGATTAACCGTTCTCCAATTACCCCCTCAGCTACTAGCCGGAAAACTCCCACCTATAAAGTGAATATCACTGAAAGTTTCAATCCACAAACGAGCGCCACAATCGAGAGGATTATCCGGCTGATACACAATCTTACAAGGACCGAGAATTTCTACCTCATTACCGTAGAGATTGGTGCCCTTTCGTTTAACTGAAATCACTGGCTTCCGGTCTTCCGGGCTTTTTTTCATATTAGAGCCAATGTGATTGCGGTTAACATTAATCTTAGCTAAAGCAGTCGTACGACTAGTGCGCCATTTGCCCTTTGGTCCACGATTACCTTTAGTAATTTGTGGCAAATGGTTGAACAGAGGAATAATCCAGAATTTCCCGCTTTTATAGGCACCCCGCACCCGACCCTTGTCTAGGAGTTGGCGCAATCGTCGAGAAGAAATTCCTAATAGAGATGCTGCTTCAGTAGTTCCAACGCACTTGTTCATCAGTTACCTCTCCTTTAACTATTCCGATAATACTAGTATAAGGGAAAAAAGAAAAATTGACAATTTATTTTTTTAGGGAACAGGGAATAGGGAACAGGGAATAGGGAGGAAAGGGTGGTAAAAGTGGTAAATATGGTAAGGGTGGCTAGCAAGTCAAGTGCTGTGGTTTCCACTATTAGCGACTGCGTCAATATCGGAATAGTTAGGAAATCGGGAATCGGGAATCGGGAATCGGGAATCGGGAATCGGGAATCGGGAATCGGGAATCGGGAATCGGGAATCGGGATTGGGAATGCGATCGCGTAGCGTGACCAAAGGTCAATCGCTTTTAGCGTGGCCTACGGTCAATCCCGTAGCGTGACCTACGGCCAATCCCGTAGTTAATAAACGAATATAGTTTGACCCAGTGGGTGGAACGGGCATCTTGCCCGTTACGGACGGGCACCAACACTGGCGACCATAAAAAAAATCAGGGCGAGCCCATCCCTAACACACCCTACGGCCTTTTACACAATTTTTTAAAAGAGTACTTTATTAGTACAAAAGGTACCCTCAGGGGTACTGCAAAGTCTGTGTTAAATCAGACATTATATTGAAAGAAAAGAGTAAATGAAAGATGAAACCAATCTTGAAAAATATTTGTATAGCTTTTTTAGTCGCGGTATCCATTCTGTTGGTATGGTGTCCCAATCCAGCCATGGCAGCGATGTATACGAACACTGATTCCCCAGCATTCCAAAGCAGCTCCACTTTTGCTCCCGATGTAGAAGTGCTACCTCCCATCTACGTTACCGAGGAAAGTGACGAAGGTGTTCGCCGCTTTCAAAAAGTCAAAGAACAAACAGATGCAGAAGTTACTATAAATGCAGAGTCCATAGATCAAGCCTTGACACACAACATGGTCTCAAATAAAACCTCGACGAACATGGTCGCATTTTTCACTGTCGGTGCTCGAGATCTTACTGAATACAATTACTATGAATTGGACATGCCTCCTCAATTGCTCGATGCAGATGGTGGTCGTATCCGCATGATCATGCAGCACGAAACGAATACCTCTGACGAAGTTCGCGTCATTGACCTCACCATTGGGACAGAATACACCAACGATCAGTTCGGTACCCGTGGGCGGTTTCGCGGCAGATATGGCTGGACTCGCCAGCAAGGTGGTGGTGACTACAGTTGGATATTGGGTGACGGCATAATCCAGAATATAGCGAATCCTTGGGATTGGGCATGGATCTTGGATTGGCGATGGCTAGAAGATGGTAGGGAAATTGGCGGCAATAAAATCCGTCTATATTCACACCCCCATGTTACTACTCGATTCATTTTTTACGATAACTGAGACTTGCCAATCCAGCTAATTAAGCGATAATCGTCTCAAAACCAGGACTTACGCCGAAAATCTACCTGTAGGGTGCGTTACAACGCACCTTACGCTATTTATAGCGTATAAGCCCTAATTTTGCGTAAGTCCTGAAAACCAACCCGATGGCATCCACCCTTTTGCGATCCTCCCCTTGGATACCTTACGCGGACGCCATTGGGTTCAGGTAATGGGATTGACCTTGGCCAAAAGGCCACCCTACGTGAATGGTCACGGTATGCGATGCTCCAAAGGAGCATCGCATCTGTTTTACTACGAGGATACTGATGCTATAGGGAAAACAGAAGAGAGAAGACAATCCTGTGACCTGATCATTATGGTTCTTCGGTACTAAGAGCAGGGAAATCTGAAGTTGTAAGGAATGACCTTTAAGGGATCAGATCCTTTTCAATCACTTGAGGAGTGGTTAGAATCTTTAGACATATAAATACTATAGCCATCATATGCAAAATTACAAACAAGATCACAAGTCAGTAAACCCGGAGAATCCACCTAGATCTTTAGTTAAGAATTTTTTATGGATAGGAATCGGTATTGCAACACTTTTCATTACTGGTAAGGCAGCCATTTTTGGCTATCAGCAATGGCTATCTCATCAAGAGCAACTATTTGTGGAAACGATGGAAGACCTGATCATAAATAAAAACTTTGTGGAGTGTATGAACAAAGCTCTAGAAATTCCTGAAAGTTCTCACAAATATTATAATGCACGAGCTTTTCTGAATCAGTGTGCTCAAGGACAGTTGGCTCAAGCAGAGAAAGTGATCAACGATAGCCAAAAGGCCACGCTAAGCGAACAGGAGTTGAAACCAGTTGATGAAAATTATAAATTAGCAATTAACTTGGCCAAACAAATTCCTTCATCAACATCTGTATATAATCAAGCTCAAGATGCGATCCTTAAGTGGGAAAAAAAGTGGAGACAATTAGTGGGAGTAGAAGGCTTTACTGATGGCATCTATTTTTACCAGCAGAACAAAGGCTCTAATATATATCTTATTTTCCAGAAGCAAGGAAATAAGATATTAGGTAAAAAATATGGGTTTCACAGTGATTATATAGTTTGTTTGAGAGGAGTTATACGGCGTGATATTCTGAAAGACTTAACTGGAATTTCTTATGGCATTGATTTTATACCACAGGTCGAAAGTGTTGACCCAATAAATTTATCGAAGTGGTATCGAATAAGTTGGGATAAAATCTCTAACTCTAGCAATTATGCTCTACACTATGCTTATAACAATAAGGATCATCATATAGAATCTTGTCAAAAAGAATTTGATAAAAACCCTTGACCGACTTAGCTAGTAGCCGGAAAACTACCACCCATAAAGTGAATATCACAGAAGGTTTCAATCCACAAACGAGCACCAGAATCTAGTGGATGATCCGGCTGATACACAATCTTACAAGGACCATTAATTTTCGGGAATCGGGAATCGGGAATCGGGAGTCGGTAATTGGGAATCGGGAATCGGGAATCGGGAATCGGGAATCGGGAATCGGGAATCGGGAATCGGGAATGCGATCGCATATAACTATTCGATCGGCAAATGCTTTCGCGGAGCGGCGACCTTCGCGTAGCGTGGCCCAAAGGCCAAGGAGCATCGCAAATAGCATGACCGTTCCCGTAGCGTGGCCAAAAGGCCAAGGTCAATCGTGCAGCGGCTCCAAGCTCCCATCGCCTATAGCAATAAATTATTATATAAACTAATTTATGTATTAATATACAACACAGGATTTTTTTTCACTCTACTACTCCCCACTCCACTACTCCCGATTCCCGATTCCCGATTCCCGATTCCCGATTCCCTAAAAAAATTTGTTACAAAAGTTTTCAAAAAATGTTATAATGGAATATTTTTTGTGTTATAATAAAATTACCGTGGGCGCTAAAGCGATGCAGAGGTGCGACCCGTGGCGAATTTAATTCGCCAACGGAAAGCGCACCTAAGCGGTCTTGGGGGTTTCCCCCATGAGCGACTGCATCAAGAAACGTTCCACGGTAAGAGCCAGCCGACAGTTTCTCCCAGCTACAGGCTGGCTCTGGAGCCCCAGTTAAGGAGATACCTAATATTTTATGTCGTACTCTCAACGCCTATATCCATGGGCGCTCATTCGTCTATTGCCGAAGATGCAGCGGGTGGTTGTGCGTCGTTTTCGGAACCGTTCTGATGCGGAGGGGCACTTGCAGGCTCTTAAACGGCTGATGCCCGATGAAAAATTTATAATTATCTTCGATTTAGGAGACCCTATAGACAGCGATTCTATAGAGGGAGAGTCTATAGACGAAGAATCTTAAGAAGCAGGAAGTTTGGGAAGTGTGACTTGCCCAGCTCTTCAGTAATCAAATTTTAGTCCGACCCCAGAAACAGCTCTGCAAACTGGGGTGTATGTAACTCAAAAATTAGTCTTGATTTGGTCAATTGTCTATGGCAAAACGTGCAGATATTGGTAGCAAACGCCTCATCAGTCTCGCTCCTAATGCTTGGGTGCAATGGGTAACCGGCAATTCCCAAGTGCGGGCATCTCAGTTACTGGATGCTGAGTTTCAATGGATTAGTCGCGAAAGCGATGTGATTATAAAAGCGTCTAGTCCTCAACATCAAGAATTTCTGATTCTCAATGAATTACAACTACGCTATGACCAGAACATGCCTAAGCGAATGCGCAATTATGTGGCTTTAGCTGAGGAGAAATACAACCTATCGGCTTATCCGGTATTAATTAACATCTTGCCGCCTCCAGCCACAGTTACTATTGAAGACTGTTACGACAGGGAATTCATGGGATTAAAGGCTCGTCAAGATTATCGGGTAATTAATCTGTGGGAAGTAGAGGCGGAATTAGTATTAGGACAACCTTTGCCTCCCCTATTTCCATTTGTCCCGATCTTATTTGGAGGTGGTAGTGAATCAAAATTGCGGTCAGCGGTGCAGGCTTTACGAGCGGATCAAACTTTAAATCAACTAGAACCGCTCTTAGCATTTTTTGCTAGCTTCGTGTTAGAGATACCTTTAATTCAACAAATCATGAGGTGGGATATGACAGTATTACGGGAATCGCCCTGGTATCAAGAGATTTTACAAGAGGGTCTTGCTCAAGGGATTGAACAAGGGATTGAACAAGGCATCCAACAAGAACGTCGAGGCAGTTTAGAGCGCATCCTTAAACTACGATTTTCAGAGATTCCTGTCGAGATATCGATCAGAATTCAATCCTTAACTCTCGAACAATTAGAAGAGTTGATGGCTACAGCATTAACCGTTAACTCCCTAGATGAGTTTACTCAACATTTGCCTAATTAATTAAATAAGGCCACACCCCACCTCGACCGTGGGGTGGGCGTAAGTCAATAATTAGTCTTAATTGGATCAATTGTATGGCAAAACGTGCAGATATTGGTAGCAAACGCCTAATCAGTCTCGCTCCTAATGCTTGGGTGCAATGGGTAACCGGTAATTCCCAAGTGCGGGCATCTCAGTTACTGGATGCTGAGTTCCAATGGATTAGTCGCGAAAGTGATGTCATTGTAAAAGCGTCTAGTCCTGAACACTCCGAATTTCTGATTCTCAATGAATTACAACTACGCTATGACCAGAACATGCCTAAGCGAATGCGCAATTATGTGGCTTTAGCTGAGGAGAAATACAACCTATCCGCTTATCCGGTATTAATTAACATCTTGCCGCCTCCCGCAACAGTAACCATTGAAGACTGTTACGACAGTGAATTCATGGGATTAAAAGCTCGTCAAGATTATCGGGTAATTAATCTGTGGGAAGTAGATGCTGAATTAGTATTAGGACAACCTTTGCCTCCCCTATTTCCATTTGTACCAATTTTAAAAGGAGGTGGTAGTGAATCAAAATTGCGCTCAGCCGTGCAGGCGCTACGAGCGGATCAAACTTTAAATCAACTAGAGCCATTGTTAGCTTTCTTCGCTAGCTTTGTACTAGAGATACCCTTAATTCAACAAATCATGAGGTGGGATATGACAGTATTACGGGAATCGCCCTGGTATCAAGAGATTTTACAAGAGGGTCTTGCTCAAGGGATTGAACAAGGCATCCAACAAGGGGTTGCTCAAGGCATTGAACAAGGCATTGAACAAGGGATTGAACAAGGCATTGAACAAGGCATCCAACAAGAACGTCGAGGCAGTTTAGAGCGCATCCTTAAACTGCGATTTTCAGAGATTCCTGTCGAGATATCCATCAAAATTCAAGCCTTAACTCTCGAACAATTAGAAGAGTTGATGGCAACAGCATTAACCGTTAACTCCCTAGACGAGTTTACTCAACATTTGCCCAATTAATTAAATAGTGCAACAACCCACCTCGACCCTGGGGTTAGGGGTGGGTTACTCTTGCCTATTGCCTATGGCCTATGGCCTTTTGCCTAGGCTCAGCAAGCCTAACAAACCGGCACCATAAGCAGGCTGATGGCGAGGCCAAATCACCTTAGCATTAGGGCTAAGCATGACTACAGATGATTCAAATTGCTGACGGATTGAGGAAAGAGCATGCCATACACTTCCGGTTGTTACTACTTCACATGCTGAGTCAGGAGCAAATACGCTTTCAATTACAACTTGGGTAGCTTTAGCTAGTTGATTAACCGTATCTTCGATAATGCTAATGGCTACCTGATCGCCTTCAGCGGCTGCTTGATCCACAATTGGTGCTAAGGATGCAATTTCTTTCACTCCCCACCCTGGCTGATAGATGATATCTGTGATATAATTAAAGTTGGATAAGTTAAAATGGGTGGTAAAGCGCTCCTGAAGACTAGCTGCTGTTAGACTAGTTACTGTTTCGCAACCATCATAGGCTTTCATAGCGGCTCGTAATCCAGACACGGCAATGTGGTAGGCACTGCCAACATCTCCTAGGATATGCCCCCAGCCACCAACTCGCTTGGTATTTCCCTGGGCATTGCGTCCAAAAACGATTGAGCCTGTGCCTGCGATCGCAACAACTCCCACAGGCTTACCGACTCCCCCCACTAAGGCAATCAAAGCATCATCACAAATGACAACATTAGAGGGGAGTAATGCCCAAGTGACGGGAATTGTCTGACTTGACAACAACTGTAGGACGAAGCCTCGCACTACTTCTAGATCTCGTGGACGAGCAACACCGGCTAATCCCAAACACATCGCTTCCACTGTGACCGATTCCATGGATAGTTTAGCGGAAGCCTCTTGGGTGGCTAGGCGAATGGCTGATTCTATAGAGGCGAAAGCGGTTTTGATACCAACAGTGTGATAATTGGAGGCGTCGGCTTCTCCTCGACCTAGGATTTGACCTTGGTGGTTGAGTACTACACAAAGGGTTTTAGTGGCACCGCCATCTATTCCGATTACACAGCTGTTCATTTATAGTTAGTTGATTCTAATGAAACTGGCATCTTGCCAGTTCTACGCAAATTGAAACTGGCAAGATGCCAGTTCTACGCCTGATGCCAGTTTAGCGATCGCATTCAAAACTGGCGTTGCATCAGTCTTCGCCCTGAATAGGAGTAGAGTGGGCATCCTGCCCGCGCGAAAATAAGGAGGAAACTGGCAAGATGCCAGTTCTACCCAAGATGCCAGTTCTACGCCTGATGCCAGTTCTACGCCTGATGCCAGTTTAGCGATCGCATTCAAAACTAGCCAAAAGCTCACAATTAGTTATTGTCTGGATCTTCTTGCTTGAGAAGGGCATCGACTAATACTGTAACTTGCACCAGGGCATTGATCACATCACTGGCTTGGGTAAAGGGTTTACCTTCATACTCGGAGTAGGCTGACCAGATTAGAGGAATAGCAATCAGTCCGACTAGCCAACGCTTGATGGTTTTAGGATTATACATGGGCAGGAATAAAAACAACAGCCTCATCTGTTTTTGTTAACTTTCTCAAAGACCGATTCCATGCCAAATCGAGCTAGAGAGGCCATTTCAAAAATTTTTTCCGACTTTGCATAGAATCCGGGGTTGGCCACCGTTAGTTATTTAGAAAGGTAAATCCAGGAGATGGATTGAGATGGAGTTAACCTATGGACGAACTGGAGGAACGACTACAACAGCTAGCGTTAGAAGCTCAAAAGCATTCCCCAAAAAGCCGTGGCCGTCGTGTCGTCCTGACTCGGCTGATTCAAATGATTCAAGCATCAGGCAGATTATCTCACAGGAGATATGACACCCCTCAGGAGGTTTACGATGAAGCACTTCAAGAGACTTGGTTGTATGTGTTCAAAAAAATTGATACTTATGAACCGAGAGGTCCGGTGATTAACTGGATTAATAGTGTCCTCAAGTGGCGGTTGATTGATGCCAAGAAAAGACATACCAAAGGGGGAAAGGAGTACTCACTAGATGCACCAATAAACTCTTCCGATGGGGGTAAGGTCAATCAATCAGGTATGACCTATTTAGATACCGTTGCCCAACCAGAAGACACTCCGTTACCTTCACAGCTTGTACGTCAGTGTATTGAAGAAGACTCTGATGGGCTGTTTGCCAGCAAACACGTTAAAGGACATCCTAAAGCCAACTTCAGAACCATTGCTCTTTTATATCTAGACCGGAAGAGTTGGCAACAGACTGCTGTAGCAGTTGGGTTAAAGCCAAAGCAAGCGTCAACGGTGCAAAGTTTCTACTGGCGCTGTTGCAAGTATTTTGCTGACAGGTTTAAGGAATACTTGCAGGAATAACTGACTAATAAGATTCAATTTATTTAGAGAGTAACCATGAATAACTTAACGGAAAAATTAGCATTTTCTGTGCCTATTACCAGAGATTGGTATAAACTAGCAGAAACCTTTAGTCGGGAACAGGACGAGCCGGATAAAGCTCAAGACGTTTACCTCAATACATTAGCAGTTTATGCGGTAAATTTCTACTTACAGTGTCTGGAAGTAGAAACTGATTTACCAGCAAGTGATAGCAGCAATCCAGCCCTGCGATCGCTAATGAATGTATCCGACTTGATGGTTAAAGATTGGGGGAAATTGGAATGTCGTCCTGTTTTACCTGGTGACCAAGTTTGTGACATACCACCAGAAAGTCGCCAAGACCGAGTTGGTTATGTGGTGGTAGAAATTAATAAACCAAACAATCAAGCTAAACTGCTAGGATTTGCCAAAACTGCAGTAAAAGGAAGCTTGGAGATTAGTAAAATCGATTCTCTTGAGGAGTTAATTAAGCAATTACCAGAGCCATTACCAGAGCTAGAATCAAATGTCGTGAACTTACTGGAATGGTTTAAGGGTAATTTTGAAGTAGGTTGGCAGTCGGTTAGCGATTTGCTGTCTCCAAAACTTAGACCAGCATTTAGAAATACCGAAGACCAGCAAGAACGAGGTAAACTGATTGATTTATTTGATTTAGGGCTAGAACTAGCGGGTAATCCTGTCGTTTTAATTATTACTATCCGGAAAATCGACAAGGAAACGGCCAGCGTTCGAGCACAGATTTATCCCAAGGGTGAAGCACTAACCTTGCCTCCGAATTTGAAACTATCCGTACTAACTGCAACCGGTGATATTTTTACCGAAGTAACCGCTAGAAGTAATGATGAATTCATCCAATATCAGTTTAATGCCCAACAGAGAGATAACTTCGGAATTAAGGTGTCTTTAGGTGAAGCCTCCATTATCGAAAGGTTTCAGGTTTGATCGAGAGCGGTCAGCGGTCAGTGGTCAGCGGTCAGTGGTCAGCGGTCAGTGGTCAGCGGTCAGCGGTCAGTGGTCAGCGGTCAGCGGTCAGCGGTCAGCGGTCAGCGGTCAGTGGTCAGCGGTCAGCGGTCAGCGGTCAGCGGTCAGCGGTCAGTGGTCAGCGGTCAGCGGTAAGTGGTCAGCGGTCAGTGGTCAGCTGACGTAACAGATATTAAACCAATGCTTACCGGTTTTATTCAAAGATAACTTGCTGATAGCTGATGGCTGATAGCTGACAGCTGATAACCCATAAATAGCTGATAGCTGAAAACTGAAAACTGATAGCTGATAGCTGAAAACTGATAACTGATAGCTGATAGCTGTTCGCGTAGCGTGCGCGTAGCGCTTAAGCTGACTGCTTATTAAAATTGTCAAAAATAGATCAATGAAGAGGCTGTTAACGTTAATATTAGACGGAGAAATTGAACAGGGGTTTGATGCCACCCTGGAAATTCGGCAAGGGGATCTCCATTCTCCGTCCCAAACTCGGATTAAAGGGCGGTTGTCAGGGAATCGAGACTTACTCAACTGTTATCGCCATTGGCAGCAACGGTATCTGAGTTTGGAAATGCTATTTCGTGCTCTGAGTGCCAATCCCGAACAGGTGACCAATTCATCCCAGCGGGGGGAAGCCTTTGCGGCTTGTCGGCGAGCAGCTGAGGTTTTGGAAAAGAGTCTTAATCACTGGCTCAATACTGATCTAGAGTTTCGCGGGATTCGGGATAAGTTATTGCGCTCGGGGAAAAAATTTCAACTGCTGTTACAGACCAATAATCCCTGGCTGCGTCGGTTTCCCTGGCACCGCTGGGATTTACTGGCGGAAGCCCAGGCCGAAGTTGCCCTCAGTGCGATTGAATACGATTGTCCCAACCCCCTTAACCGGCAGCCTACCCCCAAGGGCAAGGTCAGAATTCTGGCAATTTTGGGTCAGGGTGCCAATCTTAACCAGCAAGCTGATCAGCAGGCGTTGGAGGAGTTGGCGGGTCAGGCGGGGGCACAAATTACCTGGCGGCAGGAACCCCAGGCATCTGAGTTGAATCAGCAGTTTTGACACTCCCATCACGCTCATCACGCGATTATAGTGAGGGATTATTAAGAGTAGAAAACCCTTAACGGCTGAGCCAAACAGCCTCTAGACCCTCCGAATAAAAAAAATCATTGGGCTTACTTTTTGAAGGTTTTTGTTGATTTAAGTTTCCACCAGAGGCTTTTCAGCTTGCACTTAAACCGACACTCAATAGAGCGTAATAATATATTTATACTAGCGGAAATATTTAGGATACGCAACAAAATCGATCTCCAATTCCCATCCCGCGCTTGTCTAAGGGCTATAACGGAAGGGGAATTGGAGTTGAATGATGGTTTGAGATTTACTTCGGCAAGACTTGAACTTGGCTTCACCGCCATTAGCTTTGCCTTGCCTGTAGGCGTCTATCGCCTCATCCCAAGCTTCTTGAGCTTGATGCCCAGGTAACTCCCTAACCCAATCTGGTATTGTCAGACTGGTTCGGTTACTCTTTGGCTTCCTGATTGCTTTGAGCCTGGCTTCTGTTTCCCATCACCTGAGTGTTTTTGAGTTAAATCATCGAATTGTGGCGACTTTTTTCGGCGTGACATCTCTCCTTAATAACCGCTTAAATTTCCTCTTACTAGTATATTCAAAAATCAGTGGGATAAACGATTAATCAATGATTTGATTATTTAATGCTACGTCACATCAACAGTGAGGCCATTATTGGTTTAGTTTGTTGCTTCGTTACAGCCGGTTTTCCCATTGTGATGGTCTCGTCATGGTCAATCCCTGATGGTGTTTTTTGGAAATTTTTTTGACAACTTATCTAGGATAGAGTTAATGGGATAGCGGTGCAGAAGTTGATATTTTTAGGGGATAGATTCAAGAGATAATGCTGGAACTTATTTGTGATTATTTCCGTCAATAGTAATGTTAATGTTCAGCATTTACCACTGGGTTAGTGAAGATATTTACTACAGTTAGGGGTTCTAAAAAAAAATTAGCTATCTCCGGATATCTGATTTTAATCCCGAAAAAATTTATAGGATATGGAAAACCATAAATCGCTTCTGGATAATTTATCTTCTACCCAATCTTGATTGTGCCTTGGGGCAAACCAGGGTTAATGAACTATAAAAGGACAGAAAAGGACACTTAGTTATCTGTCCCTAACTGTCCTGGATTTTATAGTTTATTTCAAGCTAGCTTAGCTATATAAAATTTATAAAACAGAGAAACTCAAGATGCCACAACTTCCTCAAGACGAATTAATTACTTACTTAAAGGAACTTGTTAAACAATTTTATTACTTTCCACAATCTGCTAAAATATTAGAGTTGGCAATCGAGCAAATTGAACAAGTAAAGGAAGCAGAAATTAAAGCAAGGCTTCAAAGGCTAGAGGATGAGGATGAAGACTGGTAAACATTTATGGAAAACTATAACACTTTGTATATAAGCTTTAACTCAAAAAGCGACTTAGCATCTTATAGGAATTATCTTGATGAGATAGTTCAAGCAAAGGGTTAGATATTTAGCTTCTTCGGGAGCAAACCTTATACTAACCTTTTGGTTTTTAATAAAATCTAGTGCATCTACATAAAGCTGTAAATCCCTATTCACAGGAATCTTTAATTCCTTTATTGCTCTATCCATCAAGTCCCAACTTCTTACGTCTAAACAAAAATATATCAACTTCAAGTATTTTCGGATTTCTTTAGAAAATACCTCAATATCTCCTGAGTAATCTGTATCTACATTGTTTTGATTCTGTTCATAATGCTTCCTTAAAGCTGCTTCGGCAGCTTCTTGGGATAAAGCTTTTTGGTTAGCCTTGAGCCATTCCATAGCTTCAAGGCTAGCCTCCTTACGTTTTTCAAACTTACTTAGTCCTGTCTCTATTCCCTTAATGAACTCCCCCGCACGCTCCGAGTCTCCCGTATCCTTGGCTTGGATTTGTTCTATAGATTCTGATAGCAAGGATTCTTCTGAAAATAGTACATCTTCCGGTTTTAGATTTAAAGCTTTGATAATTGCGATCGCAGAATCGAGATCCACAGGTTTTCCCTTGAAGAAGCGCTTAACTGTTCTATCGCTGATTTCGTTTGCTCTTTCTGCAAGGCGGTCAAAAGTTAGGGACTTACCTTCGTCATATATTCCACTGGCTTTAGCATCTTTAAGAAGCTTTAGTCCTTCAGGACTGGCACTAACGCCACGGGGCTTGCGCTGTTTACTCATAGATAACAAATCCGTGTGATTGTCGTTGTTGAGAAGGACAGAAAAGGACATTTATTGATCCAAAACTGCTGCTTGACTGACTTTTCTGGCTTAGTAGGTTGGGTGGAACAGAGTGAAACCCAACCCTGGCAATGGTTTGGTTGGGTTTCACTACCGGGTACATCTGATTAAAGCTGTTTGACCCGGTGGGTGGAACGGGCATCAGGCATGGAACAGGCATCACGGGTGAAATGGGCATCTTGCCCGTTTCATTTCCGGACGCACTGTCCTAAAACTGGCTACCGAGAAAATGGGGGCGAGCCCGTCCCTAAAGCACCACTAGCAAAATTTACAAAAGTGAGATGCACCCTCGCTACCGATCCACCGCTCTAGGTAAAATCAAGGGTTTTAGGAGTAAAGTCAGTCAATAAGTCCAAAACTATGACTCAAGAGCTTAGAAAAGGACACTTATCTATCTTTGCTTTACTGTTGCTGAACTATTTTAGCGCTCAGCTTGCTCTTGGTGCAAGGCGCTGATAAGTTAGGGGCTTACCTTCGTGATCTCTTTGACTGGCTCTAGCTTGGTTAAGACGCCTTATTCCTTTAGGAGTGGCTCTAATGCTACCAAGCTTGCCCTTTTGACTCATAGATCATCAATCCGTGTGATTGTCCTTGTTCAGAAGGACAGAAAAGGACACTTATTGATCCAAAACTGTCACTCAAGAAGTTAGACTGAGATCTTGCAACAGTACAAAAAAACTTAATAACAGAAGCAATAACAATCAATTTAAGTACTTAAATCATCAAATATTATTACTTTTTCCTATTCTCTGGCTTTACAGGTAAATTTTAAACTTGGTGCAATATCGAAGTTATAAAAAGACACTTATTATCTGTCCTTTATCTGTCCTTTATCTGTCCTTTACTGGGCTTGATAAACCCATCTGCAAAATCTAGGATGGTGTTATAAGCAATCAAGCATCAGGACAAAACCATGACCAACTTACTAAAGCAATTTACTAGCACTTTTAAGGCACAGAATAATACGCAACAGAATAGAGAAAAAACTACTGTAGTCACAACTCCAACAACTGATAAAAACGGTGAGTCCCCAGTAGTAAGGCCATTTTTCATCTCGGGAATTGCCTTACTACTGATATCTGTTATAATTCCTAACCTAGGACCTCACATGATTGCCAAATCTCAGTTCAAAGGGAAATATAATAGCAAGCTAGAGTTCAGCTTGGAGCGAATCACGTTCACAACTGAAATAGACACAACAGAAAGTAGTGGAGCAAATGACAATACCGAAGAAGAAGAAACTGAGGAAACCAGCCAGCTAAGTTCATCCTCTCGTTAACTGGTTATTTATAAGAATGATGGGGGCGATCTGCCCTTTGGCAGCCCCTTTCAGCGATCGCCAAAGGCGATCGCTCCCTCCCCAGCTCCCATACAATAACCAGGATACTGAGAATGATTCGCCTTAATAATGGCATATCAACACCATAGGCTATATACAGGACTTACCCATTGCTCCAATTATCCCCTGCCCCCATGATCCCCTCAACCGTAGAGGGTGAGGTAATCCAGATTTTCACCTGGTATTTTAGCTTGTCTGATTAGTGGTGAGTTAAAGCTTGCTACCTAAACTAACTATGCTTAATGGGTTATTTGGTCCGAAGGGTATTGGAGGTATTAGACATCTCCAGAAACTTGGTTTTGACCCAGGCAGTGCAAGGGTTTGAGGTTAATTTTTGGAGATGTCTATTGGGAGTGCGATCGCCTTGACTCCTTCTCTAGGAGAGAACGGACTAGTGACATACTCCCACACTAAATCGTTCGCGTAGCGTCGGCTTTGCCGAAGATTATAGTGTGGGCTTCTTACCAACTCCACCCAACAGTTCGGATACTCGGTAAGCTTTATTAACGATACGGGATGCCCCTCCGCACCGGAACATACAATGAGTTTTTTCTTAGGCACGTAGGTGGCGGTTAGCTCTTAATTTGTCTTCCCTACTATATCTAGTATAAACGATCAAGATTCTGTCCGCAATTCATCTGACACTCATGGCGTAGCATTGAGATGTGAGGCATAAGAGCGGATGAAGCTAACTGCTGAAGAAATCTTTACTATGAAACTCAGTGCGGAACTAGTAGTAGTCAGTGCCTGCGAGACCGGAGTCGGTCACATCAACAGTGAGGGGGTTATTGGTTTATCTCGTTCCTTAGTTGCAGCGGGTGTTCCCAGTGTGATGGTTTCCTTGTGGTCAATTCCTGATGATAAAACCACAGAATTGATGACCGAGTTTTATCGGAATCTGAACAGCACAGGGGATAAAGCTCAAGCGTTGCGCCAAGCGATGTTGACCATGATTCCGAAGTCAGGTAATCCGAAAGATTGGGCGGCATTTACCTTGATTGGTGAGGCGCTTTAGGGGAATCGGGAATCGGGAGTAGGGAGTCGGGAGTCGGGAAAAATATTGTGTGTATCTAATTACTATGAGAAGCGCTATAATTTACAAGATTTTTGGCGTTGCTGAATTGAAGTATTAATGCGGGATCATCTGGTTTTGGGCAAGCCCCCTAAATCCCCCAACATTGGGGGACTTTAAGAGTTTTGTTCCCCCCAAAATTGGGGGGCTAGGGGGGCTTAATCATACAACTTTGGGGGACTTTAAGAGTTTTGTTCCCCCCAAAATTGGGGGGCTAGGGGGGCTTAATCATACAACATTGGGGGACTTTAAGAGTTTTGTTACCCCCAAAATTGGGGGGCTAGGGGGGCTCAATCATCGCCAGAATCAGCCACACAAGATTTTTTTTATGCTGCCCAATATTTCGGGATTGAAGTTATTCGACCAGGAGAGTTGGTTCACTCTCTCAATTTACAGGAGCAAGTTATAGAATGAGTTATTATCCTTTAGAATTACCTGAGACCTTGTTGAAAGAAATTCAACGTCTTGCTCAAGAAAATCAAGTTTCTATCGAGCAGTGGTTACTGAGTGCTGTTACCGAAAAAATTGAACAAGACGTGAGACGCATTCCCCCCACTTGGCCGCAGGCCACGCTACGCGAACGTCCAAGTGGGGGTTAGTCCACGCCGACAATAATAGCAAGAAAAACTGGAACTTCAGCTAATTTGTTGTCGTCTATATTTCTGTAGGTTAAAATTTCAACTAGTAAGCTTTACAAGGCCAGTGAAAACGTCAACTAAAGTTATCAGAACTGACAAATGGAAACTGAACCCGTCCTACAAACAGAAGGAACTGTTTGAGGAGACACTCAAAGTTTATCGTCAGGCTTGTAGATACTTAATTGGCATTGTTTATGTTCATTGGTCTGATCTTGGTGGACTGACAGCAGAGCAATTAACTCCCGCTGTTGAGAAGTTGATGCATGAGACAGCTAAACGTCCAAATATCAAATACCCACAATTCAATAAAGCTTTCTACAAGTTTCCTAGCTATTACCGTCGAGCTGCAATTGCTTTTGCGGCTGGGCAGGTTAGTAGCTTTGTTACTAGATATAGGGAATGGCAGTCTGGGAATAGAAAAAAAAGAAGTAGTAAGCCGCCGAAACTGAACGCTGAGGCGGGCTGCTATCCAGTCTTATACAAGGGACAGTGTTACAAATTACATGGCTTCAACCAAGTAGAAATTAAGGTTTTTGATGGAAAAAACTGGGTCTGGACTATAGTTCAGATTGCAGGATTAAGAGAGCGCCATCAGGTAACTACAAACAAAATGATGTCCCCGTCGTTGATTTTCAACGATAAGTACTGTCATTTATCTGTTCCATTCACTTGCAGGCCAGAGAAACGCAAACCCGAGGCCAATGTTACTGCGGTAGACTTAGGGATAAACACTACGGCTACCGTGGCAGTCGTAACTCATGACGGCACTGTAATTCATTGTGATTTTATTCACCTTGGAAGAGACATAGACTGCAGAGACAAACGACTAAAGTCCGTATCCAGAAGAGCATCAAAAACGATGGGCAAAGGAGGGAAACTACATAAAGGTTTTTGCTCCAACACTTATCAAAAGTGCCAAAGAATTAACAATCAAATCAGCCATGTTGTTTCCAAGCGAATTGTAGAGATTGCGGATAAATTTAATTCTGAAGCAATTGTCTTTGAGAATCTCAAGGGGTGGAAGCCAAAAGGTGGACGAAAGCGATCTAATCTAAGGCAAAGATTCCACGGATGGCTTAAGGCAAAAATCCGCAACTTCACGGAAATGAAATGGGCTGAGTTAGGTGGAAAGGTGATAGAGATTGTCGCGGCCTATACTTCAAAGTTGGCTTTTGATGGCTCGGGTACGGTAAAACGAAATTCAAAAAAATACTCTTTGGCAACCTTCCCTTCAGGTAAGCGGTTTAATGCAGATTTAAATGGGGCTTACAATATCGGTGCCAGAGGTGTGTTTAAGCTCACTCGCAGAAATGGCGAGGAGGGTCGTTCCAGCAAAAGACCTGGACGACCGCCTGGAAGCTGGGCTTGCCTGTGTGACTTGTGGACTAGCAGTAGTTCTAAGTTAGCATAGGACACCACCACCTCGTTCAGGTGGTGGAAGCTTCATGCTCAGAAAGTTGTACAACTAATGCAGAGTTATGCTGAAAAAGCAGATTATAAGCGTGTCTTGATGCAGTCGCTCATGGGGGAAACCCCCAAGACCGCGCTGCATCGCTTTTGATGCAATATTAGCATCAGTACCAGATACAGAACCTATCCCAGGGGATGAGTTGAGATAGAAGCCCTTAGGAGATATATGCGATCGCGTGACTCGCTTAGCGTGACCTACGGTCAATCGCTTTTTAGTAGGCATTGCTTAATTATTGAATGATTGTAAGAGTAGGTGCGCTTTCCAATGGGCGAGTAAATCGCCCTTGGGTCGCACCTGTAGAATCGGCATCTTGGTAGAACTGGCATCTTGCCAGTTTCGCATTAAGAATTAAATTCGCCCTTGGGTCGCACCTGTAGAATCGGCATCTTGGTAGAACTGGCATCTTGGTAGAACTGGCATCTTGGTAGAACTGGCATCTTGGTAGAACTGGCATCTTGCCAGTTTCAAGATATTTTGGCGCGGGCAGGATGCCCACTCTACTTTGAATAGATTTTCGCGCGGGCAGGATGCCCACTCTACTTTCAATATATTTTCGCGCGGGCAGGATGCCCACTCTACTGCTATTCATCCGAAGATTCAGCAAAGCTTTCTAGTCATCTATTTGAAGCTGACCGCTGACCGCTGACCACTGACCGCTGATGTATAAATTACATATCATACCCAAACAAATTGGGATCAACATCCTTCAAATCCAAATCCCCTAACCCATATTCAGCCCAACGCCTATCTACCATAGCTGCTACATCCCCATCTGACTCCAAAGTTGCGCCCCATTCATGTTCCGTTTCCGGTGGAATCTTAGTAGTAGCATCAATACCCATCCGTCCCCCTAAGCCAATCTTTTCACTAGCAAAATCCAAACTATCAAAGGGAGTATTGGGCAAAATAAACACATCCCGCACTGGGTCAACTTTAGAACTAATCGCCCACACCACTTGACGGGGGTCGCGAATATTAATAGTCTCATCTACCACAATCACAAACTTGGTGTAAGTAAATTGAGGCAAAGCACTCCAAAACGCCAAAGCAGCCCGTCGCGCTTGTCCTGGATAGGCTTTCTTAATGGAAATAATGGCGGCTTTATAACTCAGAGCTTCCATGGGCAAGAAGAAATCCACAATTTCTGAGACTTGTTGCCGCAGGATCGGGGTATAAATCCGATTGAGTGCGATCGCCATCATCGCTTCTTCTTTCGGTGGACGCCCACTAAAGGTAGTTAAATAAATCGGATCCTTGCGGTGAGTCATACAGTGGAAGCGAATCAACGGGGAATCCTCCACTCCACCGTAATACCCCATGTGGTCACCAAAGGGACCATCTGGCAACATTTCCCCTGGAGTAATCGTGCCTTCCAGGACAAACTCAGAATCCGCTGGTACCTCTAAATCTAAGGTTTTACATTTGGCTAGGTTAACCCCAGACCCACCATAGAGTCCAGCAAAGAGCCATTCGGAAAGGTCAACCGGTATGGGAGTAGCAGCGGCCAGAATAATCAGGGGGTCAACACCGAGTGCGATCGCAATTTCTAATTTCTGTCCTCTCTCCACCGCCTTGCGCAAATGTCGTGCTCCACCCCTAACCGACAGCCAATGCACAGTCATCGTAGTCTTAGACTGCAGTTGTAGCCGATAAACCCCCACATTAGGAATACCAGTCTCACAATCCTTCGTAATCACCAATCCTAAGGTAATAATCTTGCCAGCATCACCGGGATAAGGGCGAATCAGGGGTAATGTATTCAAATCCAAATCATTTTCCTCGACCACCACCTGGTGACAAGGAGGGAAAAAGTCTCGACCTGGTTTAGCTTTCACCACATCAAACAAAATTTTGCCAAATTCCACCGCCTGGGAAATTTTCTTAGGTGGCTTTGGTTGTTGCAGCATCCCTAGCTTCTTGCCCAGAGTTTCCAAATCTTCCGGGCTTGACCGGTTCATCGCCCAGCAAACCCGTTCTTCTGTTCCCATTAAATTAATCGCCACCGGAAAGGATGACCCTTTTACATTCTCAAACAGCAAGCCAGGTCCACCCGCTTGTAGCATCCGGTTTGATATCTCAGCAATTTCCAAATCTGGGTCAACTAAAGCCTTAATCCGCCGCAATTGCCCCTTCTCTTCTAGCTCTTGGATAAATCCCCTTAGGTCTCTGGCCATGATTACAATTTGTTAAGCTGAGTCCCTCTTACTATACCAGTTCACAATTGGCTGAGGGACTTTAGTCTTGGGTTAATTGGGAGTAGGGAGTAGGGAGTAGGGAGTAGGGAGCAGGGAGCAGGGAGTAGGGAACAGGGAATAGGGAACAGGGGAAAAATTCTGTATACCTTATTACTCCGAGAAGCGCTATAATAGCAAATTTAACCCCGTCAAAAAACCGAGTGATCGGAAAACATTTCCGTTATCAAGGATTCTGACTCCTGGCTTCTGGCTGGAAGCTCCTTCAATCTACCAACACCTGAGTTCTATGGAACTCGTATTTTTCCACTACCCACTCCTTATATTTAGGGTACCTAAATGAATTGTGATAATTTTTGATGCCATATTCCCCACTCCCTACTCCCTCGGTGCGCTTTCCGTAGGCGAATTAAATTCGCCACGGGTCGCACCGCTCCCTACTCCCTACTCCCTGTTCCCTTTGCTATTCACATATACTGGGTTCATAGATCTGCTTTTATATTCTGCCCAAAATTACTCACCAAATCTACCAGAAACCATTCGTGAATGACTCTGCCGCGATCAACGAAATTAGCCTTTACCTCTACCAAGCCATCCTTGAGGTTCAGCAGCAGCAGTCCGAATTACTCAAGGAAAAATACCGAAAAATCGCTTGGGATAAGCCCCGTCATCAATCGGCTTTCCTGGCCAAGTTCAAATCAGAACTCAGCCAAGAGCAAGATTGGCCCCGACGAGTTATCAAAGTCAGGAAATTACTGCAAGTTCTGTTTATTCCTGGTTATTTCAAATCCCCCAGCTTTAGGGAACTGACCCAAAAACTTCGTCACTCTATCCGACCCAAGCCAGCCAATAATTCCCATAACTTAGCTGTCTCTACTGGTGTCTCTACTAATAATAAAACCCCAACATCGGTTTCCCCTTCGCCAAAGCTAGGCACAGGAATTGCCATCTTACTGCTAGATGCCGAAAATTTACGGCTCAATACTGAAACCGAAAAGTTCCTAGCTCAAATTTGTTCCTACCCGATCCAAATCAAAATTGCTGTTGCCAATTGGCGTGCTATGGGTAAGTATGACACTGAACTGCATACTCGTGGCTATGAGCTAATTCATGTCCCACCAGGAAAGGACAGCGCTGATTTTAAGATGGCTACCGTTGGCGCTTCTATCTTTATCCATTATCCAACCGCCAAGGAAGTCTTAGTCTGTTCCTCTGATGGGGTAATGACTCATCTTTGCACCACCCTACAAACCCATGGACTAACAGTCTATTTGGTGCGTAAACAAAACGATAAAATCATTGTTTTAAATAACAAAACTCGTGAAACTAAAGCCCATTCTCTGGTTTCTGTACCAGAAATTCCCACCCTTGAAGAATTTATTAATCAGCTCAAAGACATCCTCAAAGCTGAACAAAAACGCACTTCCAATGCTTGGATAAACCTGTCTAGACTATCTTATCTATTTGAGTCTAAGTATCAGCTTACCATCAATCAAGTTGTGTCCCTGCGCTTGCCGGGAAAACTAACAACCGATATTTTTAGTGATTACCCCAAGGAATTTGTTACTCATCACATACCGGGGACTTCAAATTTTTATATAACTCTATTTGAAAAGCCAATTTCTTTCATTAAAAAGACCTCTTCTTTAAAGACTATTCAGTTAAAGCCTACTGTTAAGCCTTTATCTAAAATTGAATCTAAATCAGATTTGGAAGAGATACTAGTTAAACTCCTCAAGGATTTGAAGACAAACTATAAAGATCCTTATGTTCCGATCGCTCATATAGCTACTGAATTTAAAAAACAATACTCTCGACCCATTACTCAGTTGATGAGAGACTTAAATTTAAAAGGTACATTCCCCAAATTTTTGCAATCCTTAGGAGCGTTTAAACTGAAGAAAGTTGGTAAAGCTTATCAAGTGGCTTTACGGTTAGACGGGTTGAATGCGGTAGTTATTGAACAGTAAAAACTCTAGAGTAGTCGGGAGTCGGGAATCGGGAATCGGGAATCGGGAATCGGGAATCGGGAGTCGGGAATCGGTAAAAAATCCAGCATTGCTGAATCTTTGGATCAATATGAATAAGTGGGGTGGGCATCCTGCCTGCCCGACAAGATCAGTAACGGGCAAGATGCCCGTTCCACGCAAGATGCTCGTTCCACGCAAGATGCCCGGGTAGGTTTTTAACTTTGGGGGGAGTACGTACTTTCATTGCCAAAAAACTCCAATAATATAGATATCCAAATCTACAAGAATTTAAGGGACGGGTGCGCCCAGCTGAGGGCGTTTCCCCGACTCCCGACTCCCGACTCCCGACTCCCGACTCCCGACTCCGGACTCCCGACTCCCGACTCCCGACCCAAACCTCAAAAACCTACCCCTGTCAGGAGTAATGGGTAAGTCCTAAGACATAGGCAATGTTACAAATTCGTAACTTTAGTGATAAATACTCACGGGATGAGATAATAATGTAAATAAATATTACATTTTGTTAGATAATGATTAGAGTATTTACAGACTTTGACGGTCCGATCATGAATGTGTCGGAGCGTTACTATCGGGTTTACCAGTTTTGTCTCAAAGAAATCCAACGCCCTAACCAGCCAATCCTGCCCATGTCCAAGGCGGAGTTTTGGCAGTGTAAGAGGGGGCGTGTTCCGGAGATAATTATTGGTATTCGTTCAGGTCTCGATCCCAGCCAAGCTGAAGCATTTGCTCAGCTGCGCCGTCAAACTGTACACACTCTGCCCTACTTAGTCCATGATCAACCGGTTCCCGGAGCGATAGATGCCCTGGAAAAATTACAACAAGCAGGTATAGATTTAGCCGTCATGACCATGCGTCGGGTGCGAGAGCTTGATGAAGCGTTCAGTCGCTTAGACCTGGAGCAATTTTTCCCCCCTAACCGACGGTATTGCCTGAGTAACGACTATGTTAAGACCGGTGACACTAAAGATAAACCTTTGCTAATGGCAAAAGCCCTAAAAAAACTCCCAGCTGCCTCTGATGTCTGGATGATTGGCGATACA
The DNA here is from genome assembly GCF_010672265.1 of Moorena sp. SIO3A2. Lineage (NCBI taxonomy): Bacteria > Bacillati > Cyanobacteriota > Cyanophyceae > Coleofasciculales > Coleofasciculaceae > Moorena > Moorena sp. SIO3A2. The sequence goes on from NZ_JAAHHC010000006.1 coordinate 273,313, forward strand.
GAAGCGGATATAGTGGCTGCCAAAACCCACGGTATTAAAGCAATTGGAGTTTTATCTGGAATACGCGATCGCACTCAGCTCAATCTCTACGAACCAGATTTTATCGTCAATAATCTCACTGAAGCGGTAGATTTAGTTCTAGACACAGCACTGCTACAAGCCGTATGATTGTGCGATTTTAGCTGATCCGGCTAGAGCGCGCCCTACACCTGACCCTCGGTCAGGGTGGGATGAAATGAACCGTGAAAGTTCAAGTGATTTTTTATTTCAAAAAATGGCTTGGTTAAATTATCTCAAAATTTAGGAAATTATATCACTAACTCGCCGTGCAGACCAGGGAACTTCGGATCAGTTAACAGAAAGGGTTTGATCAACTTTAATTTTATTAACACAGTTAAGAAAATTGGCTCTCTAGCCTGTGGCTATGATAAATATTTATAAAATAAAAATATTTATAAAATAATCGCGCTAAAGTCTTGGCTTACAGGGCTTGTGGTGATTTAAAAAAGCAATTTTTATGAAAACTGCTTTTCATGGTCATGATGCAGTCGCTCCCCATGAGCGACTGGCTTGGTTTCCACGGGGCAAACCCAGGCAAGGGTAGAGAAGTTTGGGAGATATCACATCAAGGGGAAAAGCACCACTACGAGACAAGTTAGTGCTTTTGGAGGCACGTCCTAATCCCCAATCCCCCATGGCTATTTTCAACGTAAGAAGCAACTAATCACCCAAAGCAAGACAAATGTCACCAATGTAGCCAGTTCTTCTGTTTTCAAGTCTAGGTTGGTGAATTGGCTTTCCAGAGAATTCCCCAGCAAACTTCCCAATCCCACACCTAAAAACAGACCTGCCAGGGTTAGCAACACCGCACGACCAAATTGTTGTTCTTTCCGATTGAGGAAATAGATCGTGAATCCGAAGCCTATAGCCATCACCAACGGCAAAATCGAGTTTCCGGATGAGGTGTCAAGGACAGTAGCACTGCTTAAGATTAAGAACACTGCACTCGGCCAGATTATGTCTTCTCTTGTCGGAGTATCCCACAACCGTTTCAGCCACTCAGGAGAGTTATTAACTGGTGTTTGGGGAAAACTCGGTGGAGCTTGAGAAGCCTTCTCCGGGAAACGAATGCGATCAGGAACTTTAATCTTTCCTTCCTGGCGCATCCTAAGTCGATCCATAATAATGGCATCGTAGGCCGCCTCTACGGTATCTAAAAGCTTTTGGTTACCACGATGCTTTTGGATCAGGCGACCTTTGGCATCCTGAATTTCATCAAAGGACGCTTCTTCCGTAACCCCAAGCTGATCATAGGGATTGTTATCACTCATTCAAGACCTCCGAGACATCCCTTGTTTTCACATACCTTCTTTTCATTAGTATGACAGCAACTTTAAACTAGTTATGTATATGTTAAGGTTAGGCACGAGAAACTCTCAACCTTGCTCTGGGTAACCACTGTTCACAGAGTCGTCTTGGTTGAGGGTGGTGTCAATGCCCCTGGGTGCTAGTGTAGCTTGATCTTCAAACAGCAGTGCCGCAGTGAAGTCAACACAATGCCGGTGCATCTCAGTTTTTTGGCCAAATCACCGGAGAATTCCTGAATAATGTTAGAACCGTTAGTAAATCCATATAGACTCATCAAGGCTATGGGTTTTTTGCTCTTTAGAACAAGAAAAAAAGACTTTTTGCCGTGGTTCGGGAAGTCCTACTGTGGGGGAATTTTGAAAATAACTGATCTGCCTATGCGATTGACCAACTATTGGCATTGCCTAATAATCTGAGGATAATTGTCTACAATGCCCAACAGCACCGTTGGTGTCAAAACACTCTGCGTCTTAAATTTGTGATCCCGTTTTCCGTGGAAAGTTATGACCGCCGCCAAGATTCTTGTCGTAGATGACGATCCGGCAATCCGAAATTTAATTCTACGCTTCTTAAGTCAAAAGAATTTTCAAATGCAGGCTGCTCAAGATGGCAAGACGGCTCTTGCCACATTTGAGCAATTTAATCCAGATTTAGTCATTCTAGATGTGAATTTGCCTGACGCCCTTGGCTACAACCTGTGTCAGCAAATGCAGAGCCGCACTGATGTCTTTGTCCTCTTGCTCACCAGTCGGTCGGATGCTGCTGACAAAAATCAAGGATTTCAACAAGGTGCTGATGACTACATCACCAAGCCCTTTGATTTACAAGAGCTGGAAAATCGAGTTAGAGCAATTTTGAAACGGAAGCGGGCTGTTACTGCTACTGAAGCAGAACGCCTAGTCTTCGACCATTTAGTCATCGACCCAGGGCGCAGGGAGGTAACTATAGACGAAATACTTATCCCTCTAACTGCTCTGGAATTTGATCTACTCCATTTTCTGGCCTGTCATCCGGGTCGGGTCTTGCGCCGTTCTGAGTTAATCCAGGAAGTCTGGGAGTACGATTATGTGGGAGATCAGCGAGTAGTTGATGTCCATATCGGTCAAATTCGCCGTAAAATTGAGGTGAATTCCAGTGACCCTTCCTTGATTCAGACAGTTCGAGGTGTTGGCTACAAGTTTGAGGCACCTTCTACTAAGAAGAATGAGAAAAATGGTAAATCCAGTAGCTAACTCATTGTTGACACTCCACGACTATTCAAACCCCTTGCTCGTGGAGCGTCAATGGTTGCCAAGGCAATCGACTACTGAGTTACCGGACTAGAGTTAAAGAGTCGTCTAGTAGAGCACGGCGGAAATAAAGATAGGATTCAAAAATAGCAAAACGCTTATGTAATAAGCATTCAAGAATTGTTAATACCATAATTTTTAATTCCCCGCAGCAGTACTAGTCATCATCCCTGCTTTGGTCTAGCCTCTTGCTGAAATGGCTCGAAGTCCCTGGGATTAGCTTTTTTGAGAGGGAGTCGTAGCATGATTGTTTGATTCTGCTGTATCAACTTCTGCTGTAGCAACTTCTTTGGTGGTAATTTGATCAGATTCACTTGGGGTAGGGGTGTTCAGCCCTTGCTCTATCTGTTGTGCCTCTAGCTTAAACTGATTTTCAAACTCCTTGGAGGCATCTTGAAAGCCTCTAATCGCTTTACCCAGACTACGACCAATTTCTGGCAACTTCTTAGGGCCAAATACTAATAGGGCAATGACCATAATCAACGCCATTTCCGGTAAACCCATACCAAAAACGTTCATTATATAACCTCCTGGGATTTGTCAAGTGCTGGTTTGCTGTTACTAGTTTGCTGTTATTAGTATTCCACATTTGACCCAAATTGACCGCTGTTCCGTTGAACTAAGCCAGTTGAACTAATCCAATTTAACCAAATTATTTTAACTAAAGGTATTAATCCCAGGGACTTCCTAGCCTATCCATTGCTGTCAACAGCATTAAAAAACCCGGACAAGCCGGGAGGGAGCTGAAATATTTGAAATGTTTGATTAGCAGTTGAGCCTGGCAGTATACTACTGCCCTAGGCTTGTCCAATCAACATTGAAACCTTGAATGAGGATTGATTTGTTGTAAATCTGCAAAATAATCAGCAAAAAGACGAAAAATAGCCCCATAAAGACTCCCATTACAGGAGTAGTGCCCCAACCTGGGGCAACTTTACCATATTCCGAGTTAAGGGGTTTGAGAATATCTCCTAGCCGAGTTCTTTGTGCCATGGGTAAATTGAGTTTATGGTAAATTTAGATTTATGTTAATAGATATTGTGACTACTCCCACATCAAATTAAAGATTATGATGTGGGCGCGCTCTTACTCACGAATGAGAATTGCTGCTCCTCGGCGGAAGCCGACGCGGGGCGCGTTCGATATCCTGTACCGATTTACCACAGCCATTGAGCGGCAGTCCAACCGCCATTAATCCACGATTCAATAGGTGCATTTTCCAATGGCCGGGGAACCCGGCCTTGGGTCGCACCTCAATATTGATACCACTGTTTCAGTCCAAAATCAAGAGACCCCGTCAGGCAATTCCCCGGAGACGAAACCTTAGATAGGGTCGCCTTATTACAAAAGACTTAACCCTTTTATGCAAGACGGTTCGCGGAGCGGCTATGGGCGAGCATCACCTATAAAGGCGACCCTATCTTACGGTAACTTCTAACCCGCTAACCCTTACTGGCACTGCCAGACGCTGCTTAACACGGGTATAACGGGAGACCCCAAGCCTTGTGTAGGTTGGAAATTTTGTGAGCTACCGACCTTAGTCGATGGATACCATGTATCAGCTTACACTAAGGAGGCACTAAACCAAAGACATTTATGCTCAACAAGCCGCTTGAATTCAATGAATCCAGACTCGGCAATAGTTTGAGAGAGTTTGCGCCAGCTGCACATCCTTAAGACATGTTTAACTTGCAGGACTATCAAAGCGTGGTTTTTGCCTAAGTACCTGGTGAGGTAAGGGTCGTGGAAATTACAAATTTATATTTGCCGGATGTGGGGCTACATACCCAGTGATGACGCGCCACGTCACCTTTTCCCAAGACAATTAACACATTATTAACACAGTACCTTATATTTGTCAAGCCTGCCGTTCACCACAAGTAATCTTTTTGAGGGACTAGGATTTTTTTATCAACAAACATCAACAAAAGTACACGAAAATCTAAAATATTGTCGAACACTGTCTAACACTGTATAGTATTTATCAGTTTGGCCATGTCTGTTAACAGTGTTAAGATTATGTGCTATTCTTAAAAAAAAGCAATAAAACTAAAATTTGTTAAGACAACATCAAAAAAAGCTACCATTGACTCTGATTCTACTCCTAACAATAGATCCCCTTTAGCTCGCGTTTGGCCTGATCGTTAAAGCACAGGTAGGGGTAGCTGCTCCCATGCTCTCCCTCAAGTAGTCAGCTAAATGTGGAGGTTTGTCGAGGTTTTAGAGAGCAGAGTCTCAAAAAGAAAACAAACTAATATTTTATTTCAGCCATGGAACCCGCAATAGTCCTTAGCATTGTTATCCTTGTTTTTGTGATCGGTATCACTGGTATATCCATTTACACCGCTTTTGGACCCCCTTCAGCGGAATTAGTAGATCAGTTTGAAGAACATGAAGACTAAGAAAATGGTGTTCCATTCAAACCGGGAAAGTCACAAGCGATTAGGGTAGCACAACTCAACTATCAGTTAACCGCTACCCTTAGGCAAAACATAGCCTTGGGCAACAGACCAAGCATTCCCTTAAGCATAGAAGGTAGATTAAAACTTGATCGTCAAACTGTTGTCGTGTCCATTGAGTTCGGAGCCTTGAGGAGCCGGAATTTGCACGGTAAATGTAGTCCATCTCTGAGAGCTTTCTACCTGAATGATGCCGTCGAGCTGCTTGACTAGCTCCTTTACCAAAGCTAGACCTAATCCTGTACCACCTCTCTTCCAAGGATCAGCATTAGGAATGCGATAGAACTTATCGAAGATGTGGGGTAATTCCGTATCAGCAATCTCAGCTTGATTGCTGATTTTAAATATTACCTTGGGTACGGTATATGATCCGACCAAATCCTGATTGTTTTGGTAAAAAAACTCAAGAATAATCTGCCTGTTGGCTGGAGTATATTTACAAGCATTGTTGAACAGTTCTGTCACAATTCGCCCGAAGCTGGTCTTGTCAATCAAAACCGATGGCAAATTATCTGACAGAGTCAACTTCAGGATTTGCTGTTGTGCCTGGATACGGGAGCAAAAGGAATCAATGATTTGGTGTAACCATATTTTCAAGTCTACTACTGTTCTCGAAACCTGATAAGAGGCGGTTTCTAAACGCTGCAAGTCGAGTAAATCGTTGATTAGTTCAATTTCTCTGTAACACTCAGATTCTAAAATCTCTGTATAGCGCTGTCGTCGTTGACTCTCCGGAGCAATTTTGAGCATCTGTATTGCCATTTTCATATTGGATAGAGGTGTGCGCAGTTCATGAGAAACGGTACTTAAGAAATCATCTTTGAGCATGTTTAGTCTCTGTAGTTCCTGGATTCTCTCTCGTAGTTGTTGGGTGCGCTCAAGTACTTGCCGTTCTAAGTCGGTGTTGAGGTTAGCCAGACGCTGATAAAGCTGGCCTTGCTGAATTGCGATCGCAAGTTGCTCAGCCATCGACTGCACCAAAGTCACTGCGCCATCAGACCATTGGTAATCACTATCAATCTTGATCAGGCACAGTTTTCCCCAAAGGCGGTTTTGAAACCTTAGTGGTACAAGTAACCCATGGCAACTATCCTCAAGGTTTAAGTTGCAGCTATTGTTAATACGCACCACTTCGAGATTTTTGATCTTGCGATTAATCTCATTGTCCGCATCGGGAGTTTCAGCCCCCAAAGGGCTACTCAAGTTAGGGTGTTTACTACATTGAGATACCGTTAACCAAACCTGCCGCTGTGGCAGATATTCTTGAATTTCTACTAGGTCAACGTCCAACAGCTGACTAATTCCTTGAGTGGCTGTGCTAAAAATCTGCTCTAAATCAAGAGAGCTACGAATCTTTTGAGTAAACTGATTGAGCGTTGCTTCCCGTTGGGCTTTGAGTTGGTTTTCCTGATAAATTTGAGCCTGCTGAATCGCAATTCCTACATGGTCTGCTACTGATTTCCACAAATTTCTTTCCCAAAACTGCCACTGTCGTGGTCTACTACACTGATGGGCAACCAGTAGTCCCCACAGAGGTGAGTCTTTAGGTTGGTTTTGGTCTAGTTGAGGGTCACAAATGATCGGAACTACCAAGTTAGCAACGACTTGAAACTGAGCTAGGCAATTAACTTCATAGGAGGACAAGCCCCCAGAATCAGAATAGATATCTTCAATCGCTTGGATTGGAGCATACCGGTACTGATTAGCATGGGTTTCCCAGAAGTGGGGATTATACATTTCCCTACCTGTAATCGGCTGCCAGGGTGATTCTACAGACTCTACTGTGAATCTACCTCTCCAATCCGACTCGAAGCGATAAACTGCTACCCGATCTGCTTGTAACAATCGACGAACTTGATTAACTGTGGTATTTAGAATTGTCTCCACATCTAAAGACTTACGAATGCGGGCTGCAAAGTTTTCCCGAAGGGAATCACCCATTGCCTGCCTCAGCTTATCTTGAGCCACCTGGTTAGACAGTGCGTTCGCGTAGCGTGGCCTATGGCCAATCGCGTAGCGTGACCTACGGTCAATCTCTGCCTGTTTGCCCTCTTTAGCATCAACGACAGTTGCTACAAAACCAATCTGTTTCCCTACCTGATCTTCCAGGACACTAATCCTAAAATCCCTAGCCAATTGGCTACCGTCTTGGCGTTGAATGAGCAACTCACCCTGCCAAAACTCTAACTGGGACAATTGAGCAAAAATTTCTTTGATGGCAGCATGACTTCTAGGGGGAAACATGATCTCGGATAGCTGCGACCCAATAACATCTTGGGCTTGCCATTGATATAGCTTACAGGCATAACTATTCCAATGGATAATTGTTCCATCCATATCTATGGCAATAACCCCAATAGGTAAGTTATCTAATAAACAAGCCTGAAAGTGAATTTGCTCTTGTGCCTTTTGGTATTTGGTTTCCTGAGCTAATAAAATTTCTTGAAGCTGCTCACAAGCTGCTTCATCGACTGTAAGCTCACGTAGAATCTGGAACTGCTCTAATCTCATCATTGATGTCTCAAAATCGAACGATCAGCTCTCAATTCAACAGTTACCATCAGCAAATGTAGCTGTAGTGACTGGGGTGGTTGTATTTCTCACATCAGCCTGTTTTCTATTCTTACCTGTACTCAGATGCAGAAAGTTGAATTGATTTGCCATAGCTAGTTGACTAAAAAATTTCCATATATACAGCCATAGCATTCCCAAAACTATGACTCAGAGCGACAATTGTGTAGAAACATTGATCTAGCAAGCAGGTCAGAACGATTACTTTACCAGACAGCTGAGTAGATTCTTAACGGATCACAACCGTTGCTCATACTCCCCTGAGGTTAATTGTCAACCAAACCCCCAACAAACTACGATGTCCTCTAATTTAGAACAACTTTCGGCTCAGCTGGAAAGCCCTAACATGCGCGATCGCTTGATGGCTCTGGCATCACTACGGGATGTTCAAGCCAGTGATGCCGTGCCCCTAATTAAAAAGGTACTTGATGATCCCAATTTACCAGTTCGCTCTATGGCTATATTCGCCCTGGGAGTCAAGCCTACGGAAGAATGCTACCCAATTTTGGTCAAATTCATGGCAACTGACCCAGATTACGGAATTCGTGCTGCTGCTGCTGGGGCTTTGGGATATCTAGGTGACCCCAAAGCCTTTGAACCTCTAGTTAGGGCGTTCTACGAAGATACTCAATGGTTGGTACGTTTTAGTGCTGCTGTTTCCCTAGGTAATCTCCAAGATCCCCGTGCTCGTGATGTGCTGACCAAGGCGTTAGATAGTCAGGAAGTACTAGTCCAACAAGCTGCTATTGCTGCTTTGGGGGAAATCAAAGCTACAGAAGCTATAGACGATATTCTACGCTTTGCCCAGTCAGAGGATTGGATAGTGCGTCAACGTTTAGCAGAAGCCCTCGGTCAACTGGGTCAGGACAAAAGTATCTCGGCATTAAAGTATTTGGCAAAAGACAGCCATCCTCAAGTGTCTGAAGCTGCTCAAATGGCTATATTGCGTTTGTCTGAAGCCTCAAGCTAGTGTAGCATCCTGGTAATTGGGCTAATCATAGCGCGATAGAATCAACAGTGCACCACTTGATTCCAATTACCAACATCACTGATCTACCACGATCTACCACAAATTTTTACAATCTTAGCCAATGGATATTAAAGAGTTTTTTGAGCAGAGTGCTGGCAGATGGTTTTCTCAACGTACTAGTAATCATATTACCTCTCAACCCATGAAAAATGGTAAGTCCAACATCACTATGGAAATGCTATCTGGTGATGCCCCAGAGGTGATAACACTCTGTAAACAATACCAAATAGAGCCTGGTATGGCTATATTTGGTTTAAAAGTGATTTGGGACGGTACAGTAGTAGGAGAGCAGAAAAAGCAAACTGGTTCCACTGTTGTTGTAGCTGTTCCCAACCCAGAAAATCCTGACATTGGCAAACTATTGCGAACTAATGGTGATGTTGAAGAAACTTCCTTTCTTGATGCAATAGCGAGTGGGGGAAACCCCCTTTGGCCGACTGCATCGCTAAAATGTCGTTACAGTATCAGCCAGGATGATGTTTTAACAATGATTACAGAGGGGAAAACTCTATATGCTGAAGAACGTTTTTGGTTTGCTAGCCCTAACTTTCGCTTACGAACTAACGTTCTCCAGCAGGGGGGGCAATTAACCATGGCTTCTTTGGCCACAGAAATTCGTCTTGGTGTTACCTGAAAGGTAAGCATTCAGTCAGCTATCAGCTATCAGCTATCAGCTATCAGCTATCAGCTATCAGCGAACAGCGATTAGCGCTACGCGCACGCTGTCTTGATGCAATAGCGAGTGGGGGAAACCCCCTTTGGCCGACTGCATCGCTACTTGAGGTGCTTTTGAATAAAACAGGTAAGCATTGGTTTAATCTGAGTTACCTCCCAGGGTCGAAGCCTGTGCCACAAGGCACCTCAAGTAGCGTGAGCCAAAAGCTCACGGCTGACCGCTGACCACTGACCACTGACCGCTGACCGCTGAATGCTTATAGTCTCAATTATTAGTATTTATGTTATTGACTACAAAAGGCTTATCGATAGGTTTTGGTTCTTTACTGTAAGCACTTTCCAGGACTTTGTTCCTGACTAAATTTGCCTCATATTCAGAAAAATAGCCAATCAGGGTACCTCGCCACACTTTCCTGAGCATATATCTCTCTGATGGCACCTGTATATAACCGGCTGGGGCATAGTTATCTTTTATAAATGAATCAGACTTAATCACCTGAGAATTTTTAATATAATCATGTTTTGATTTAAATAGCTTACAATTGTAATTGTAAGCCCATTTGTTAGATATAACGACTCGTTTAAGATTTATTTTATTCAATAAATAACTTGTTGGTACAAAAACAGCAAATTTGCCATCAGGAATCTTAGCACAGGCTCGGGCAGAGTAGTTTTCAAAAATTATTTGGGCAAATAATGTCAGCTGTATTCCAAAAATTAGTCCGGCTATTAAACCAGAAAATAGGGGAAAATAAAAACTTTTTTCATGCATCCAATTTACCTCTATTTACTGTGACTAAAGGACTTTATAATGGAATTAATTATATAAATTAATCGCTAGATATATACCTAATATATTAAATATTAATGAAGATTACTTGATAGTTTGATGAAAGTTTATAAAAAATAATTTAATCACAATGGGGTATGCCATAGGGGGATCAGGGAGGATTTGGTATGATTAGCTCCGAACGCGCCCCGCGTGACCAAAGGTCAATCGCGTAGCGTGGCCTACGGCCAATCATCCCACGGGGATTAATCGTGGGATGGTTAACTTTGATCCAAGTTAACAGTGGCCTGAGAAAGACTCTGTGCCTCTGACCTATTTTCAACCTCCTGATCTTCCGCTGAATCACTGACCTGCTTATCGACTACGGTAGCTGTGACTGTACCAGAGTCTTGGTGCTGGACAACTGCCTTCAGCTTTTGGTAGACATCTGAAGAGTCTGGTGGTGGATGAAATTGGTGAATTGGCTTCTTGTTAAGCTCATAACTTGACCAATCTACATTGTAGCTAGGACTAGCACGGGCTTTGGTCAGAGGCTTTGGGAAGCTTTCTCTGGGCTTGACTGATTTTTCAGGTATTTTGGATGATATGCTCTTGGCTGGGGGGGAAGTGTCCTGTTGGCCTGTTGGTGGTGCTTGGAGTGTCTTTGACTCAAGCATCCCTTGCTCTGGTGTAGTTTCATCGGAACTAGTACCTAGAGAGGTTTCAGCAACATTGTCTACCCACTGTAAACTTAGTTCTAAGCTCTCGGTTGTGGATCTACTATCAACCGGAGCGGTTAAATTTTGGGGAAATTTACGACAAACCATCCGCTCAAACTCATGATTAAAGCGATATATAGGCTGTCCTCGTCGTAACCAGACTGCCAAAATTTGCTCTACAGATATCGCTTTGTAACGCCCTTGATAAAGTGCCTCAATCACCGCTAGACGCACCCAATTGGCAGGATAGTTCTCAAGCCATAGATTGACTAATTCTTCTACAGTGTAACCCCTGAGCTCAAACCCATAGTGACTGAGCAAGGCAAGGGCATAGGCAATGGCTAAATCTGAGTCATTGGTCATGGGTAAAAGGGCTCAAGGTGGGAAGGTGGTACGATTCCAGGTGGAAAGGTCGCACATGTGGCAAATTATTGACGCACAGCGGCTTCTGGCAACGTCGCTTGGTAATATAACCTATATCCTGCAACCAGCAACCTGCAACCTGTAACCTGCAACCTGCAACCTGTAACCTACAACCTGCAACCTGTAACCAGCAACCAGCAACCAGCAACCAGCAACCTGTAACCTAGAACCTGCAACTAGTTTTGGTAGTGAGTTGGTTGGTCAGTGAAATCAGGACTTAGGACTTATGACAACACTATACGGTGAGTTGAACTCAGTGACACGTCCTGTCTTCACCAAGGCCTGATCGATAAATGCGAACGCGCCCCGCGTGGCCTACGGCCAATCGCATCAGCTCGCTTTGGCTTCTCCCTTGGGATGGAACAGGGTTGGGTTGGGGTGGTTAACGACAATTTTGGCGATGGTAGCGTACGCAACTGCTTCGGTAGCATAAGCAGGAATATCCTTCCAATCTTCATAAATTTTAGAAATGTCAGAAGACTCTTTCACTGACTTCCCTAGAGTTTTGGCTAAAGACAGCCCATTGACTAGAGAGGCAATCAAATCAACACGGCGCAAGGTCTGCTGAGGATGGAAGGTTTGGTCTGGGTATCGAGAGAGAAAACCACCACGATAGGATTGGTTGATAGCTGGTAATGCCCAGAAATTCAGGGGGACATCAATAAATTGGGTAACTGGACGGATTGGATTGGGGTCAAACACTTTCACCAGTAGGGCAGCTTAATCAGCCCAAGTTAGAGGGGCATCTGGTTGAAAGCTGCCATCGGCAAAGCCACTAATCAGGTTTAGACTACCGAGGCGGCGAATAAAATCTTCTGCCCAGTGTCCAGGTATATCGCTAAAGGAGGTAATGTCAGGGTTAGGGTTAACAATATAAGGAGATGCGAACGCGCCCCGCGTGGCCTACGGCCAATCGCATCTGCAGAGCCTGTGGCTACCAATGCTTGGTAAATCAATGCTGCCACCTCAGCACGGTTAATCGGCCTCATGGGATTGAGCTGATTGGGTTGGGGATAATTCACTACCATTCGTCTTTGAGTTGCTGTGGCTACCGCTTGGGTAGCATAACTGGGAATTTGAGTGCGATCGCGATAAAACCCGAGTTCGCTAGACTCACCACCTGTTAACCCCAAACCCTTCACTAGGGATACCAGACCTTGCACTCTGGTCAGATTTTGCTGGGGGCGAAATGTTCGATCGGGGAATCCGGAAATAAAACCCATAACTGCTGCTTTCCGAATTGCCTGTGATGCCCAAAATTTCGCGCTCGAATCCACAAACTCCCCTCTGCCTTTACCCACCTGCCGTGGGCTTTCAAATGTTTTGGCAATAATTGCTGCATACTGTGCTAAGCGTGAGGTTGGCTTCTGGCTTGAATGTGCCATCTCCAAAGCCACTAACTAGTCCTCTAATCACTAATTCTCCAATAAACTGGCTTGCCCAATGACCTGCCAAATCACTGAATTGAAATGGACCAGTCTGTCGGACTGGAACTTGAGATGAACGTAACTCTACCGCACCCTCAATTCTAGATGGATTGAGCTGATTGCCCACCGAAACTAAGCTGACAGAGGTGCTATTTTGGAGATCAGCCTTACCATTATTGCGCAGGATATTACCCGCTGGGTCTTGAGAATTGCCTAAATCTGGTCTAGCCCTACCATTAACCACTAAACCACCATGAGTATTGTTCTCAATCAGATTACGACGCAATACTGGTTGCACCTGACGCATCAAAACGATTCCAGCTCGGTTACCTAGTATTTTATTATCTGCTATTAACGGTGCAGCCGAGTCGCTGATGGCAATCCCATAACCAGTCTTTTGACAAACATTGCCTCGCACTTCCCCTTTGGCATTACGCACCAGAAAGATGCCACTGGAAGCGTTAGCGATCAATACATTATCCAGAATCATGGGTTTGGCTGTGCCAGTAACAAATATCCCTTCACGACCACAGCGAGTAAAGGTATTATTGGCAATAATCGGTGAGGTAGATTCAATCCAGAGCGCTGTCCCCAATTTGCCCGGATTAGTAACCGTTACTCCTCTTAATTGGGCCTTGGAATCCAAACGGATGGTAATATTTTGACGATTAAACGTGGGGCTGACATAGTTCCCACTGCCGGAAATCACAATATCCTTACCTTTGGTCGGTTCATTGCCGAGAACCATTACCATCTTAGGAATAACTAGAGGAAAAACTTCGACCCTAGCAGCATTATAGGTACCAGCGGCTAAGTGAATGGTAGTTCCAGCAGTGGCAATAGAAAGTGCCTTAGTCAAGGTTTTAAACGGAACAGTATCACCAGTATCGCTATCCTTACCAGTGACTGGGTTAACGTGAATAATAGATTTAACCATATTAGTCAGTAAATGGCAATTAACAATTCACACGTAATACTTAACACCTAATATTTAACAGGTAATAATTTAAACTTAATAGTTTATTAACAATACTTAATAGTTAATATTCAACACCTAACATTTAACAGATAATACTTAATACCTAATACTTAACACGTAATACTTAAAAATATGATAGAAGTAGAGCATCTAAGCAAAATCTATGGCACCACCCCAGGGATAGAGAATGTTACTTTCAGGGTTGAACCAGGAGAAATCCTAGGGTTCCTTGGACCGAATGGTGCAGGGAAAACCACTACCATGCGAATTTTGGCAGGTTATTTACCAGCAACCCATGGTACTGCCCGAATTGCTAATTATGATGTTCATGAAAATTCTATGGCAGTACGACGCCGAATTGGTTATTTACCGGAATTTCCGCCACTGTATCCGGACATGACCGTTGAAGGATTTTTGCACTTTGTTGCCCGTATTAAAGGTGTTGCTGCAGGCGATCGCACTACTAAGGTCAAAACTGCCATGGAGCGCTGTAACATAACGAGCAAGGCCAAGCTACTGATCCGCAAGCTTTCTAAGGGCTTCCGTCAACGGGTGGGTATCGCTCAGGCGATTGTACATGACCCACCGGCCATCATTTTAGATGAACCTACAGTCGGTCTTGATCCTCGGCAAATTATTGATGTCCGTAACTTAATTAAGAGCCTTGCTGGTGACCATACTATTATCCTCTCAACCCACATTCTACCAGAAGTGAGTATGACCTGTAGCCGGGTAGCTATCATCAATGAAGGCAAAATTGTAGCAACAGATAGTCCAGAAAAGTTACTGGCGGAGTTAACCGGGGGATCAGGTTATGAATTAGAAATAGATGGTGATGCACAGGAGTTACAGAAATTATTACAAGTTATACCAGGAGTTTGCCTGGTGGAACTGGTTAATGATCACAATTTACCTGGCGGACGATCTTTATTCCACATCGTATCAGCACCGGGAGCAGAACCCGCACGGGATATTGCAGCTGTGACTGTGGGAGCTGGTGTAGGGATATACGAAATGCGACGGACTCGCGCTACTCTGGAAGATGTCTTTTTGAAACTGACTACCACCGAAAAACCACTGCCTCAACCAGATCCTGATTTACAGGAGTCTGATGAAGGATGAAGGATTAATAATGAAGAATTAATAATGAAGGATTAATAATGAAGGATGAAAGTTATTTTTTCCCCCTTTAAAGAAGTAACATTAAACTAAATAATAGTAATCGTTTAACTAACTAACCTTCAACTTTAAACCTTCAACTTAATTAACTAACCTTCACCATTGAAGCTTCACCATTGAACCTTAAACCTTAAACCTTAAACCTTAAACCTTCAACCTTAAAATTACTCTATACAATAAAAAAATGATTATAATTAGCAATATATTAGCCATTTTTCGTAAAGAATTACAGGGCTATTTTGCTTCACCATTCGCTTATGTGATCGCCGGTGTATTTTGGTGGCTGTCTGGCTCCTTTTTTGTGGAAATTCTTTTGGATCAAGAGGGGATTATTAACCAAGTGGCAACGGCAGAACAATTGGGTTTACCGATACCGCCAGTGGATGTTGCCTATGTATTTTTGCGTCAATTCTTGGAAGTGATGGGTTCACTGTCGTTATTTGTGTTACCAATTCTGTCGATGGGACTCTATGCTGAGGAACGCAAGCGCAGGACTTTGGAACTTTTGGCAACTTCTCCACTAACGAATTGGGCTGTAGCCGTGGGTAAACTCTTGGGAGTGGTGACATTTTATAGCTTTATGGTGCTACCCTTACTTGCCTATGAAGCGATCGCATTTAGTGCTACAGACCCCCCCGTTCAACCTATCCTACCCTTACTAGCCCACGTTGGATTAATTTTACTGGCAGCATCGGTGCTTTCTCTGGGGATGTTCATTTCTTCCCTAACTGATAGCTCAATTTTGTCAGCAATCCTCACCTTTGCTTTGGTTTTGGGACTTTGGGTGATTGATTTGATTGCTAAAAATGTTAGTGGACCGCTTGGAGAAGCCTTAGGTCATTTATCGTTGTTGGAAAATTATAAAAATCTGATTCAGGGTGTTTTGGATACTAGTAGTATAATTCTGTTTTTGAGTTACATCTTTATCGGTATTTTTCTAACTGCTCAGTCTATTGATGCATTGAGATTTCAGCGTTCTTAGTATGTAAGTATTCAGCGGTCAGCGGTCAGCGGTCAGCAGTCAGCGGTCAGCAGACTTAACTCAGATTAAACGAATGCTTACCTGTTGTCTTGATGCAATAGCGAGTGGGGGAAACCACGGCAATAGCGAGTGGGGGGGACCCCCAAGACCGCGCTGCCTCCCCAAGACCGTAATGGTGCGTTTGACCCGTAATTAAATTCGCCACGGGTCGCACCTCTGCATCGCTTATTCAAAAGCACCTCAAGTAGCGTGGCCATTCCCGTAGCGTGGCCAAAGGCTGATAGCTGAATGCTTTCCTCAAAACCTACCAATTTCTTACAGCAATTTCTGACATCGAACTAAGACTAGTCATTGTCAGTTAAACAACACCAGACAAAACTGAGACAAAAACTGAGACATTTTGCTCTTGTCTTCCTAGTAGTCTGACATTATAGAAAGTTCAGGGATAGGCAACTATTGACCTAACACCCCTGACTGGTTATATCCTGTCCGGTGCTGGGTGATAGTGTTCTTTAGCCCAAATCTGGACAGTTTTATATTTTAAAGACAGACAGATTAGATACAGACATATACAGAAATTCTGTGTACAAGAAAACTGCTGTTTTCTGTCTGACTATCCCCAAAGGAGTAGATTATGAGCTTTCACACTGGAGAGATTGCTGTTCAAACTCGGTCTGGGGTAAGGGAAGAAGCTGAGAAACTCAGCTCAATGATTACTCCCGTTATCAAACCGGCTGCTCAGATGCTCCTGACAACCCAACAATTAGCGATCGCTAGTAGTGTGGATACCAATGGCTTGGTTTGGGCATCACTGCTGACTGGTCAACCTGGTTTTGTCCAAGTTTTAGATCATCAAACTGTTGAGATTAACTGTATCCCGATCGATGGGGATCCGTTGTACGAAAACTTGGTGAAAAATGGAGTACTGGGACTTCTGGTGATTGACCTGACTAGCCGTAAACGATTGCGGATGAATGGCTTGGCTAGAGTAGAAGGCCAAGGGCAGATTATGATGCAGACCACTGAGGTATTTTTCAACTGTCCCAAATACATCCAGCTGCGTCATCTAGAGACTGATACCCCTGAGTCAACGCAGCCAAATGAAATTCGCAGCTTTGAGGCTTTGACCACAACCGAGCAAGACTGGATTACCCAATCTGATACCTTTTTCATTGCCAGTTTCAATCCAGAAACTGGGGCAGATGCCTCTCATCGGGGTGGATATCCGGGATTTATCCAGGTGATCAGTGATCATCAGCTAGTGTTTCCCAATTATGCTGGCAATAATATGTTTCAAACCCTAGGTAACCTGACAGTGAATCCCCATGCTGGTCTGCTGTTCATCGATTTTGAGCGAGGCAATACCTTACAACTAACAGGAACAGCCGAGGTGATTTGGGATCAGTCACGATTCACTACCGTTCCAGGAGCGCAACGGTTAGTGGAGTTTCATATTGACCAGGTCTTAGAGACAACTAATGCTAGCCCTATACGCTGGCGCTTTGGAGAGTATTCTGCCGCTAATCCTGCGGTTAAGAAGGAGAGTTTACCAGATGCCCTGGTTGTTTAACACAGGCAACAGGGAACAGGGAACAGGCAACAGGCAACAGGCAACAGGCAACAGGGAATGAAAAAGCTGATCACATAGCGCTGCATCACTTTTATGATCATGTTTTCGTCAATTCTTCATCCGAATTTCCGAGAGCCGAAGTTCTCTGTTCCCGACAACTGCCGCGAAGTCTAGTCTGTCAGAGCATCAATCAAAGCATCAAGTTTAGCCAGTATTCTTAAGGCTTCTTCTGGGTTGCCAGTTGCACTCATTGGTTTAAATCTGGTATGGGCATCAAATTCTGCTCCCCTCTCCCCAGACTATTCCCCCTGTTCCCTATTCCCTGTTCCCTATTCCCTGGGCACAGCGCTATAGTTTTTAGCTAACCTGCCACTACTTAACTCTTATTCCTTGTGTTTTGAGAGTGATTAGTTTAATTCCTGGATTATAAGTATAAACACGACGAAAACTAAGTGTAATCACTGAGGCATTCGGATCTAGGGGTTGTTTTAAGGTGATATAACCTTTAGTTGGTGTCCTAGAAGCCATGACTGTTCCATCCCAACTAGAGCCTGAATAACCTCTATAATTATTTCCTAAGTTATCAACGGCGATAAAATCTGAAAATCGGCTATCTTTATTATTGTAATTATAAGCTTTAAAATAAATTTTTAATTGGCCATTTTTCCACTTTTCTATCTTATCAACGACGAAGCGAGCGCCATTAACTTGTGGGGATGACCAATAATTTCTAAAAACTTGAGGGATTTGGCTTTGCCATTCAGCAATTAATCGTTGTGCTTCTTGATAAGATGGCGTAGGGTTATGAATCCGTTTGGCGATGGATATTGCTTGACTATACTGTCGCTGATTAGCATAGTGATTTGCCTTGATAATCAGGTTTTCTCCTTGTATTTCTAATTCAGCAGCTAGTCTTTCTAATTCAGCAGCTTTTAGTTTGGTTTCAGCAGTGTTAATAATTTGGATTGCTTGCTCCTGGAAACGTTCAGCCTTAACCTGTGCTGCCATTGCTTTGGCTTGTTGCCATTTACGTTTCTTTAGGTCTTGTTGAGCTTGTTGAATTAAATTTTGCTCACTTTGCCATTGCTTCCATTGAGTAATTAACTGTTGTGCTTCTTGGTAACTATTACTCTCAGAAGGTATTTTTTTAGCTTCAGTAATTGCTTTATAGATAAGTCTGGGGTTCTCTACTAGTTTAGTGGATTGATTTAGTTGTGCGACAGAACAGTCATTTAAGAGGCATATCGATTTTTCATTGATGCTCAAAAAATCCGGAACTTCTTGAGCTAAGTTAATACATTTTTCATAGTCTCCATTGCTCCAATGCTGTTGAATTTTACTTACTACTAGTTGCTCAATTTGGTTTAATCCGTAGGTAAGACCTAACCCTAAACTAATTACAGTAACTATAGCAGAACTTAGTCGTTTATTCAGGTTCTTTACTTTCAGTTTATTGCTAAACTCGGCTATTACTTTTCTTTGAATTGACTGTGGTGATGGAACCGATTTAAAAATACGTTCTAGATTGGCAAGACGCTTTTTAGGGTCAGGTTCTACCATCTTGTCTAGGTAGTTAAGAAATTCTTTGCTAAAACCTGAAGCTAAATGCTTGAATTTTAGACGATGATTGCTTAAATCAATTAAATTACTAATTTTCGCTGTTTTAATTCCTGTTACTAAACAAATCAGTGTCACTCCTAAACTATAAATATCTGATGCTTTATTGAGGGGTTGATTATATAATTGTTCTGGTGGCATAAATCCAGCTGTGCCAGCCATCGTAGTACTTACAGCAATTGAACTATAGGCAAGTTTTGCTAAACCAAAATCAATTAAGTAAACCCGCATTCTGTAATCTAACAAAACATTTTCTGGTTTAATGTCTCGGTGAATTATCGGATTATAAAAATGTTGGAGATAATCCAAAATTTCGAGCATTTGAACGGCAATTTGCTGAATTTGCTCTGGTGTAAAGCTTGGGTATGCAGACAAAGGTTGAGCGTTTTTGTACTCCTGTACCAAACAAACACCACCCTCAGGAGCAAAGGAGTCAAGATAGCGAGGAATCCTAGGATGGTGTAACTGTTTTAGTACCTTAATCTCACTTTCAATGGATTGGTAACCATGCCAGCTACTGTTATATTGAGCAAATTGAAATAGCTTGATTACAACTTTTTGCTTAGTTTTAAGATGGATGGCTTGATAAGTTACTCGACCACTGTGATAGTTCTGACCTAATCGTTTTTTGACTTGGTAGCCATAGTTAGAAAAATCCGGAAATTCGCTCATCGAATGTAGGTTTGTGCATCACTTACAAAATGTATACGCTTTATAGTACTCCAACTTCAACAAAATAATAACGGATTGAGTTTTAAGTAATTGAAACCCCAAGTCTATTTAGAGTTTGCGCTGATAGTGACCTGAAAGCTAGAGCTGGTAAGTATTGTGGAGCACTTGTGGCCCCCCAGTAAGTTTATACAAACTTTATATTTAAGCAAAGCCTTTATACAAAGTTTACAAAAAAACTATGAAGGATAATCTTTTTATGGATAAAAATATTGTCAACTTATTCACCAATTTATAAACCGAACTAATAGTGTGGCTGGATGTGTGGAATCACTACTGAATGCTGAGTACTGAGTGCTGAGTGCTGATACCTGATAGCTAAATAATTATCTGATAGCTAAATAATTAGGACTTATGAAAATTAGTTATTTTAATTTTCCACTCTATAGCTGTCCTATGATTACCCGCTGAAGTTCCATGGGATGCTAACCATTGAGCCGCTACGCGATGCTAACCATTGAGCTGCTAAGCGATCGCATAATTACCATCTTAAGTTCGATGCGATCGCATAATTCCCCTCTCAAGTTCGATGCGATCGCATAATTCCCCTCTCAAGTTCGATGCGATCGCATAATTCCCCTCTCAAGTTCGATGTGATCGCATAATTCCCCTGTGAAACCCGCTAACGCCTAACCCCTAAGCCTAACCCCTAAGCCTAATGCCTAATACCTAGCGGGTTAAGCTGAATGCTTACAATCAGTAAGTAATGATAGTTGCAGCTCCCGTGAGGTTTGAGATGAAGACAAGCAAAACCAAGAAGTATCTCCTTTACCTTTTCTGGCTCGGGCCACTACTGACCATGGCGGGAATCACTGTCAGGATTATTACTGAAAAATGGTCCCCAGACGCATTAGGGTTACTGATTGCTGGTATTGTCATTAGTCTTGTGGGGCTAGTATTTTTAGCCCAGTTGGCCCCGAAATTTTGGCAAAGCCGTTCTACCCAAGTCGGAACCAATGCTATTATTTCTACCGTAGCTATGTTAGTGATTTTAGGGCTGATTAACTTTTTAGGGGTGCGCTATACCCAACGCATCGATTTCACAGAAAATCAGTTATATACTCTGTCACCCCAGTCCCAGCAAGTGGTGCAAAATTTACGACAGCCCCTTAAGGTTTGGATCTTTAATCCACAACCCAATCCAGATGACCGAGAGTTGTTAGAGAACTTTCGTCGGTATGGGTCAAACTTTGAATTTCAGTTTGTTGACCCTCAGCTAAAACCAGCACTAGCTCAGAAATTTGGTGTTCAGTCTATCGGAGAAGTTTATCTACAATATAAAGACAAGCAACAATTATTGCAAGCTGTTAATGATACCCAACCTCTGTCAGAAGCTAGTCTTACTAGTGGTATCGAAACTCTGACTCGGGAAATTTCGGTTAGGGTTTACTTCCTCCAAGGTCACGGAGAAAAATCCTTAGCAGAAGTAGAAGGGGGATTATCTGAGGCTGTACGTGTTCTAGAGGATAAAAATTTTACGGTTCAACCCCTTAACTTAGCTGAACGCTCAGAGGTTCCAGCCGATGCCTCAATCGTGGTTAGTGCAGGTCCGATGCGAGCATTTTTAGAAAAAGAAGTCAAAGGGTTACGTAACTATCTATCCAAGGGTGGTAGCTTACTATTGATGCTCGACCCTGATACTAATCCTGAATTGGATAGCTTTCTCAAAGACTGGGGAATTAAGCTAGACAGTAGGTTAGTGATTGACCCGTCTGCTCCAGAACGTTCCTTAGTGCTTGGTGCAGCAACTCCAATGGTGACCAGCTACGGGAATCATCCCATTACCACGGAATTTGGCGACGGATTTTCCTTTTATCCCTGGGCGCGATCGCTCTTAATTACCCCAGTAGATGGTATCCAGGAGACTCCTTTGCTGATTACCAATGACAGAACTTGGGCTGAGAGCAATCCTAAACAGCAGCCACTGGAATTGAATCCAGAAAGCGATCGCCCTGGTCCGTTAATCCTAGGTGTAGCATTAAGCCGCAAAGCCGAAGGGATTGATCAAGGGACTCCTAAAGAGGATGGTAACAAAAAGACTTCTTCATCTCGTCTAGTAGTCTATGGTAACTCTAATTTTGCCAGCAATGGTTGGTTTGATCAGCAATTAAATGGTGATGTTTTTCTCAACACGATTAGCTGGTTAAGCAAGCAAGATGATCAAGTGCTATCTATCCGCCCTAAAGAACAAAACAATCGACGGATTAACCTAACAGCAATCCAGGCTGAGTTACTGGGTTGGACTGCCCTGTTACTTATGCCCTTAGTCGGGTTTACTACAGCTGGGTTAGTATGGTGGCAACGCCGTTAGCATTGATAACTGATATAGCATTATAGCAATTCTACGACTTGTGAGGTACAAATTATTGGGTTTTAGGGAGTAGGGAGTAGGGAGTAGGGAGTAGGGAACTTCGGAACAATAATTATCACAATTTATACAATTTATACACGGAACCCTATAAACTTATGACAATTCTACAAGCTAGTCACCTATCTCTAGAAGATGTGCATCATACCTTTGGCTTTCAACGGCAATACAATAGTTCATTAACTTCCCGGTTATCCCTAGACACTATCACTGAATTTGAGCAACGGGAGTTGGAACAAATTCGGACTGATTTTGATAATTATTTTATCGCGGGTAAAGTATCTGAAGGACTGGTAAAAGCCCTAACTGTTTTTCCATTACTGCGATTAGCTGGCTTCTATCGCTCTCCAATAAAGATTTCCTTGGAAGAAGGAATTGCTGATATTGATATTCAAGACCAGGATACCAAAATTACTGGCAGACTAGATATTCTAGCAATTAACAAAGCTCAACAGACAGTAGATCAAGTATCGTTTTGGGTCTTAGTTATCGAAACTAAAAACAGTAGTGTTGATGTATCCGTTGGGTTACCTCAATTACTGACCTATGCCTATAAGAGTTTAGACCATCAAGACTCAGTTTGGGGACTATCGACTAACGGATACATTTATCAGTTTATTTATATCCAAGCTGGCAATCCTCCGATTTATCAGTTGATGCCAGTATTAAACCTGATGGAATCGGAGTCATCGATTAAATTACTACAAGTTATTAAAGCTATAGCGCTCCTATAGCATTTCCATTTGATTTGTGAACATACTCCCTAGCGACTATGTTCGCTCTCCAAATCGAGTCAATAATTCTAGTCGAGACAATTGTAAGAGTAGGGGGGTAAATTCTTCTGGAGAGAGTACCATCAATGGCTCAATAATTCCCAGCATTTCCTGGTCTAGTTCACCAAAACGGCTACGCAATAAGTAAGTGACCATACTACGGCGTTCGTTTTGCCTACCTTGGACTAGTCCTTCTTGTCTACCAAGCTCGGTAACCACTTCAAGTCGTTGTTGATAAATCCCAGATAATTGCATTACTAATTCCCGGTCATCTTCTTCGAGGTCTTGCTCCTGCTTGATACGAGCCTCTAAGATTGTCAGCATGTCATATAATAATCCTAGGATGTTGGCTTTGTGCTGAGTGTCAGTGGGTAAGGATTTCAATTCCTCAATCGCTTGCTGTTGCACTCTACCTCTACCGAGAATTCTCAACCATAAGGTTTCTGGGGTCACCGGCAGTTGGTCAATCGCCACAATTGCCGTATACAAGGATTTCCCCAGAAAGTAGATCCCCTTGGGATAATTGACCAGATCTGGTTGAAAATTGAAGCTTTCTAAAAACTCTTCCGAAGCCGTTGGGGAGAGAATCCATAAACGAGGCAGTTCTGTCACCCTAACTTGGGCATTAGCCCGCTTAGCCTGACGGAAAACTTGATCATGAACCTGGGCCAGTTTACCGATACAACTGAGCACCTCAAATTGAGTAACTGGGTTACGGAACGGTTCAAACATTGCAGGGGTTGTGGCCAGTTTTCCGAGTAATCCCAGGCTTTGTCCATTGGTGGCTAGTGCCTGGGATGGCAAAAAGTAAACATCAATTTCTTGAACTTCCCCAGGCACTTCCCAGTTCGTTTCTACCTTCCCCAGGGGGTCGAGGAGTTTTTTAAGACATTGGATGGGCTTTTGGTCATGGACGTTTCTGGTCATGGAACACCCTCAGGACTATTGATTTAATTAGTATTTAATTACGAGTTAAGTAATAAGCGGATGATCGAGCTAGTCAACCGGCACGACATTGGGGATTAATAACCACAGCCTCTATTAATTTCGCTCTCCAAATCGAGTCAATAATTCTAGTCGAGACAATTGTAAGAGTAGGGGGGTAAATTCTTCTGGAGAGAGTGCCATCAATGGCTCAATGATTGCTAGCAGTTCCTGGTCTAGTTCACCAAAACGGCTACGCAATAAGTAAGTGACCATACTACGGCGTTCGTTTTGCCTACCTTGGACTAGTCCTTCTTGTTTGCCCTGGACTAGTCCCTCTTGTTTGCCCTGGACTAGTCCCTCTTGTTTGCCCTGGACTAGTCCCTCTTGTTTGCCTTGGACTAGTCCTTCTTGTTTGCCAAGCTCGGTAGCCAATTCCAGTCGTTGTTGATATATCTGAGATAATTGCATGATTAACTCCCGGTCATCTTTCTCAAGGTCTTGATTTTGTTTGATACGTGCCTCTAAGATTGCCAGCATGTCATATACTAATTCTAGGATATTGTCTTTGTGCTGACTCCCGTTCGGTAGGGATTTCAATTCCTCAATCGCTTGCTGTTGCACTCTACCTCTACCGAGAATTCTCAACCATAAGGTTTCCGGGGTCACTGGTAGTTGGTGAATCGCTACAATCGCCGTATACAAGGATTTCCCCAGAAAGTACATCCCCCTGGGATAATTAACTAGATCTGCTTGGAAATTGAAGCTTTCTAAAAACTCTTCGGAAGCGGTTGGGGAGAGAATCCATAAACGAGGCAGTTGGGTGACCCTAACTTGGGCATTAGTGCGCTTAGCCTGACGGAAAACTTGACCATGAACCTGGATGAGTTTACCGATACAACTGAGCACCTCAAATTTACTAACTGGGTTGCGGAACGGTTCAAAAATAGCAGGGGTTGTGGCCAGTTTTCCGAGTAATCCCAGGCTTTGTCCATTGGTGGTTAGTGGCTGAGATGGCAAAAAGTAAACATCAATTTCTTGAACTTCCCCAGGCACTTTCCAGCTCGTTTCCACTTTCCCCAGGGGGTCGAGGAGTTCTTTAAGACATTGTTTGGCAAATTGGTCATGGACATTTCTGGTCATGGAACAGCCTAAAAACTATAGCAAAGGGAACAGGGAATATGGAACAGGGAACATAGAAGAGTAAATCGAGAACAGGGAATAGTAAAAAATCATCTGTAACTCACAATTATTATAACCGATAATTAGTAATTTTGTTTAATCAAAAAACTGGAATCAGTTTTTAAAAAATGAGCCTAAATTTTAAGGCTTATTTAGCATCATTACAAAAATTTATCGGAATTATTTCCTACTCTTACCTGTTCCCTGTTCCTTGTTACCTGCTCCCTGCTCCCTGCTCCCTGCTCCCTAAAACCTAGAACGAAAGTACATCACCAAATTTAGAACTGCTATATAATAGTGACTAAGGTAAAGTGGGTGCATAAGGCCAGCTCGGATGAACCGTTCCATGTTCCAACCGCAGCTTGGTACAGAATAGGGGCAAAATAACTAATAAGTAAGATGACCGATTTACAAACGTTTTATCGAGCTACCAACCCCAGTAAAACCTTAGCGGTGGACAATGAGGATGATCGCAAGTATTACATTGATTTCTCTTCAGTACGCGGCGGTCAGATTATTGAAAAACTTAGAAAAAAGATTGCTATCTTTTCACCAAATCAGCCTACTTGTGAACTGTTTACTGGGCATATTGGCTGCGGCAAGTCTACGGAGTTGCTCAGGTTAAAGGTGGATTTAGAACGGTCAGGATTTCATGTGGTTTACTTTGAGTCAGATCAAGACTTGGAAATGAGCGATGTTGATATTAGCGATATTTTACTGGCGATCGCTCGTCGAGTCAGTGAAAGTCTGGAAGACGCTGGCATTAGCCTTCAACCAGGGTACTTCCAGAGGTTATTCGGCGAAGTCAAAGATATCTTACAAACACCGATGGAGCTATCGGAGGTAGAATTCTCTGTAGGGATTGCCACCATTACCAGTCAAGCCAAAGCTAGCCCTAAGCAGCGGGATAAGTTGAGAGGATATCTAGAGCCTCGAACCAATGGACTTATTGAGGCAATTAATCAGGAGGTGCTAGAGCCTGCTATCAATAAATTGAAACAGACCGGGAAAAAGGGACTAGTAGTTATTGTTGATAGCCTTGACCGGGTAGATTCTATTCAAAAGCCCTTTGGTCGTCTTCAGCCAGAATATTTGTTTGCGGATCGAGGGGCACAGTTGCGGGGACTGAGCTGTCACGTGGTTTACACTATTCCATTGTCACTGCGCTTTTCCAATGACTTTGGGATGGTGACTGAACGGTTTATGACCGACCCCGAAGTCCTACCAATGGTACCTGTGCATTTACGCAACGGTAGCAAACATGAAAAAGGAATAGCACTGCTGCGACAGATGGTGCTGGCAAGAGCTTTTCCAGATTTAGAGCCAAACCAGCGTCTGAGTAAAATTACAGCAATTTTTGACAGTGCTGAAAGCTTAGACCGTTTATGTGGTGCTAGTGGTGGTCATGTGCGGAATTTACTCCGGTTTCTCAATGATTGGATCATGGAGGAAGGAAAACTACCCCTTTCCCGTAATGGTCTAGAACGTATGATTAAGGCTCAGCTTCATAAACTTGTCTTAGCGATCACTAATGATGAGTGGGATTTACTGGGTAAAGTAGCTAAGGAGAAGAAAGTGACTGGAGATGATGGATACGAAATATTAATCCGCAGTCGCTTTGTTTATGAGTATTATGATCAAGAAGAACCTTGGTTTGATGTTAATCCCTGGGGGGGAGACAAGCGGCCTGTAACCCTTGATATATATTAAATTGAGCGAATTATGGTAAAAAAAGATAGGTCATAAATTGTCAATACGACCTACCAATTGAAAATGATACCAGAATTATATCAAAAACATCTAAAAAATCTACTGTCTGAATCTCAATTATTGTTGTTTTCTATTGTACTAATTATTATACAAGATATCAAAAATATTAAACTAGAAAAAATTGCCGAGTCATGTCTTGGTGCAGTCGCTCATGGGGGAAACCACGGCAGTTGCTCATGGGGGAGACCCCCAAGACCGCACTGCCTCCCCAAGACCGCGCTGCACCGCTACCTTTACCTATTCAGGTAAATTCAAGACGTAAAAAACTACAGAGATTTTTATCATTGTCTTGATGCAGTCGCTCATGGGGGTTTCCCCCAAGACCGCGCTGCATCGCTACCAATATTTTATCTCAAATTATTGTGGCTTCCAATTCTTAAAAAATGGCTCGATCAAACATTTACTAAACAGTCAAAAATATATTTGGTTATCGATAGAACTAATTGGTTTGAAGTTACCGTAAGACAGTTGAGCCTTTAATGTCGGTAGGCTATGAGTAAAAGGGTTAAATCTTGTAAATAAGGCTCAACTGTCTAAGGTTTCGTCCGGAGATATAAAAATTTATTGATGATTAGTATAATTTATAATAAGCGATCAATTCCAGTTTATTTTGAACTTCTTTCAAAACTTGGCTCAAGTAATTTTTCAGAACAAACAAAAATTATATCAAATATTATAGAGCTATTTGATAGCTATCAAGTTATAATTTTGGGAGACCGAGAATTTTGTTCCGTCAAATTGGCTAAATGGTTAGATACACAAGGCTTTACATTTTGTTTAAGACTCAAAAAATCGGCACAAATTCAACTTAAAGATTCGGGTTGGACTTCCTTAGAAAATTGTGGATTAAAACCAGGAACTTAATTATTTTTTAAAAATGTAAAAGTTACCAAAACTAAACAAATTACTGGATTTAGTATCGCCTGTAAATGGAAAAAAAGTTGCGGTACGACCCCGCGCTTTTTCAAAGCGCTAGGGAACGCGCACCGTTATCGAAAATCCGTGACCAAAGAAGGTTGGTTTATTCTAACAAATATGAGCAGTGCTTCGGAAGCAATTTCTGCCTATAAAAAGCGATGCAGCGCGGTCTTGGGGAGGCAGTGCGGTCTTGGGGGTCTCCCCCATGAGCAACTGCCGTGGTTTCCCCCATGAGCGACTGCATCAAGACAACGTTTCTCTATTGAAGAGATGTTCCGAGATTATAAGAGCGGTGGATATAATATGGAAGGCAGTAATGTTATTCAAAAACGCTTTATATCTTTAGTTATTATAATATCTTTTGCTTATATTGCTTCCACAATGCAAGGACAAAAAATTACTAAACAAGGAGTTCAAAAATATGTAGATAGAGTCAAATAATATGGGCGTTTAACTAAAATACACAGCAGTTTTTATATTGGACTATATGCTCAAAACTGGATTAATTTTATGGATAAATGTTGGGAATTAGTTTATGAGTTGATGCGTTTAAGTCGTCATAAGCTCGATAATTATTTACGAGCGATGCAGCGCGGTCTTGGGGGAAACCCCCAAGACCGCGCTGCATCAAGACAGGTATGAGAGCTATGAAGCTTATAGAGTCTACTTTTTAGCTCTCATGTCGCCCCCCCAGGTTTAATGCCCCAAAGTAATGCCAAAGAATCCATTCTGGTTTACTGACATTCTTCGATTCTTGATGCAAACGTTTCACTCCAGGCATCTCAATACGGTTCGGTTAAGCTCTAAGCAGTACTGATTATATAGAATGTTCGTGTTTCAATTTTGGCTCCAGTTCCTTTATGTCTTGGTTTCTTGGAAGGAAATTTAGCTCTAGTTTTTTTAACGACTCGCGGATTACTTCTTCCTTCGCGCTCTGGAATCTGCTCGTCAAAGATTTCTGTCATTAGCCAGGTTAAAAAAAAGGGACTTCTTCTGGCTCAAGACGTTGAAATTTAGGAACGGCACGACGCACAACATTAAGCGTTCCAGTAAAACTTAATCGTAAAGGGGAGATTTGAGCCCGTTCGGCAACTTGATACATTAGGGAACGTACAGCCCAATGACCAAGAAGCCAACCGTAAATTTCTTGAACTACCTCACGATGGTTTAGGGAGCGAATTGGAGTTTTGCGGCCCAAAAGGTGGACTTTTAGTTCATCAATAGTATTTTCTACTTCCCAACGTTGATGATATTCAATCGCCAGTAATAAAGCGGGGAATAAATCAATATCTGTCAAACTAGTAATAAGGCGGTAAATTTCTGGCTCTCCATCAGTATCAATGGTATATTCAATGACTCGTACTAGGATTTTTGTACCACCCTTTTTCTGGGATTTACGATCAGGGGTAATCCACGATAGGTAAGAGCCATCTGCCAAAACTTTCTCTACCTTGAATTTGGCATTTTTTGGCACTCGTCCTAAGTAATCACATTTTTGATCAAGGGTTGCTCTTACCATTCCATAAGAATGTAGTCCTCTATCCCACATCAACAACATTCCTGCCATGACTGACCGTAGTAATTTTTTTGCTCTAACTCGCTCACCCATACGGTATGGACACATTAACGCATCAACGATTAAATGCGTTCCGGCTTCAATTAGTAGCACTAAGCGGACTTTGGGGAAAGCTGTTTGAGTACCAGGACGACTACCAGGATATCCTTTCACCCTTGCGTTTGTCTGGGTATCTGGTACATCGATGCTTTGTGCCATCTATCGCCATTATTCGCAGTCCTCCAAGAAAAGCTCCTGGTGTGTCAACGGTTGCGTGCATGACTTACTACTGAATGGAAAAGACGACTCATTACCTGACACCCTATTCTTTGTCGTGCTTCAGTAATTGAGGATTTACAAGGTACTCGCCAATACTTCCCCACTCTCACCCAAGCTTCGCTCAAACCATCAACTAGATTTTTCAGTACTGTTCTCATCGAAGCTTTTGACCATAAACTCATGGCAATGATTAAACAGACAACCAAATGTGAAGGGTTTTGCTCGCCTGCGCTCTTCTTTGACTTTTGTATCCGCTTTTCAACTGCTCTATTGCTGATGATGGAATCGCTACTTCTAAAGCTTTGAGTACTGTACCTGATTCAATCTTCGGTACAACCAAGGAAAATTCTTTGAGTTGCATTTTGCCCTTCGCACCTTGATGACAATTACCAGTTTACATGCTTTTCAAGCTTAACCGAACCGTATTGCCAGGCATCTTATTTCCTTCTTTCCCTACCTTGATGCCATCACCGATATAAACCGGTTGGCCTCGCAGTTGATGCACATGGGGGTGTGCCCTGAGCCAGTTTCCCCATCCAAGACACAGTTCCAAGACCGCTCCAAGCACTGGAATTAAACCAGTGTAGAGCGTATAGGATAGTAGCCTTCACGCTTTGCCAATGGCATTGAGGTAACTGGTAACAGCGGGCGGTTGCGTTGATAAGAGCACTCCCCATAGCAGCAACACAAACCACTCGAAGGTGGCAAAACTTGCAAACATAGGGCGTAGTTCAACTAAGATTTGCTCGACTCGACGATAATTAGCCATAATCTAACTGGCTGAGTTTTGCTGATTCAGCCAGTTTGGAACATTCTCGTCGCTAGGCGCGATCGGGGTGTTCTTTTCTTAGGGGTAATTCAACCACTCAACCGACCACAGAACTTCGCACTGTCCAGTCTAGGAGAGCCCTCTTTTTATTGTTTAAGTCCCACTATTCTCAACACAGTAGCTCTGAATCTTTTCCGAATTTTGGGCTTCGACTCAATTACCGAAGCCCAAAGATGGCTTCGTAACAAGTGGTCTAGGCTTTGGGTTTTGTTAGAATGAAACAGCCCTGCCCCCAGTGACGTGACAAGCTTAATTTGATGCATTAGATTATTCCTCAAAATCCATGTTAATCAATTGTGGACTGAATATTCTTAAAGCACCATTTTAGCTGTGTCACGACAATAGAAGAGCCTCACTCGCACTTTAATCTGAAACCACAATGATTTCTGGATCGACTTGGAATGCAGCTATGATATCTCCGTTCGTATCAACCATATTGAATTTAATATC
This sequence comes from Moorena sp. SIO3A2, assembly GCF_010672265.1. Classification (NCBI taxonomy): domain Bacteria; kingdom Bacillati; phylum Cyanobacteriota; class Cyanophyceae; order Coleofasciculales; family Coleofasciculaceae; genus Moorena; species Moorena sp. SIO3A2. The sequence continues at coordinate 304,147 of NZ_JAAHHC010000006.1, forward strand.
ATACTTAATTTTTTGCAATTGACCGGGACTCAATTGACCTAAACGGCTGTATGCTTGGGTTTGTGCGGTGATATATTCAGGGGGCATTGATCCAATATTACCGGACGGAAATTGATAGGTTATTGTCTGATTATGTTGATTTATAAGCTCCGGTAACGGTTCAGGTCGACGTACACGGGTAATATCTTCAATTACGCATTGGATAGCTGAAAATGGTGACATCGAATGCCCCCACCAACGGATCCATTGTTCTGGTTTGGCTTTTACACTCAAGTTATAAGCCTCCGTTAAATATTTTACGCCACCTTCTTCGTATAAATCCGATCCGTCTACTTCCAATATCCATCCCTGTGTGTCACCTCGATTTGCTATTAACCGGACATACTTACTTAATATATCCGCGCCTCCTGATGTGCTCCTGAATATTTTGTATTTGTGCTGGGATAGCTTAATAATCTCGTCCCAAATTCCACTAAACGTGTACTTTTCCTTCTCTTCATCCCATTCTTGTAATGAGCGTTGTTTTCCCAAATTCTTTAGATCCATAGGTATGTAACTTAGGCTTAGGTAATAATTTTTTATCTGCTCTTCTATTGTTGATTTTTGTCCACCGTACCCTGTATGCTCTAATAGACCCAATACATCAACAGCTGCAAAAACATTTACAGCATCTCTCGCCTCATCGCTTGTAAGTTTTACATTGCTTATTGGAATATTCATATAATCGTTGCCTCCAATATGATTGTTTGGTTTGCTGAGAAAATAACAAGGTAACTTCTCAATAACCGCTGTCGATTCAAACAGATGGGTATTGAGCACCCCCCTTGGTCAGGGTAATTGCATCTTGATCGAGTCCTAAAACAACTCTAATTAAAGTAAATAAACTTTAATTTAATTTAAATATAAAGCCAATTAAATTAGTTGTCAACTAATAAAACTCATATCAAATCTCATATCAAATCTCATATCAAATCTCATAAAACCTCATATCAAATCTCATAAAACCTCATATCAAATCTCATAAAACCTCATATCAAATCTCATAAAACCTCATATCAAATCTCATAAAACCTCATATCAAATCTCATAAAACCTCATATATAGCAACCGCCTTGGCGGTTAGGACAAGGCTTGCAGAACCGACTCGATCGCATCTCGCAAACAATCAAACTGTTCGAGTTGGTGACCAATGCGACTCTTAAGCCAAGACCAACATTTTTCAATGGGGTTGAGATCGGGTGAATAGGGGGGCAAATACAACAGTTGACACCCGGCATCTTGAATCAGTTGTTGAATCCGTCCCCCTTTGTGGAAGGTATAGCGTTTTCAATTGATAGGTCGTCTTGACAATTTCTGACCTATCTTTTTTTACCATAATTCGCTCAATTTAATATATATCAAGGGTTACAGGCCGCTTGTCGCCCCCCCAGTGTTAATCCGATTTTGGCAGAAGCTAAAGAACTACAGCCATAGCATTTATAAATAGTTTGACCTGGTGGTGCGTTACGGGACGGACTATCCCAAGGCTGGCTAAGAAGCGAAAAATAAGGACAAGTCCGCCCCTAACACACCCTACGCACCTCCCTGTTCCCTGCTCCCTGCTCCCTGTTCCCTTTGCTATATATGAGTATCTCCGATCGAGCCAAAGAGGTTGCTGCCTACAACGACCGTGCGTTGCAAACATTGGCTTGGGCAATTGAAGCTTCTCAGGGGCAATTTTCACTGATTTTTGCACACTGTAACTATACCTATGTACAACAGCAAATGACTGAGGGGCTCCGAGAAACCTCTCCTGTTCAAATCCGCGAGGTTGCGCTGAAAAAGTCTGATAGCAAACTATATAGCAAGATTCGGCAGGATTTAGGAGATCAGCAGCCAGGGGTTGTGATGGTCTTTGGCTTAGAGGCTGTTGATGATATTGATAGCTTGCTGGCTGCCACTAACCGAGTGCGGGAAGAGTTTCGGAAAAATTTCCATTTCCCCCTAGTGCTGTGGATTAATGATCAGGTTCAAACCAAATTGCTTCGGGTTGCTCCTGATTTGGAGAGTTGGGGCACAACTAGGGAGTTTCAAACCCCTCCTGATTCCTTATCTTATGAATTAATCTATACTCTCTCTCAAAAAGCCAAGGAGATATTGACTAACTTTCCAGACTCTGATCCTGACAAATTTTTGTATGAGCTAAATCGGGGGATAGATGATCTATCAGAATTTGAGTCAGCTTGGCAAGATTTACAACATCACAACCAGGAAATAGAACCAGAGTTAGAAGCTAGTTTTTACTTGATGGTAGGTCGCAATTACTATGCTAAACAACAGTTTGAAGAATCCTTACGTTACTTTCATAAAAGCTTAGATCTATGGCAAAGACTAACCCGCTGCGATTGGCAAGGCATGGTTTTATTTCATATCGGGTTGTGTCCTTATGGAAAACCTGAACCACAAAATTTAGTTGAACAATGTGTTGATAGTTTAGCTCAGATATCTGATCAGGATTTAGCTAACCGATTGATTACTCAATTTGCCAGAGTCTTGCAACGCTTACAACGATGGGCAGACTTGGAAACCTTAGCCCAAAGGTCTCTAACACTGCATAGTGCCAATGGTAAGTCAATTGAGTTAGCGAAAGATTATGGTTTTCTGGCGGAGGTGGCTTTAGATAAATTAGCTTGGACTGAAGCTAAGGGATTAGCAGAGCAAGCACTCTCCATCCTGAAAACTAGTTTGTCGCCTGAATCAACAGCAACCTCATCCAAACAAAAAGCAAAATTATATGGGATTCAATCCTTTGATAAAGCTTGGTATTTATTATTATTAGCAAGAGCAGAAAAAGGTCTTTGTAAGTATCAAGACAGTATCAAGTATCTCGAAATAGCTAAAGCAGAAACTCCAGCCCATTATGCTCCAGAGCTTTATATTATGATTTTGGCAAGCTGGCGAGAATTATACCTTGAAAAGGGTGACTATCTAGCTGCTTTTAGAGTTAAACAAGAACGAATATCCATTGAGCAACAGTTTGGCTTGCGAGCTTTTATCGGTACAGGGAGATTACAGCCAAAACGCAGAAGAGCTAAGTCTCAACTTCCAGCCCTTGAGCAGCCGGAAATGGTTGCAGATGAAATTATTGCTTCTGGTAGACAACAAGATATCAATAATTTGCTCGAAAGAATTGGCAATACTAGTTGTAAATTAACTGTTATTCATGGACCATCTGGAGTTGGAAAAAGTTCCTTAATCTATGCAGGATTAGTTCCAATTCTCAAGCAAAGAGCTATTGGTCAACGAGATGTATTGCCAATTGCCATACGAGTCTATACTGACTGGGTTAGGCAGTTAGGCGAGTTATTGGTTAATGCACTAAGAGCAAGAGGGCTTAGTCTTTCTGTTGAAGCAGATTCAGTAACTAGCATCTTGCAACAGTTGCAAGAAAATGGTGACCGAAACTTACTAACAGTTTTAATTTTTGATCAGTTTGAAGAATTATTTGTTGCTGTCCCAGATATAGTCGATCGTAATCTTTTATTGGAATTTTTAAAAACAGCAATTGACTATATTCCTTATACTCAAGTGATTCTGTCATTAAGGGAAGACTATCTACACTATCTCTTAAAATTTCAACGTTCAAAAAAAATAGATACTATCAATTACATATTAAGCCAAGATATACTTTATTATCTAGGAAACTTTTCTCAAGAAAATAGTGATAATTTTATACAACATGTAACAACTAAACTTCATTTGTATTTGGAAAATGCTTTGATTAATCAACTTGTAAATGATTTAGCAGGAGAGCTAGGTGAAGTTCGTCCCATTGAGTTACAGATTGTGGGATTACAATTACAAGAAGAGAAAATTTATAAACTGGTTGAGTATCAAGCAATCGGTTCTAAACAAAAGCTATTGGAGCGATTTTTAGCTGGAGTTGTTAAAGACTGTGGTTATTGGAATGAACGTGAGGCAAGACTAGTTTTATACCTCCTAACAGATGAAAATAACACTCGACCACTCAAGTCAAGGGCAGAGTTAGGATCGGGTTTATTCGATCTCGGAGTAGGAGAGATAGAAAACCTAGATTTAATATTAGAGATCTTCGTCAACTCAGGATTGGTTTTACTTTTGCCAGAATTTTCGACTGCGCACTATCAATTAGTACACGACTATCTTGTTCCTATTATTCGTCAATCGACAGGAGCTTTAATAATCACTGAATTGGAACAGGAGAGACTAGCAAGAAAAGAGGCGGAACGAAGTAAATTAAGACTAGAAGAGGCGTTTTTTAAAAGCCGATTTAGAGCATCAATTGTCAAAAAAATGATTATTATGGTAGTATTAATACTATTGACCGGACTACTATTTGCGAGACAAGTTAAAATACTAAAGACTCTTGCTCTTGCTCAATCCTCAGAAGCCCTATTTAACAGAAATAGGGAGTCACTTGATCCACTCATATTAGCTTTAAAGGCAGGAACACAACTTAAGTCAGCAATCGCAGTAGGAACCAATACCCGCACTCAGACTTTAGCTGCATTACAGCAAGCCCTTTATGGAGTCAGAGAGCGCAATCGTTTGGAAGGTTATGACAGTTGGGTTAATAGCGTCACTTTCAGTCCTGATGGTGAAATCCTTGCCACTAGCATTGCTGATAGTACGGTCAAACTTTGGAGGGGAGATGATGAAATACTAACCGTTCTCCCAGGGCATACAGATACAGTCAATAGCGTCAGTGTTAGTCGTGATGGTGAAATCCTTGCCACTGGCAGTGCTGATGGCACCGTCAAACTCTGGAGTATAGACGGTCAATTACGACACACCCTCCAGGGGCATGAAACTGAGGTTACAAGTATCGGTTTCAGCCGGGACGGTCAGGTGATTGTCAGTGGTAGTCGCGGCGGAATAGTAAGATTGTGGGACAGACAGGGCAACCCAATTGGGCAACCCTTTGCAATACAGAACGCTAGTATTACGAGTCTCAGTTTCAGTCCTGACGGTAAGGTGATTGCCAGTGGTAGTAGCAACGGAATAGTAAGATTGTGGGACAAACAAGGCAACCGAATTGGGCAAACCTTTATGGGGCATAAAGCTGATGTTACAAGTATCAGTTTTAGCCCTGATGGTCAGACCCTTGCCACTGCTAGTCTGGATGGAGCTGTTAGACTTTGGAATCTTCAAGGAAAGGAAATTCTTACTTTCCAGAGTTCTGGTGCCACAATCAACAGCGTTAGCTTCAGTCTTGATGGTCAGACAATTGCCACTGGCAGTTTAGATGGAACTGTTAAGCTTTGGAGTCGGGAAGGTCAGGAACTCCAAATCTTGCGGGGTCATAAGAGAGGGATTGCAATTATGAGCTTTAGTCCCGATGGCAAAATTTTAGCCACCGCCAGCAGAGACTTGACCGTCAGACTCTGGAGCGTTGAGGACTATGATCTCAAAACCCAAACCCTATTTGGACATAAGGCTGTGGTTGATAGCGTCAGCTTTAGTCCCGATGGTCGCACAATTGCCACTGCTAGCTTCGATGGAACTGTTAAAGTATGGGAACGAGACGGTACACTAGTCAGTACCTTAGAAGGACATCAAGGTGCAGTCATAAGTCTTAGTTTCAGCCCTGATGATAATGTCATTGCCAGTCTTGGTTTGGATGGAAGTGTCAAACTCTGGAAACTAGACGGTACACTAGTGAAGACCTTAGAAGAAAATCAAAATCCAATCATAAGTTTTAGTTTCAGCCCTGATGGGAAATTCCTTGCCAGTGCTGGTTTGGATGGAACGGTAAAGCTATGGAGTCTGGAGGGTAAACTAATCAAAACTATTGATGCCCATAAAGCTAGTGTTTACAGCGTCAGTTTCAGCCCTGATGCACAATTATTTGCCAGTGCTAGTAACGATGGAACCGTAAAACTCTGGAATTTAATAGGTCAACAACTGGCAACTCTCAAGGGACATAACGATGATTTTGACAGTGTCAAGTTCAGCCCTAATGGCAAAATCATCGCTACTGCTAGTAAGGATGGAACCCTTAAACTCTGGAATTTGAGCGGTGAAGAACTTGAAACTCTCAAGGGGCATAGTGCTGCGGTGATTAGCCTCAGCTTTAGCCGTGACGGTCAGACCCTTGCTACCGCGAGTCTGGATGGAACTATTAAACTTTGGAATTTGCAAGGTCAACAACTGGCAACTCTTAAGGGACATAGTGGTGTAGTCAATAGCCTCAGTTTTATCCCCTACGGTACCATACTTGCCAGTGGTAGTAGTGACGGGACAGTCAAACTCTGGAGTCTTCCGGAGGGTAAAGTACTCCAAACCCTCAAGAGTAGTGGTGCTGCGATCAATAGTGTTAGCTTCAGCCCTGACGGCAAGACTCTTGCTACGGCTAGTGAGGATAAAACTGTAATGTTATGGAATATCGATCTAGCTCTAAGTAGTCTAGATGAGCTACTGCGACGTGGTTGCGATTGGGCTGGGGATTATCTAAGGAATAACCCGAATGTAAGTGAACGCGATCGCACTGTTTGTGAAGGCATCAACTAAAACGCGATTGACCTTTGGTCACGCTTCGCGATCGCACTCTTTGTCGAGGTATCAACTAAAACGCGATTGACCTTTGGTCACGCTTTAGGCTTTGCCGACGCTGCTTGAGGTGCGAACGCACTGGTCCGATTGTGATTAATCCGTTGGTGGGCAGTGCCTACTTTGGCGATTGCTAACCACATGAATCGGTCGAAAGCACTGCCCACCCTACATCAACTACTAAAACGCGAATGCACTGTTTGTCGAGGCATTCACTAAAACGCGATTGACCTTTGGTCACGCTTTAGGCTTTGCCGACGCTGCTTGAGGTGCGAACGCACTGTTTGTCGAGGTATCAACTAAAACGCGATTGACCTTTGGTCACGCTTTAGGCTTTGCCGACGCTGCTTGAGGTGCGAACGCACTACGGGCATCTTTCCGATTGAGTTGCAGCAAGAACTGCTGCGGGAACTGGGTGCCATTGAAGTAGGAGTGGGAACTTTGGTCGCTACCAATGCCAGAATGGCAGAAGCGGTCAAAGGTAGCGTTGACCGCTTGCGGGAATGGATGAAAGGACAGCTAATGGTGCATGTAGATGAATCTCCTTGAGGTGCTTTTGAATAAAATAAGCACCTCAAGCAGCGTGAGCCTTAGGCTGACTGCTGACGGCTGATGGCTGAATGCTTACAAGCCAAAGGCCGAACAATCAAGGTATTCGGTGCATTCATTGGGGACGAAGCCTTTCATCCCCTAATAACTTGATGACGCCAGACCTGAATCCTTACATTTTAACTACCCCCTTACCGATTGAGGAAAGTCTTTACGCTCCAGAATTTTTGCTCCCGCAAGCAGTACTCTAGCACTGAGGCCAATCAGTATAAAAATACCAATCCATTGCAGATATGGAAGATGGGGAATTTGTTGAACAAACTCGTCAGCCAGTTGAGTATGAATAGGTTCAATCGCTTTAAAATAATGTTGATAAAGGAAACTATAAACTACAACTGGTTCAGTTATTAGGAGTAAATAGGCGAGAGATTGAAAACCTACTACCAGTAACAGTGCAAAAATATTACTGGTTAACTCAAATGCGATGGTTCGTTGTCGCAACTCAGGTAAAATCAGGTTATTGTACTCGCTAATAGTGTCAAAGAACTGGTTAATCGAAGTTCTAATACTTTTTGGCTCTAAACTTTGTTTGAGAGCACGTCGATCTGACTGGCGATTATATTTTCTAGATGTCTTGAAGAAATCAAATTCAGGTAATAGGTACTGCAGTGCACCATCTAGAGTTAAAAAAGATCGAGTCACTTTGAGAAAAGTCCAATTACTTGGGATACCATATCTGGCAATCACTTTAGATACTTCAGCGGTTGCCCCACCAAAAGACTTTTCTTTATACTCTATCCCTTTAAGTTGGGCTTTGGTGGACCAAACCTCTATAGCACTCGACATCTCTGCCCTGACTCTAGGTACATTAACTCTGGGAATATCAACAGCCAACCGCAAGATATAATTAGCCGCTTTGGCAAAATCTCCATCTGACAATGCATTCGTATACTCATTATAAGTTACCCTCAACTCCCTATCCAGGGATCCCACGCTACCCATGTCAATGAATGCAACTTTGCTCCGACGCAAGAAAATAATATTGCCTGGATGTAGATCTCCATGGTACAAGTTATCTTCAAATACTTGTCGAAGTAATGAAATAAACATCGTTTCACCCGCTTTTTTAGGATCAAAGTCATTTTCATCCTGCCATTGAGAGGCTCTGACGGGATCCCTAGCCAATACTTTAATATAATCAGAGGCAAGAACTCCATCGATATATTCCATAACTAAAACTCGACGTTTAGAATATTTGTTATAAATCTTTGGAACATATATTTTATGCTGCTTTAGTGTTTTTCTCATATTACGAGTATTAGATGCTTCATAGCGATAATCTAATTCCTCATTAAAAATTTTATCTAACTCCGATACTGCTTCATCTAAACGTAGGTAACTCATAAAATTAAAAGAAATTAAAACTTTGGCAACGACTTTAATTAAATCCAAATCTCGCTTGAATGCTTCTGCTAGATTTGGACGTTGAATTTTAACGATTACCGGAACATTTTTTCTTTTACTTCGCAACGTTGCTCTATGAACCTGACCAATTGATGCAGCTGCCAAAGGAGTCTCATCAAAATCTTGAAATATTTTTTCCATGGGTGCTCCTAGCTCTGACTCAATTGTTGATCTAACTATAGCCATAGGGAATCCAATCGCTTCATACTGAAGACGTATTAACTGATCACAAATCTCATCTGGTAAAATATCGGTCCGCAATGCTAACAACTGACCCGTTTTTACCCAGAAGCCTCCCAAATCTTCAAATATCTGACGTAGCTCGTTCGCATTCTTTTGTATATCTGGCTTATTTGTAATTCGGCGACGTTGTATACCTAAATAGTAAATAATAAATCGTTGGATAATGTAGAGAGTTGAAAAACGACGAACTTCCAAATTTTCAGCTATTTTAACTTGCTTTCGTTGTTTGTTATCAATAAGAGGAGTAGGAATATCTTTTTTCTTGATCATATTATAAGCAGCCAAAAATAAATTTAAATAATAATTATTGATATCTCGTAGTCTTACTATCATGAAATCCTGAATGTAGTCTTCTCAAAAACTAGCTATTTTTAGGCAGATAGTTTCGCTACTGAAACTGTTACTCTTTAAAAAGTACTGCAGTGCATCTTGGATGAGTTTGCGGTATTGGCAGACATAAATAAAGAAACTGATCAACATCAAAATAATTACCAACGATATAATAATATCAATTTTTCCTTGAAGGAGATTCAGAAAATTACAAAGTTCAAAGTTCAAAAAAAAACATAACCTGGTGCAAAAATATGTGCCTAGTGCTGTTGATACCATTATATACCAATCCTAAATGATATCAGAGAAAGCCTCATAAGTACTTAAATCAGGCATAGTGAATAAATGATACTCAATAAATAATTCAAAGAGTTTATTTGTAATGGTGAAAGAGCGACACCATAGATGGATATGGCGTAAAAGTTGCTTGATATGCCCCCAAATATTTTCAATGGGATTTTCTCCTGGTGCATAGGGAGCAAATCTGAGACAGTGAACTTCCTTTTGCTCACTATTCCTTTTGCTCACCATGATTAACTAATGTCTTGATCATGGGTGAGGAACCAATCGGCGATCATCTGGTTTTGTTCCTCCACCACAGAGCTATTTTATCTGGGACTTTGTCTTGATGCAATAGCGAGTGGGGGAAACCCCCAAGACCGTAATGGTGCGTTTTCCGTAGGCGAATTAAATTCGCCACGGGTCGCACCTCTGCATCGCTTTTTTACCTTTATGCCAACTCATCCCAGCTTTTTTGAGTAATTCGTAATAGCTTTGTAATGAGCAATACACTACACCATAACTCTGTTCGATGTAGTCCATTACCTCCCATACAGTTGTTTGGGTTTTAGATTTAATCCGCTGGATTACTTCTGTTGACTGTGAGTGCTTTAAATATCCTAAACTCTCTTTATAGGCTAGTTCTAAACCTTTCACTCCTTGCTCACGATTGCGACGTTCCCAACGACTTATATAGCTTGACTGAACTCCCAATACTGGTTGAATTTCCCGATGCTTGAGACCTTGAAGGCGCATCTTCATCGCTATTGCTCGTTTGAGTTCTATGGGATCCCGATTACTGGCCATTAATTCTTCCAGGGTCATAATATTAATATATATTCATTACACCAATACACTTTAAATTATAACCCATTACAGAACTCTTTTCTCCAAATTCATTTAGGATTGGTATAGTCCAGCTCAAAGTCTCGGAAGAATCTTTGTAGCAGTTTGTAGTTCGATGCTGTTTTTGCTGTACCCATAAACCCCAGGGTAATCGCAGCTAAATTAAGTCTTCCTAGATATAGCATTATTTGAGCTTGTTAGGACTAGAAAATGGTGAAGTGGTCGGACCGGTGCCCTCAAAAATGTCCTAACTTATGGGCAAGGGTGCTATATCCCAAACCCAGAGTCAATTTTCACACCTTTGATTTATAGCAGAAGTCATTTGTCAGAAGTCATTTGTCAGAAGTCAAACTCTTGCGCTTACAAAGGGTGTGAGACTTTTGTCATGTCCTAACTGCCCTGGCGACTGCTATAAATTTATGACTGGCTTCAAGGGTGATTAATATAGGCCGTAATGAACTTGATCAGGCTTTCCTCCTTTGTCTTCTGAAGGAGTAACAATTTCTGGGAGTCTCTAGACAACATCATGCCCCAACAAAACACTCAGAGCATAGTCATTATCTAACGCAGCACTATAGCGTTTCATCGCCAGACTCTGTTTTGAGGGTTCTTGGTTGAGTAAATTGATACACAAGTGGTGTAATACAGCCATATTCTCAGGCCCATGTCCAGTGCGAATCCGACTAGCATCTTGATGGAAGGTCATATCAAGCACCCAATGCAAGCTATTTTCAATGCCCCAGTGAGAGCGAATCGCTTCGGCCAAGACTAAGGCCGAAGCTCCTAAACTGGTTATGTAGTAACAGATCTGTGTGGTTGTTTTATTCCACAGTTGTCGCTCTCGTTTGACCATGACTACTGTCGTGAAACTTTTCCACTGTTGGGCACCCCAAAACCGCTGGACATTGGTTGATGGACACTGCCCAAACCTACTGCCCAAACCTGACGATGTTCGATGGGATGATGGCCTGCCTCTGTGGTCTCGGTGTAGCTGTAGTCTATTCCTTGCCAATCGAAGGCTTGAGCTTGCTTGAAAAAGGCTTTGACATCCTTGTAAAGATTGTCCTGATTACCCTTGAGCATCAGAACATAGTCCCCACCCTGTGACACAATTTGGGCAGCTATCTTCTTTTGTGCTCCCATCGCATCAATAGTGATAATTGCTCCAGTTAGATCTAGCAACTGTAATAGTTCCGGGATAGCTGTAATCTCATTGGACTTCTGCTCCACTGCTTGTTGGGCTAACACCAGATGATGCTCACTCGCCCATGCAGTGATGGTGTGTAAGGCTGTGATTCCCTGATTTCGGTCATAGGAACCTCTCGAGGTCTTACCATCAATGCTGATCAGGTTGATGGCAAGCTTTCTACTCAAGTGACTAACCCACGATAAAAAACATTCACGCATCTGCTGTGGGTCGATCTGAGCCAAGACTCTTGAAAACGTCTCATGGGAAGGAATCCCATAGGGTAACTCCAAAAACGTCTCTAACCACTTCTGCTTGCGTTTGCCATAAGTCTCTATTGCTACCATGGAATCCGAGCCGCTTATGACTGCCAGTATCGTTATTGTCAGGATATCAATGAGTAGATGTTGAGGTTGACGTTTCGTTCGTGGGTCATCCAAGCCAATGAATTCTTCCATAATGCTTCCCTTGAGCTTTTTGGTGGTGGCGCAAGGCCAGGAAGAAGTAATCGGAGCAAAACCTTGGGACATCAAGATTGGCCTCGTTCAAAGGGTTCTCCTCTAATCTCCTGGATTTCCTTGTTGTTGTCTAGACTCAAAATCGGGTTCTTCGGAACTTAGTCTGTAAAAGATCGCTCAAACCTATGCTGCGCGGTGTTTTAGGCTAAAACTGCTCAAAACTGACTTCAAATCTCGCCATCCATTACCAGATTAGGGCTACAGGGTTTTATCCAGCACACCAGGTTCGGAAGAACCCAAAATCGAGAGCTACTCACTCGGTTCAAGTCAAGTACATTTTATTCAAAATAGGGTGGTGATAAACATGTAGTGATACAACATTTACTTTAGCCTAAATAAGACATTTGTTACTCAAAAATAGAGTCAGTTGACTGTAAATTTATTAGCAATACTTATATAATCTATTATAAATATTGATTGAATAAATCTTATGAAACTGCTATTTTTTTATTAGTAATAAAATGCTTTTTTGATAAACAATTCCTGGTAAACAATGAATGCAAAACCTGATTTAATAACCCGACCTAATTGCCCTTACTGCAATTGTGAGCGAACAGTTAAAAATGGCAGCACTCATCATAAAAAGCCAAAATACCTGTGTAAAAACTGTAAGAAGCAGTTTATAAAAAATCCTACAAAAAAGCCGATACCCTTGTCGAAAAAAAATAAAGATAATAGATGACCTCTTGCTTGAAAAAATATCTTTAGCTGGCATTGCACGATCAGTTGGAGTTTCAAAAACATGGCTCCAAAATTATGTTAATAAAAAATATGCCGAAACTCCCCGAAAAATCAAGGTGTCCGAAAAACCATGCATGTAAAATTACCATAGAATGTGATGAAATGTGGTCTTTTGTTAACAATAAAGATAATCAGCATTTGAAGTTACCGTAAGAGAGTGGTTTGAAGTTACCGTAAGAATAAAGGAGCCTTTCTGGTTGCTCGGCTATACATAAAAGGGTTAAAACTTATTGATTAAGGCTCCTTTATTCTAAGGTTTCATCTCCGGCCTTTATAGGGACAGGTTATGGGTAAGAGTTTTAAGTTATATGAAATAAGGCGACCCTCTCTAAGGTTTCGTCTCCAATGGATTTGGTTGGCAATTGATGGCCGTTGGCCACGCTACGCGAACAAAAAACTAGAGAAATAATTGGAGTTTATATTGGTGATCGTACTCGATACTCGGCAAAAAAATTATGGCAGTCTTTCCCTCCAGCTGACAATGTGCTGTGTGTTATACAGATTTTTGGGAAGCTTATAAAACAGTAATACCACAAAAACGTCACAAACCAGTAGCAAAAAAAACTGCTAAAACTAATCATATTGAAAGATTAAATAATACCTTAAGACAAAGGATTAGTCGTCTGGTAAGAAAAACTTTGTCATTTTCAAAAAAATTAGAAAATCACTTAGGAGCTATTTGGAATTTTATTCATCACTATAATCAATGTTTGTCGGTTTGATTAGGCCATCACTACATGTTTATCACTACCAAACTTTCCTTGTTTTATCAGTTTTGTTAATTGATCATAATCAATTCCTAATAATACTTTGGTTTGTTTAGGATGTTTTTGAATATAATCCCAAGTATAATTACTCATTGTTTCCGCTTATCTATGGATATTTACGTCCATTATACTCTATTTTTAGAATTTTATAGTATTATGGAGATGTATAATAAGTTAGTGAAAGTACTTCAAAAGATAAAGCCCGTGGTTGCTGGAACGGGTGCGCAGACCAAGTACAACCGGACTAAGCTGGGCTTTCCTAAGGAGCATTGGATTGATGCCGCCTGTGTCGGAGATATTGAAGCCTTGCAGTTAAGGACAAACCAACCACTGTTAGTAACTTGTTTTGGCCAAGGAGGTAGGCAAAAAGCAGCACTCAACAAGTATGGCTATCCCATCAGACACAACCCATTAAAGCCGATTGGCCGTAGGCCACGCTGCGCGAACAAAGGTTGGTGTAGTGGAGATATAGCCAAAAACCTCCTGACTGGGGAGTTCGGAAGAGTTAACCCCATAAGCAAAAGTAACTCTTTCAATTACACAGTCCCGGGGAAAAAGGCAATAAGCTTGCACGTCAAAAACCTGATAAGAGTCCACAGAAAAGATGGATACACTTACAGCTTTTGCGAGCAAATACCAGAAATTACCTGGGAATAGTCGTCCTACCGTTGACAGACTAAATCCCCTGGCTAATTTGGTTTGAGTACATTTGTTCATCACCTCTAAGAGCTGATTTCTAAACAGAACCTTAAACTGTTGCTAGTCGTTTTGTCATCAGGCGAATGAGAGAACCAGAAATCATCGCCTCACTCATCTGTGTATACTGTTCATAGTCCTTACTCAAACGGCGAAATCGATTCAACCACCCAAACGTGCGTTCCACGATCCAACGCTTTGGCAATATCTTAAACTCCTTTGACTTGCGTTCTATGACTTCTACTTGCACTGACTCACCACACACTTGTTTGACCGCATGGGCAAAATTCTTTCCCGAATACCCTTGATCCACCCAAACCACTTTCAACTTGGAGAGAGCTTCTTTCGACTCATTAAAAACAACAACAGCTCCCAATCGCTCTGACATGTTTGCTTCGGTCACTAACATACCAATCAGCAAACCTGGCGAATCTACGACGATATGGCGTTTACGGCCTTTAACCTTCTTGCCACCGTCATAGCCGTAGACATCCCCCTTTTTTCTGTGGTCTTCACCGATTGAGAATCGGCTATCGCCACCGTTGATTGTTCGTCACGTCCTGATTCGGTGCGTAACTGGCCTCGTAACTTGTCATGAATCCCTTGCCATATGCCAAAGCGGTTGCCACTTGCGAAAGTATTTATAGACAGTAGAATAGGGCGGTAAATCATGAGGCAACATTTCCCATTGACAGCCCGTGCGTTGTACGTAAAATATCCCGTTAAGAATCTCACGAAGATTAACCGTTCTGGGATGACCGAACCCTTTAGGACTCGGTAAGTAGGGTTCAATGATGCTCCATTCCGCATCACTGAGGTCACTAGGATAGTTTGGGCGATGGGGGTTAGCAATCTTAGGTAAGCGGCTCATGGAGAAATGCCAGAGGAAGTCCAGGTAATAATCTACAAGGACTACCACAGTTGTAGTCCATTTCTTTAGACTACCTTTAGAAATCAGCTCTAAACGACGTCCATTTATTTGCTCTGCCTCCCAAGGTGCTTCGGTCAGAAAATGGTGTATTCTGTGGTAAGTTACCTCTACGGAGTCTCTCGCTATCTGAGATAGATTTTTTCGTTGACTTTCTCCCAATAATCCCTCTATGTAGTTTCCTTACTCTCTTTTCTTCGGCTAATTCCTCAATAAATCATCGAACTTACACTCACCTTTGTTAAAACAGGGAGGCATTGCTGCTGGGGTTGTTTCTTTCATGGGGGCGTACCCTTAAGCATAACGACGTTAAAACTATGTAAAATCTGTAGTATACCCTACCTTTTCGTTTTCCAGGCGAAAGCGTGTCTTCCTAACCGTTTTAGCTGTCGAGTGCAGGTGAGTGGAAATCTGTTCAACATAAAGCGCCTTGATGACTTAAATGAACCGCTTCTGCTCGATCGCGTAGCGTGGCCTACGGCCAATCTTTGAATCGTTAACTGACGGTGGTGGCCCTCCTCAACTCCGGTGAGCGTTCTTTCTTCTTCTTGGGTGAGAAACACTCTCAGTCTGGCTCCCATACCTCTGACTCCTTTCTTCGGCAACACTTTAGAATTTGTAACATACCTCCTTTTTTCTTGCACGACCTACTTATGAAATGATGCACTTTCCCTACTCACGCTGGGGGGGTGACATACAAGCTTAAATCCTTACTGGATAATAATTTCAGCCCATAAGTTACTTCAGGTGCGCTTGACCGTGGCGAATTTAATTCGCCACGGTTAGGCAATAGGCAATAGGCAATAGGCAATAGGCAATAGGCAATAGGCAATAGGCAATAGGCAATAGGCAATAGGCAATAGGCAATAGGCAATAGGCAATAGGCAATAGGCAATAGGCAATAGGCAATAGGCAATGCTGACTTTTAAAGTCTTAATTCTAAATTCTACATTCTACATTCTACATTCTATAAAACATTTTTAAAACCCTTGACAAACAAAACTATAATCATTACCATAATCAATATAAACCCATTGAACGTTTTCACAATGTCAGAAAAATTTACTCGCAATTTCAAGAAAAAACCGACTCAGCACACTCTCAAAGGTCCTCGTGAATCAGTAATAAATAGTATGCACATGCTTTATTCCCTAGGTTATGCGGAGATTGCCGAGTGGACACCTCTAGAACCGACCGATATTCCAGGAGAAGTAATGACTACTATGATCAAGTATTGGTTGTTGCCATAACACCTTAAATTTCTGGGGGGTTTTCCCCCCGGTGGCCTTGGGTTTCGGAGTCTTGATGCAGTCGCTCATGGGGGAAACCACGCCAGTTGCTCATGGGGGGAACCCCCAAGACCGCACTGGCTCCCCAAGACCGCGCTGCATCGCAATTTCTGACATATGTGATTGCCATAGCCGTGGATAGTATTTCTACGGCTATTTTTTTTTGGAATTAAGAATCGGGAATCGGGAATCGGGAATTGGGAATCGGGAATCGGGAATCGGGAATCGGGAATTGAGAATTGAGAATTGAGAATTGAGAATTAAGAATTAAGAATTAAGAATTGAGAATTAAGAATTGAGAATTAAGAATCCCACACTCCCCCTTTGACCCTAAATGTAAAAACCTACCCCCGACTCCCGACTCCCGACTCCCGACTCCCGACTCCCGACTCCCGACTCCCGACTTCAGACTTCTGACTTCAGACTTCAGACTCCCTGCTCCCTTTGCTATCATTTAAATCTGCAACTGGCATTCTCCCATGAGCCGCCAATCCAGTGTCCGAACCGTTCTAGGACTTCTTTTCCTCTCCAGCCTCACCATTACCCTGTGGCTGGGTGATCTTCCCGCTACCACCTGGCAACTGCAAGTGGGAAACCCAGCCACAGCTCAATCTCCTGATGCTAGCCAACTTGTCCAACAAGGGGTGGAACACTACCAACTGGGAAATTTTACTAGCGCTATAGAGTATTGGCAAACTGCGCTGACTACTTATCAACAAACCAACAACCGCCCTAACCAAACTATTGTTCTAGAAAACCTAGCGAGAGCTTATCAGCAAATTGGTCAAATCGACCAAGCCATTAACTACTGGGAACAAGTCATCACTAATTATCAGCAACTGGGGGATTTACAACAGGTAGGGCGGATGCTTACCGAACTGGCTCAAGCTTATAGTAAATTGGGGCAAAATCAAAAAGCGATCGCATTATTATGTGGTACCATTAATTATGATAATCCCCACGATAAACCCTGTGTGCCAGAAAGTGCTTTACAACTGGCTCACACCCATCAAGACCAACTGGGAGTTGCTGCGGCTTTGGGGAGTTTAGGGGATGCTTATCGGCTCAGGGGCAAATACGATCTAGCCATTAACTATCTCCAAAAGAGCTTAACGATTGCCCAAGACATTGACCACCTTCCCTATCAATCCTCAGCCTTGAATAGTTTAGGTAATGCCTACAGTAGCAAAGCTCAGCTGAGCTATCGTCGAGCAGATTCTGCTGAAAAAATCGGCTACACAAGAAAGGCTTTGGAACTCGAAGCAAAAGCTAAAAATAACGATAGCGAAGCACTAAAGTATTTTCATAAAAGCCTCGACTTTGCTATTACTCAAAACGACCAATCTGGTCAAATGCGGGCAAGGCTTAATCAGATTCCCTTGTACTACCGCCTCGATAAAAATAGCGCTAGTGTTATGCAATGGCAAAACGAAGGGCAAAAAGCCTACTCCCTCTTGGACAGTCTACCAGATTCCCAGGATAAGGTTTATGCTGCCATTGAGTTAGCTAACCTGTTGCAACCAATTGCTCCGGCTCATGAAACCAGTCCCTGGATGCGATGCTATCAGCCCAAACTAGAACCCCAGGCTACTGCACTCCTGGCTCAAGCCGTTTCAATAGCGCAACGGATTAATGACCATCGCTCCCAATCCTTTGCCCTAGGGGAACTGGGTCATATCTATGAGTGTCGTGGCTAGTATAGCAAAGCGTTAGAGTTAAGCCAACAGGCTAGACTAGCAGCTGAGCAAAACTTGCTCGCCCAGGATAGTCTGTACTTGTGGGAGTGGCAAACAGCACGAATTTTTAAGGAGCAGGGGAAAGTAACTGAGGCAATTCGAGCCTATGAAAACGCGATCGCTACTCTCGAAACAATCCGTAGCGATATCCTAACCGCCAGTCGAGATGTCGTGAATTTGAAGCCTTGAGCAATGTCTCCAGAGAAGTTAAGGCAGTGACACAAACCATACCAGAGAGCAAACAGCTACTAGATGAGGAATTTCCCCGCGATCGCCTACAACAAGAATTAGGCACAACGGTTTACCCGATTATTCACATAGCTACTCATGGTGAATTCGGCACTGAACCCGAAGATACTTTCCTAGTCACTGGGGAAAATAATCAACTCACCATTGATGAATTAGATCGGGTAATTCGCAGTGTAGCTAGTACTACTGAACCAGTGGAGTTACTATCCCTGACTGCCTGTCGAACCGCCACTGGTGATGACCGAGCAGCATTAGGTTTAGCCGGTGTAGCTGTTCAAGCAGGAGCCAGAAGTGCTTTAGCCTCGCTTTGGTTCATTAATGATCAAATTACTGCCCAAATTGCTGCCCAATTTGACCAGGGTTTGCGACAATCAAACTTAAACAAAGCCCAAGCGCTTCGTGCTGCTCAAATCGCTTTACTGGAAGCAGGAGGACAATATGCTCGCCCCGCCTATTGGGCACCTTATCTAGTAATTGGAAATTGGTTTTGACACTCCCATAAGGACGGGGCTTTAAACCCAAATTTTTTGGTAATCTTAGGTGTCCGACAGACTTGAGTGAACCTGCGTCTATAACCGACCTAGTATACTGATTTTTGGCCATTGGTGCCAGAGCGATCGCAAACAGCCTGATCATTGTCCGCACCCCGCTCTTGCCTAGACGGGGCTTCCAAACATCGGACTATTTTTTGTGAGTTGAGTTAAACAAACTGCTATATACTACGAATGACTGCTAAACAGCTTGCTACCCTCGTGAACAAAGTTCCTATTCTCAGCATTGACTTAGGTCGCACCTCTACTAAAGCTTGTATCAGCCGTTACCCCGATGGTGTAGTGCTAATTCCTGCCAACGTTGCCCATCTCACCGTTGAGCAAGTGCGTCGGGGTGGGTTTGAAGCTCGACTGGGTGACCCTCTATTAGATATTTGGCTCGAGTATCAAGGCAAAGGATACGCCATTGGACAACTAGCTGCTGACTTCGGAGCTAACTTGGGTGTTGGTCAATCGAAAGTAGAAGATGCCTTGATAAAAGTCTTTGCCTGCGTAGGACATTTCGAGCTTCAAGGTGACTTGGCAATTATCATGGGATTGCCCTACCATTCCCAAGAGCAGTTTGAGCGTGAAAAAGAGGAATTAATTGGTATCCTGGCTTCACCTCATGTCATGTACTACAGAGGGGAACCAGTGTCGATTACGATTAAAAAAGTTTGGGTGATACCAGAGGGCTATGGTAGTTTGATCTGGGTTGAAGTTCAGGAAAACGATCCATCCGATGGCGGATTACATGACCGTTCCGTCGCCGTTGTGGATATTGGCCACCAAACCACTGACTTTATCATGGCAGATTCGTTCCGATTTGCCCGAGGAGCATCTCAGAGTGAAGCATTTGCCATGAATGAGTTTTATGATCAATTAGCTGCCCAAATTCAGGGAGCTGACAGTCAATCTTTGCTATTAATCAAAGCGGTTAATCGTCCAGAAGGAGAGCGCTTCTATCGTCCTAAAGGTGCTGCTCAGCCCACAGACCTCGACGAAATTATACCGAGTTTGCGCAAAAGTTTTGCCCGTGAACTGTCTGATCGTTTGCTCGCTTGGCTACCAGAACGCACCACAGACGTAGTGGTGACGGGTGGTGGTGGACAATTCTTCTGGAATGATCTTCAACTTATCTTCAAAGAAGCTAGACTCAAGGGTTACTTAGCTCAACCCTCTCGAAAAGCGAATGCTTTGGGACAATACATTTATGGAGAGGTGCAGAAGCAGTCAGCATCTCGATAACTTGTAGATAAATTGTATTGTAATTATCCGATAAGATTATAGGCATAATTCCCATGGCACCTATAGCAAAAAAAGTAAATAAAACAGTAGCATTTACCGCTAACCGGGAGGATCAAGCCCTACTAAAGGTAGTGGAGAAAGAACTAGCTAAGGGTCAGTATCCTAGCTTTAGCATGTTGTGCAAGCAAGCTCTCCAAGAGTTTCTGTTGAAACCAGAGTCCTCTGAGGAAAAGAAATCCTCCCAGGAAACAACCAAAGAAACAACCGAGGAAACAACCGGTGTTGGAAATCTTGAAGACAAGCTAACCCAACTGCAGCAGCAATTAACTGAAGTGGTACAGGCGTTATCGGTTCAGAGTCCTAGCCAAGTCAATAATCAGCTAAGTGATCTGACTCAACGAATTGAGGAAATAGACTCTAATACAACTGAACAATTGACCCAGTTACAACAGCAGCTTGGGAAATTAGAGCAAGTTATATCTACTGAAGAATCCTCTGACCAACTTGATGATCAATTGACGGCCTTAATCCAACAGGTCAAGCAAGTCGATGACCGTTCTCATCAACAACTCGAACACTTAAAACAGCAAGTTGCTGGTGTAGAAACGGTGCTGTCGAATTTTAGTACGACGGATGTGTCTGGCTTAACAGCACAGGCATCCACAGCAAAAGCGACTAGAGACTCAGATGGGACGGCTAAAGCAGGATTGGAAAAAGAGGCTGATCAATCTGATCCGTTACTAAGTCGCTTGGGTTCTTTATTAGAGGATTTTTAATTAACTTTATAGTGCTATGACAAAACGCACAGTTGGACTGCTGTTTGGTGGTGTCTCAGGAGAACACGAAGTTTCCATTAGTTCTGCAAGAGCGATCGCAAACGCTCTATGTGCCGACGAAAATGCCTCTAAGTACGAAGTGGTGCCAGTGTACATTCAAAAAAATGGCATCTGGACAGCGGTCGAAACTATCGCACAGGTTTTAGACTCGGGAACACCCCTGGAATCTGCTCCTAGCGGTAATGTCTGGCAATTTCCTGCCGTTGTCAGTGAGGTAGATGTCTGGTTTCCCATCCTCCATGGTCCCAATGGGGAAGATGGCACAGTTCAGGGATTACTAAAGCTGATGGGAGTTCCCTTTGTGGGTAGTGGTGTTCTGGGTTCAGCTGTAGGCATGGACAAGCTGGTAATGAAAACAGTATATGCCCAAGCGGGATTACCCCAAGTCAAATACATGGAAGTTTTGCGATCGCAAGTTTGGTCCGATCCCTGTGTATTTACCAAACTCTGTGACCAAATTGAAGAAACCTTAAACTATCCCTACTTTGTCAAACCAGCTAATTTAGGCTCATCGGTCGGGATTGCCAAAGTGCGATCGCGTTCTGAATTAGAAGCGGCCTTAGATAAGGCTGCTAGTTATGACCGCAGGTTGATTGTAGAAGAAGGAGTAGTAGGGCGAGAAGTAGAGTGTGCTGTACTAGGGAACGATCATCCCAAAGCCTCAGTAGTTGGTGAAATTACCTATGAGAGTGATTTCTATGACTACGAAACCAAATACACTCAGGGTCAAGCGGACTTGTTAATCCCCGCTCCCTTGCCCACTGACGTCATTACCCAGATTCAGGAAATGGCAATCCAGGCGTTTACTGCCGTTGATGGGGCTGGTTTAGGACGGGTAGACTTCTTTTATGTCGAAGCCACTAGGGAAATCTTCATCAACGAGATTAACACCTTACCAGGTTTTACAGCAACCAGTATGTATCCCCAACTGTGGGCAGCTACAGGTGTTTCTTTTCCAGAATTGGTGGATCAGTTAATTCAACTAGCAATAGGGCGGGCTTGAATCTTAGTCCGAAGGGAATATCATGGGAAAGGCTATGCCGAAGATTGAGCTGAGTTAAACAATTTGAGGAGATAAACTTGGAACGGACATTTCTGATGGTTAAGCCGGATGGTGTACAACGGAATCTTGTTGGTCAAATCATCCAGCGTTTTGAGACAAAAGGTTTTACCTTAGTTGGGCTGAAGCTGATGAACGTCAGCCGTGAACTTGCCGAACAGCATTACGCTGTTCACAAAGAGAGACCTTTCTTTCCCAAACTAATCGAATTCATCATCTCTGGTCCCGTAGTAGCAATGGTCTGGGAAGGAAATGGAGTAGTGGCTTCCGCAAGAAAGATAATTGGTGCTACCAAACCTCTGGAGGCTGAACCAGGAACCATTCGGGGCGATTATGGCTTAGACACAGGTCGCAATCTTATCCATGGCTCAGATGCCATTGAGACAGCGCAGAACGAGATTAGTCTCTGGTTTAAGGAAGAAGAGCTAGTTAGCTGGCAACCAACCATAACCCCTTGGCTTTACGAGTAATAGTAACATGAACCTTTAGACCGGAAGTCCAACGCTCTACCCATGTTTGGTGAGCGTTGGTATCATTGATTGGGAGATGGGGGAATTCTTCCCGGCTCTTGTGAAAAGCCTTTAGCGACTAGCTTCTTTTGCGGTTTGCTCTTTCCCCAAAGCCGGTTGCCCTTGGTTTTCCACAGGAATTGGCTCCAGGTCTGGGGTCTTAGACTTTTCAGAAAATCCCCACATGAACACTAGGGCAATAGCAGCAATCATTAACCATTCCGGTGGCACTAATTCCGGTTTAATCGCTCTGACCAACAGCCGCAATCCCACAAAGCCCACGGTGATGTAGCCAGCATCCTCCAGATAGACATACTCTTTCAACCAACGAATAAATAAGCCCGCCATGAAGCGCAGGGTAATTACCCCAATGGTGCCACCAGCAATAACCAGCCAGGTCTGGTCAGAAATTGCGATCGCTGTCGTGACACTATCCAAGGAAAAAGCTAAATCCGTAACAGCAATTAGGGGAATTGCCTGCCATAGAGAAGTAAACTTCGGGCCATGATGGTGATGTTGTTCATCTTCATCAGAGGTGAAATACTCAAAGACCAACCAGAGCAGATAGGCTGCTCCCAATAACTCAAACTGCCAAAACTGCACTACCCAAGTGGCTGTAAAAATCAAACTGATTCGTAGGACATAGGCAACTGCTAAGCCCAAGTTAAGAGCATGGCGTTGAAGTTGTTTGGTTTCTAAGCCTTGGGAGATCGCAGCTAACGCGATCGCATTATCAGCAGACAGTACAGCTTCTAGTGCCACCAGAATCAACAAAACCACAGGACCCTCAAGCCCCACATTAAACGATGAGTTAAGAATTTGGTCTAGCATTAAAAATTATTAATGTCTTAAAAGGTTAACTTAGTCTATGTAATAGACTTAATCGCCTAAATTGCTAAAACTTTGATATCTAATTTAATTAATCTTAACATTTAATCATAATTAAAGTGCGCTGCGACCCCAGGGAGGTTCCAACGCCCACACCGAACCTTCAGCAAGATCAAGGTAATAGCTGTGATCGCAATTTGAGATCAACCCAAGCTAAAAGGATTCTATTATCTGGATTTGACCAGTGATTGTGATAAAATTCCAGAACTAGCCCAATTAGTTGGCTTCGGTGCGACCCGTGGCGAATTAAATTTGCCTAGGTCAAGCGCACCGTGAATGGTATAGAATATCGCTCAAATAAAGGAGATTGTATACGATGCCTATTTCAGATGCCCAAGTTATCGGAGCTCTATTCCTGGCTTTGATTCCGGGATTTCTAGCATTCCGGCTGTCTACGGAACTTTACAAATAATCCTGGGAAGCTCAAAGCCTTGCTCCTAAGCGGCCTGGATCTAGAGCGGACAAAGGATAAACAAAATAGTTTAACTAACCCACCCATAATCTAGGATTTGGGTGGGTTAGCTTCCTCCGCGATTCATCCCACATCTCAATGCCCAGCATGAGTGTTTAAAGTTACCGTAAGGTACTGGTCGCCTTTATGGTTAGTCGGTTATGCGTAAAAGGGTTAAAACTTTGCCGATTTTGGCTCCACTAACAATCAGGTTTCGTCTCCAGGGATGAATCGCGGACAGGAACTCTGATAAACAGCCTGAAAAACGTTATACTAAAAATAGTAGGGAAAACAAATTAAGAGCTAACCGCCACCTACTAATTAAAAATAGAACTTATTGTATTGTTCCGGCGCGGAGGGGCATCCCGTGTCGTTAATAAAGTAACCCGTGTATCCGTTCGCGATGGCTGGAGTTGGTAAGAAGCCCACACTGTAATCTTCGATGAGCGTGTGGGAGTATGTCACTTAAACTAGTTAATCAATGGCGAAGCCTCATTAAAGCTAGTGAAATCCTTGACACTCGCTCACGCTCATCACGCGATTATAGTCAGGGATTCTTAAGAGCATAAAACTCTTAATGGCTGAGCCAAACAGCCTCTAGACTCTCTGACCAAATCATTGAGCTTACTTGCATCTTGATCTACGCTTTTAGCAGCGGCTTTTCAGCTGGCGCGCAAACCGGCACCTTTTGGGTGCATTAATATTTTTTAATCTTAGCAGAGCTCATCAAGAAGCGCAACAGATTGAGTCTCCAATTCCCAAGGGTCAGAAGTTACCCCAGCGAGCAATCCCTCGCTGGGGCAGCCTTTATGGTTGGGAGGCTTGGCTGAAAAGGCTTAAAACTTTGAGGCGCGACAATCGCGCGAATTTAATTACGGGTCAAGCGCGCCTCCATGATTAAGGCAAGAGACGAAACCTTAGATCAGGTCGCCTTTATAACAACAGTTTTAAACCTTTTCTGCATAACCTACAACCCAAAAAGGCGACCTGATCTTACGGTAACTTCAAACCTTATTTTAAGGTTTCGTCTCCGGGCTGTGTGGGTCACCTGCGTCCACACTCTATAAGCCCCCTTTCCCGCGCTTCATACGCGGGTATAACGGGAGGGGAATTGGATTTGAATGATGGCTGCCAACGCCAGTCTACCTGGGAATGTTAATAGATATTTTATATATTATAAGCAATAATTCTGAATTATTATCCTGAGTGGAAGATCCTTTCCCTTGGATTGGAGTCAACACCAGGCAATTTATGTGATCGAACTCACATTATGCTAAGCTCTTAGTCTATTTGGGGGTTTGATTCTTCCATAAAGACTATTCTTTAGCTAAATTATCTGGCTAAATAAAAGGTGCATACTCAAAACTCTATCCTAATCAACCCAATAATAAACCCAAGGGCGCTGGTGTGCCAGCGTGGCATTGTAAACGGAAATGAACGCAATCCAACCCCCTCACTCAACTCGGCTACCATCAAAACCTCGCCGAAGAGTTCCTCGAATCAAGCACCGTCCGCAGCGACAGTCTTACGGGGCAGTTGCTGGTGAAACTACTGCTAAGTTACTTGTTAACCTAGTTCTCTGTGCCGCTGCGATTACCGCACTAATGGAACTATTACCTTATCATCTCTCACAGCAAGCCAAGTTGCGAGAAGTCAAACGAGAGGTGAAGCGAACTGAAACACGAGTGAATAAATTGCGCCGTGAATTCAGTCGCTCTTTTGACCCCAGGCAAGCCCAGAAAGTAATGCGAGAGCAAAGCTTACGACGTGATCCAAATCAGGTTCAGGTCGTCTGGCAAGATCCCGACTTAGGGGATGGAAATTAGTTATACTTCCGGTGGGCATAAACTGAGCTAAAGGTAATAGGTCGAGGTGGCTCGATGCGTTCGCGTAGCGTCTCCTAGGTCGAATCGCTGTTTGGGACCGTTAGAGCTAAGCACTAACCCCTTCAAGCTCTCAGTGGCTTAAGCAAATCATTGATCCAATTTTCCACTTTCTCGCGCAAGGAATCAGAAGAACCAGACTTTGGCAGCCACTTCAGAGCCTTGTGATAGTCGCTGATGGCACAGTTCCAGTCACCCCTGAGATGGTAAGTACGCCCTCTCTGAGCATAGACATGGTCTTCCAGGCATCCCAGCATTAGAGCCATGTCAAGGTTTTCTAGGGCTAAATCGTACAATCCCAATTCCCGGAAGGTGATCCCTTGGTTAATCCAGGTGCGGATATTTCCCGGATTGAGATCAATAGCTTGCTCGTAGTCGGTGAGGGCTTCAGCCAGTTGCCCAACTGATGCATAATAATTAGCGCGATTGTTGTAAGCACTGTCCAATGTTGGATCAATTCCCAGTGCCTGATTGTAATCAAATAAGGCTTTGTAGGGCTGACCACTTTGGAAATACAGCAATCCCCGATTGTTGTAGTCTGATGCGCTGGTGGGATTGAGATTAATCAACTGGGTTAACAATGCGATCGCACTGTTGTAATCCCCTTGTTTCACTTTCGAGTTTGCTAAGGTGCGCAGGCTTTTCACAGAGTGTATGTGGCTTTTTCTAGGCACTAGCCTCACTGGCGCTAAATGCCTGTGGTTTTTACGGGACATTGGGAACCACTGTCGATTTTGGTTTTGCCGATTTAGAAAAGTAGGAGCATTCATATTTGCCTCAACCTCATTTGCAGCCTATCTAGATTCAACCTTACGGCTAACAGCACCCAGCTGGTTGGTCTTAATGTGTCACTTATTAATGCGTCTTCGGTGTACCCAAGAAAACCATCCAGATTGTCCCTACAACTTGGGACTCTTCTTTGAAGACTACAGCAGTAATATTACAGTTTCCTGAAAGACGAATTAATTTTGTCCGGATGATTTTATAGAGGGGCTGGGACTGGACACTTTTGGGAAGATGCACAATTCCCTAGGGGTTTGGGGTTTGGGGTTTGGGGTTTGGGTGTCATTACTGAAATGCAGCTATAGCAGAAAGCGGATAGATGTGTTCAAAATAGTATAGTTACTATTCCACCGCATCCACTCTCAGGAGGAAATCCTGTGCCATCCCTTCCACCTTCAATTCCACCTGTGTCTTCGCCCCCAACCAACCAATGGCTGCGAATGGTAGGGATGTGGCTAGCAGTTGCTGTCATTGGTGCAGGGCTAGGTTGGTCATATCAAGAATGGCAAAGTTATCGAAATCTACTATTACGCTTAGAAGAGATTCAGAAGCACCGATCAGAACGGGAATATGAAGAATGCATCAATAAAGCCACGACTATTCCTGAAAAGTCGCCTATATATCAACAGACTCAGGTGATTTTTAATGAGTGTGCCCAGAAACTATTTGGCAAAGCTAAGATACTAGCTGCAGCGAACCAATTTAAAGACGCAATTATCGAGGCCAATAAACTGACCCCAGATAGTGCTCCTTACCAAGAGGCACAACAGTTAATTAATCAGTGGTCTAACCGCCTATTTCAGAAAGCTACCAAGCTGTATCAGGAACAAGGGAAGCTCAATGAAGCCATTGCTCTAACTCAAGTCATTCCTGAAACTAATCTGATTCGTCAAAGATTACCCGAGACCATTGCCCAATGGAAACAAGAGTGGGCTGTGAATGTATCGATTCGCAAACAAGCACTTCAAGCTCTGGAGGCAGGTCAATGGCAACAGGCTAAGCAAAAGGCTAGGAGGGTGACCACTAGCTATTGGCAAAAGAAAGTTGAACCAATTATAGACAGGGCAGATGCTAAAATTTCTACCATAGAAGCCCACAAAGAAGCTCAACGAGTCAGACGACAAGCCCAGCAAGATGCTCAACGAGTCAGACGACAAGCCCAGCAAGAGGCTCAACGCATAGCTAGAGAAAAAGCACAACAACAAGCTCAGGAGCAGGATCGACGTAGACAGCAATGCATTAAGCTGGTAACCAAATACACTGAAGAGAATGAGTGGGCTCTCAAAGAATACGAAAGGTTAAGATGTGATGATTTTCCCCATGAGCTCTTTTAACCAAGCGATCGGGTTGTTCTTCTCCTAGACAAGTTGGTTTGTTGGCACGCCCTTGATTAGGAATTAAGTACCATAACTTAACCCAACATCTAACACCTCAAACCTGACATCTAACATTTAATACATAACACCTAACACCTAAGCATCAAAACTCCATTGACAGAGTACTAGCTTAGTTTGAGCCCCTGACTAGACCTGAGAGGCTCAAGGATTGCCATAATTTTTGTAAAGTATAATGAATGATTTATTCGCAACTACATGGCTGATACAACTGCCTGGGTGAATCTCCTCACCCCCTTACCATTCCTCCCCCCTGAACACCCTCTGCCATCCCTATTGGCAACAGCAACGGAAGCCACTGCTAATGCTAATGAAGCAGAAAACGGTTCACTGGTTCTTGCAGGAGTGCTATTGAGTCTAGTGGTGATCTACTTCGCCAGTAAACTTGGAGGCGAAATTTGTGCTCGGATTAACTTACCACCGGTATTAGGGGAATTGGTCGGTGGTGTAGTTGTCGGGGTTTCTGCCCTAAATCTGCTAGTTTTCCCAGAAGGGGGCAGTGTGGCTAGCAATTCCTTAATGATGAGCTTTCTGCAAACTACCGCTGGTCTAACCCCAGAAGCTACCAACTCAGTATTTCAGTCTACTAGCGAGGTGATTTCCGTCTTAGCGGAACTCGGCGTTATCATCCTGTTATTTGAAATTGGACTAGAGTCTGACCTCAAAGAACTGATCCGTGTTGGTCCGCAGGCTGCTGTGGTAGCTGTAGTTGGCGTGGTTGTCCCCTTTGCTGCTGGTACTGCTGGTTTAGCTTACCTATTTCATATTTCTGCTGTCCCTGCTATTTTTGCTGGTGCTGCCCTAACTGCCACTAGTATCGGGATTACCGCTAAAGTCCTAGCAGAAATTGGACAGTTGAGTTCTAAAGAAGGGCAAATTATCATTGGTGCTGCCGTACTCGATGATGTCCTAGGAATTATCGTCCTGGCTGTGGTGGCTAGTCTGGCAAAAACTGGGGAAGTCGTGATCACTAATGTGATCTATTTGATTATTAGTGCTGGTGTCTTCCTAGTTGGAGCAATTCTAATCGGTCGCTTCCTCGGTCCGTATTTCGTTGCCTTGGTCAAGGAAATGAAAACCCGAGGTCAGGTATTACTGACAGCACTCATTTTTGCCTTTGTCTTGTCCTATATTGCCACAGCTATCCAATTAGAAGCCATTTTGGGAGCCTTTGCTGCTGGGCTAGTCTTGGCAGAGACGGATAAGCGTCGAGAATTAGAAGAACAGGTCTTACCAGTGGCAGATATACTTGTGCCCATCTTCTTTGTTACTGTGGGAGCCAAAACTGATTTGAGTGTGCTTAACCCAGCAGTTCCCAGTAATCGCGAGGGTTTGATCTTGGCAACTTTCCTGATTGTGGTGGCAATTCTTGGTAAGGTGATCACAGGATTGACAGTCTTTGGTCAATCAGGAATTAACCGTCTGGCTATTGGGGTTGGCATGATTCCCAGAGGTGAAGTGGGGCTAGTCTTTGCTGGTGTTGGTTCAGCAAGTGGTGCTCTTTCAGAAGCCACTGAAGCAGCGATTATCATGATGGTTATTTTAACGACTTTTATCGCTCCGCCTTTGTTGCGGTTGGTCTTTCAAGAGCCATCTGAGCCGGTGGAAACAGCTGGAGAGTCTTGAGACTTGTTGCTAAGCTATCTGAGCTTGCTGATTAAAGACAATTATTGATGCAGGATTCTTGAAGAATCCTGTTCAATTTAGTTGATTGTGTATGCTTTAAGATTTGACAAAGCTAAGTGTGTTAACTAAAACCAAATTTTCGATTCAGAGAAACCCGTGTATACTGAAACTCTTGAAACTTAACCAAGCTACTCTACGTCCGAGTCTGTTAACGGTTTTAATAAGATTAATCAGATTAATCTTATTAGTCAAACAGACTAGACATTGCTTGACTGGGCTATTAATTAGGGGTATTCATCGTGAGTGGTTAGGGATTAGCGGTTAACTATAGCCTACTCTAGGCAGCTGTTGGGGTCTAATACTTAACCGCTAACAGCTGGTATAACCAATTGCTATAACCAATTGCTATAACCAATTACCTAAGATACATGATACAGGAGTAAGAATTGTGAGGTTTCGCTGGCTACTGCTACTCTCCAGCTCTTTGACATTTTCTCTATTTTCATTGGCGGCTCAAGCCCGTGAACTACTATTTTGGCAATATGATCGCAATCAGAATCGCCTGGAATTTACCACTGATGTGGGTGTACAACCCACAGCCCAACTCATTTCTAATCCTACCCGGTTAGTGATTGATTTACCGGGAATTAACGTCGGAGGTCCATCAACAAATCAGCGTCTAAGCGGGGCGATTCGAGAAGTGCGAGTGGGTCAATTTGAGAGACAAACCACTCGGATTGTGGTTGAATTGGCTCCTGGTTACACTATAGACCCCCAGCAGGTAAAATTTCGGGGTATTAGCCCCAATCAGTGGACTGTACAATTACCTCAGCCTTATCGAGGGTCACTGCCGGTTCTGCCTAACCCAGCACCGCCATCTCTACCACCGGCTCAGCCACCGACCCGCACTCAATCCCCTCCACCACGGCCAACTATTCCGAGATCCAATCCAACTATTCCGAGATCCAATCCGGGGATTCGCCGCCAAGGCTTTCAGATCAATAGAAATGGATTTTTTGTCAGTACCGATGGTGGGAAACCTATCATTCAAATCGAACGAAGTCGCAATAACCGCCGCATTAACATCGACCTAGAAGGGGTTACAATTGCCGAGAGTCTGTTAGGGGAGGATTTGGAGGTAAATCGCTACGGGGTTAGCAAAATCGAGTTTGAAAAGAAAAAAGAGTCCCCACCGATTGTCCGGATGACCCTAAATGTGGATAGTGACAGCCCTGATTGGCTGGCATCGTTCAGTCAAAGATTGGGAGGGGTGTTGATTTTCCCTAGGGGGATCCCAGCTCAACGCTTAGATAATGGACCAACATCCAAAGTGCCAACGAAACCGATTCAATCTCGTGGCTCGGCTAATACCGGTAAGTTAGCCACCATTGGGTCAGTGGAACTGGCTAGTAATCAGACTCAGCTATTGATTAAGGCTAACCAACGGGTCAGAGCCACTAGCAAATGGGATCCTCGTTCAAAGTCTTACCAAATTACTATACCGAATGCCAAACTAGCTGAGAAGTTCAGTGGCCCTCAACTTAATACCACTAGTCCCGTATCAGAGGTGATGGTTCGGCAGGAGGACAAAAACACGGTGCTGATTCTGGTACAACCATCAAACGGTACCCGAATTGGTAGCCTCAATCAGCTCAATGATCAGCTGTTGGCTCTGCAACTGAGACCATTTCTATCAAGGAGGCCAACCAGGATACCCCCGCGCTCGATTCCTGTGCCACCGCCTAACTCGATTCCTGTGCCACCGCCTAACCGGACTCGCCCACCAATTCCCAGACGTCGGGTTCCCAAAGAGCGCCTGGTAGTGGTCATTGATGCCGGACACGGTGGCAAAGACCCTGGTGCTATTGGGATTGGGGGTATACAAGAGAAGGATGTTAATTTGTCGATTTCCCGACAGGTGGAAGCGCTGTTGGAAAAACAGGGGATCCAGGTTGTCATGACTCGCTCAGATGACCGATTCATCAGTCTGAATGGACGAGTTCAAGTGGCAGAACGGACTGATGCTGATTTATTTGTCAGCATCCACGCTAATGCTATCGGGCGTAACCGACCGGATGTGAATGGATTAGAAACTTACTACTACTCTACTGGTCAGAGTCTTGCCCAAACCATCCACTACACTATCTTGCGGAGCGTGGATATTAGTGACCGACGTACCCGACGGGCGAGGTTTTATGTGCTCAGGAAAACCTCCATGCCAGCAGTTCTGGTAGAAGTTGGTTTTCTAACCGGCTATGAAGACTCCGCTAAACTGAAAACTTCCGCCTATCGCAGCCAGATGGCTAGAGCGATCGCTCGTGGCATCCTCCTATATATTCGGCAAAATCGGTTATATTCGGCAGAATCGGTTGACCTAAGTTAAGTTCTGATATTTTGTCAATTCTTAATTGATAATTGCTAACCTATAATCTAACAATTTTCTTGTTTTGAGCGAACCTAAGTAATTTGTTTATTGCCCCTGGGTGGGTAGGTGCCAATTCTTAGCCAATGATCAATAACCAAATTTTGATCTCTCGAACTCAACCCCAGAGTAGTCCTATCGGGATTTTCGACAGTGGTGTGGGGGGTCTGACTGTTCTGAGGGAACTATACAAACAACTACCATCCGAATCAATTATTTACTTTGCTGACACAGCACGGCTACCCTACGGTACCAGATCTACCGATGAAATCGTGCAGTTCGGCTTCGAGATTCTCAGCTGGATGGTGCAACAGGATGTCAAAATGGTGGTGATGGCCTGCAACACCAGTTCGGCTCTGGCATTGGAAACTCTGCGTAGTGAGTTTGACATCCCAATGCTGGGGCTGATTCTACCGGGTGCCCGTGCGGCGCTCCACCAAGGTCGTCGGATTGGGGTGATTGCTACACCAGCTACGGCTGCCAGCAATGCTTATCGAAATGCTATTTTAGAGGTTGAACCAACGGCTCAGGTCTGGCAAGTGGGTTGTCCGGAGTTTGTGCCATTAGTGGAGCAAAATCGCTTGTGCGAACCCTACACTACAGCGGTAGCACGGCAGTACCTAGAACCTTTGCTAGCAGCCCAAATTGATACCCTAGTTTATGGCTGTACTCATTATCCCCATCTCGAACCGATCCTACGGGAAATATTACCCCCAGACGTTAAATTGGTAGACCCAGCGAAATACGTTGTTGCTGCTGCTGCTCAAGAACTGGATTTAATTGGAGGGAAGAATACTGGGGAGGCAAGACCAACTCGCTTTGGGGTCAGCGGTTGTCCTCAACAGTTTGCCCAACAGTCCCTACAATGGCTGGGTTACACTCCAACAGTTGAAAAAATACATCTACCACAGGTGTCAATCCCTAGGATACCTTTAGGTGCGACCCGTGATGGCGAGCAATCCCTTGACCGTAGGTCACGCTAAGCGAACGCCATCACGGAAAGCGCACCTTTAGAATCGGTAGACTGACCAATAATAGACCGATTTTTTTTACCATAAAATTGCTTGTGGAGGCAATAGTTAACGCATCCCACTTTCCTTAGGTGAAGTCGTTGCTCAGAGGCGATTTCACCTAAGTTAGTTATTATCATGATTAATTTTTCGCAATTTTTTCGGTCACTTTAACCCCTTTAACTCACCCTAGATCTAAATCAAGCTAAATCAAGGTTTGGCTCGGCTTGTCATATCATCTCCGGATAATTACCCTTAATAATCTGTCGCCCACGGGAACGCGCACCAAGAGACGGGAAAGGGGAATTCCTAGTTTTGTAAATTTTTGTTTCAAACTTATCACAATTAACGTAAAAGCGAAAACTCACGCTGAAGACTACTTTAGTAACTCAAAACCCTAGTTGTTGAGTAAGCAGTCAGCTATCAGCTTAGTCAAGAAACAGAGTCAAGTCATGGAATTTTTTTCCTGGGCGACTCTTGTCTATTAAAATCTGGTTTATCGCTTTTTTATAACCATTAAAAATTGCGAATTAATAATTTACCCTTAACCTTTAGCAATAAAAAATCAGGGATATAATAATTAGTAAAGCAGATTTAATCGCCAATAACGTTACGTTAATTTTATAAGTAATCCAACTATGTCAGCTCTAACTATTAAAGACATCAACATCGATAGCCTTTCTGTGGAAGAACGCTATGCACTTGACATTCTAGTCAACCTGCCAGTGCCTCAGGTTAGTCAACTCCAAGAATTAATGGAATTGGAGGTAGAAGACGTTATTAACCCTATAATTTTAGAAAATTTTCTTGAACTGTGTCAAGAATGCGGCTTGGACTTGTCTGAGGCAGGAGTCAATAAGTTTAAAGATGCTAACAAACTCGGTAATACTGGAGCTGTCAGAGGAATTATTGGTCCTCAAACGGCTCAGTTTTACTTTGATGCTATCATCAATAAAGTAACACCAGAGTTGCCACCAGGTACCGATAGAAACATTAACCAAGCTGGTTTAGATCTTGTTAAAGAGTTTGAAGGACTCCATAAAAGGTGCCCTGATGGCAGAGTAGAAGCTTATATCGATCCGGTGGGAATTCCTACTATTGGATGGGGTCATACTGCTGGTGTTAGGATAGGAGATATCATCACTGTTGAGCAAGGGGAGAAATTGCTCAGACAAGATTTAGAAAGTTCTGAATCTACGGTGAGTAATCTTGTCAAAGTATCACTGACTGATAATCAATTCTCTGCTCTAGTTAGCTTTGTGTTCAATATAGGACCAACAGCGTTTAGGCGCTCGACATTATTACGTAAGTTGAATCATGGTGATGATCAAGGGGCTGCCAATGAGTTTCTTCGTTGGAACAAGGGTGGTGGTCGAGTCCTATTAGGCTTGAGCAAACGCAGAGAAGCGGAGCGTAAACTGTTTCTGAGCTAATTCAAATTGAAGGTTAAAGGTTGCAGGTTGAAAGGTTGAAAGTTTGAAAGGTTGAAGATTGTCATCCAAGGCTACACCTAATACCTAACCCCTAACCCCTCTAAGTTTGGCAAAATGTATAATAAAAGACCTATCACCCAGTAAGGTAATTACTCACCTTAGCCAAAAAAATGGGTTTAAAGCCCCGTCCTTCTAGGACGGCTTTTATTTTAATCTCTGACTTGACAGTTTTCACAGAGCGTGTTATTGAAAAATATAACAGATAACTAAAAACAATACGGATAGACACTATCTTAGAATAAGTAGACAATGTAAAAAACAAGCTAAGAGATAAGCATGTTGCATAATCCAATCTAACGATTTGGTCGTCTATGAAAATCTAAGATTAAAAAAAATATGGGCTCTCCTAGACTGATTATAGTAAATGAGTAGTTTAAATTAGCGATTACCCCTTAAATAGCAAGGGATTCAATAAACTAAAAATACATTTTTAGTTTATTGGCATTTTTAAATTAATCAAACCCTTGATTAGTAAAGGCTATGGCGATTATTTTATACTTTATAATAGCCACTCTAGGAGAGCCAAAATATTTAAAATCATTGTCTATCTAAATCCTTAATAATTTAGGTACGGTGGGGCACACCGAAACCTAGGTCATAGACCAAACACGCTCATGGAGAATTGTCCTCTACCTTTCCTGGCTCCGGCCTGGTTAGGCAAGACAGCTCGTTGAAGTGAGAATCCCCGTCCATAAGCGGGCGGGGAGTGTCAACAAACCAAAAGTTTATTTGGGCTACAGGCATGACCAAACAAGCACCTACTTCCTTGCTTTACCTAAACGTGGCACCGACTCAAGTAGTGCGTTGCTCCTTGGAAGAATCAGGAAATGCGATCGCACGGCTGGGAAATCGTCCTTTGATTCTAGGAGGTCAGCATACTCTGGCTACCCTAGCCTCATCACTGGAATCGGTTTTGGAACAGCATCAACTCAGTTATGAATGCGCATCCTACAGTCCTGATTGCAGTGAGAAGTCTCTAGCTAAACTCTCAGAAGCTGTTGCTGCTCATCAATCTGACTTGATTATTGGGATTGGCGGAGGTAAGGCGTTGGATACTGCTAAAATCCTAGCGCACCAGTGCCAGTTACCTGTGGTTACTGTACCCACCTCTGCTGCTACCTGTGCCGCTTGGACAGCTCTATCTAATATCTATTCTGACCATGGGGCTTTCCTGTATGATGTTGGACTTGACCATTGCCCAGATTTATTGGTACTCGATTACAGCTTGATTCAGACAGCGCCCCAACGTACCCTAGTTGCCGGGATTGGTGATGCCTTAGCGAAGTGGTACGAAGCTTCGGTTAGTAGTGGTAGCGCTACAGATACTCTAATTATTGCGGCTGTCCAACAGGCAAGGGTATTGCGAGATATTTTGTTCCAAAAGTCGGTTGAGGCTCTAACCCAACCTGGTAGTCAAGTTTGGCGGGAAGTTGTTGATGCAACAGTTTTACTGGCTGGTGTGATTGGGGGCTTGGGTGGAGCTCGATGTCGTACTGTTGCTGCCCATGCTGTACATAATGGTTTAACTCATATCCCAGCAGCTCACGATTCTTTACATGGTGAAAAGGTGGCTTATGGCATTTTGGTGCAGCTGCGTTTGGAAGAAATGCTTCAGGGGAACCAACTGGCGGCATCAGCACGGCAACAGTTGCTGAAGTTTTATGCTGAGCTTGGTTTGCCCCAAACTCTCCAAGACCTGGGATTAGGGTCGATTACCTTGGCTCAGTTACAGAAAGCAGCTGAGATTGCCTGTGGGGAAAATTCTGATATTCATCGGCTACCGTTTAAGGTGCTTCCAGAACAGCTGATGGCAGCAATGGTTTCTACTAGGATACTAGTTGAGGGCAGTCGTAAGGAGTTAAGTTTGCCAGCGGTTGAGGTTGAAGGTTGTCTGTCAGAATGAAGAATGTAGAATGAAGAATGTAGAATTTGGAATTCTACATTCTTCATTCAAAAATGTTGCAGGTTGCAGGTTGTAGGTTGAACGGTGTTGGGTTAAGGTTGCAGCTTTTGAGCTCAAACCTGTTGACACTCCCCGACCATTAGGCGCGGGGATTCCTAGATCAACGAGCCGCCTTAAACCGCCGTATTCCTATCTTTAACGCCGTCAAAAATAGGACAGTACTTAACCAAAAACCCGTCAAGACCAAGTTTTTAGTCAATTTACGACAGACCCAGAGGGCGATTCTCCCTAGGCGTTTGGTTACTTAGTTGGAAGTGCCTTTAAGAGTCCGTTTCTCTTCCTTGTCGCCTGGTTCCGGTGTGCCCCACCGTACCGTTTCTTTTTCTCAAGTTGTGATTTTTCTGGGTTCACACGTTAATTGTTAGTTAACGATTGGGTTTTTAAGGAGGATTTTCCCTGCCCTCCGGGCATTACTGTTTTAAGGTCAAGCAGTGGCGGGCTTCTCTCCCGGTTGCGCCTCGGTTTTTCAACCTGTACCCTATACTTATATACCCTAGGGCTAGATAATCGTCAACCCTTTAGACTAGATTTCTTTTAGGCTAAAAGCGCGCTAGTCGCTTTCATCTCCGCTCGCTTTGTGGCGGAGTTTTCAGTGTTCGGATTTCTAATAACCTTTTATATTACTAGCATTTTCCCTTATACTGGCTCTCAACTCGTTCGCGATCGCGTGGCCTTTTGGCCAAAGTCAAAAATTCTAGGTTTTGACCTTCAACCGGCTAACTTCCAAACCTGACACTGATGATGGTAGATTTGATTACCCCAGCACAACGACTAAGCGCACTCCCTCCCTATGTATTTGCTCGTTTAGATGAATTAAAAGCAAGAGCCCGTGAGCAAGGGCTGGATTTGATTGACTTGGGGATGGGTAATCCTGATGGTTCAGCACCGCAGCCGGTGATCGAAGCAGCGATCGCAGCCTTAAAAAATCCGGCTAACCATGGTTATCCTCCCTTTGAGGGGACTGCTAATTTCCGTCGGGCAATTACGAATTGGTATCACCGCCGCTATGATGTGGAGCTAGACCCAGACAGTGAAGCTTTACCTCTGTTAGGGTCCAAGGAAGGACTAGCTCACCTAGCCTTGGCCTATGTGAATCCGGGAGATTTGATTTTAGTACCTTCTCCTGCTTATCCGGTCCACTTCCGGGGTCCGTTGATTGCTGGGGGGGAAATTCACAGCTTGGTTTTGAAACGGGAGAATGATTGGCTGATTGATTTAGGGGCAATTCCGGATCAGGTTGCCCAACGAGCTAAGATCCTCTATTTTAACTATCCCAGTAATCCGACCACCGCTACCGCCCCAAGGGAGTTTTTTGAAGAAATTGTTGCCTTTGCCCGTCGGTACTCAATTCTGCTAGTACATGACTTATGTTATGCGGAATTAGCATTTGATGGCTATCAGCCTACTAGCTTGCTGGAAATTCCTGGCGCTAAAGATATTGGTGTAGAATTCCACACCCTATCCAAAACTTATAATATGGCTGGCTGGCGCGTTGGCTTTGTAGTGGGGAATAGCCGCATTATTCAAGGGTTGCGTACCTTAAAAACTAATCTGGACTATGGGATCTTTGCTGCCTTGCAAACCGCTGCTGAAGCGGCCTTGCAACTGCCAGATGTTTACCTTCAAGACGTCCAAAACCGTTACCGCCGCCGCCGAGATTTCATGATTGAGGGTTTGGCAGAGTTGGGTTGGCAGATTCCTAAATCCAAGGCAACCATGTATCTGTGGGTTCCTTGCCCAGTAGGGGTAAGTTCAACGGATTTTGCTCTGGATGTTTTGCAGCAAACTGGAGTAGTCCTCACGCCGGGAAATGCTTTTGGCATCGGGGGTGAAGGGTATGTGCGGATTAGTTTGATTGCGGAATGCGATCGCTTGGGTGAAGCCCTCAATCGGTTGAAACAAGCTAATATCCGCTACCAAGCCGAAACAATGGTTAAGGTTTAAGGTTTAAGGTTTAAGGTTTAAGGTTTAAGGTTTAAGGTTTAAGGTTTAAGGTTTAAGGTTTAAGGTTTAAGGTTGTAAATAGGTGCAAGTTGTAGGTAGGTGCAGGTAAGTGAACTCAACAACTGTTGGGGGAATTATATCAAATCTGGTAGCATCGGTTTACAACTTGCATTTGCCTTAACTATCCTTACCGACAGCGATTTTTGCGTATAGCTGTCAGTGAGAATGGCCAGAGTTTAGAATGGGTGCATCTCAGTTTTGCCTAATGGCAAAACTGAGATGCACCCTGGCGGACTTCCCCCTTGACGTTGCGGTTTAATATCTCCGGTTTCTCTATGTTGTTTTAGTAATTTTTGAATAAAGCTTTTGGCTACACCAAAACGTTGAGCTAAGTTTCGGAGGTGCGACCCTAGGGCGATTTACTCGCCCTAGGAGGCGCGCACCTTGATAATTTTTATTTGTTATGAATTTATAGAATTTTTTGCCGAAAGTCAAGAGAGTAAGGTTTCATACGAAATTTTTATAATTAACTATTTAATCTATTTATAATTGTACCTCATAGCTATGAGAAACGCTATATATTCCAAGCAGTAACGCTTCAAGTCCTAATTTTGATCAGCAATCAGCAGCTATTCCGACAACCCCAAAAAAAGCAATACCTCCTATCATTCCGAGCGGTAGCGAAATTTTAGCTAAACACTACCAGCGCGTCATGCAGGAGATACTCAATTATGCTTTACCAGCATTCTGAATTATTCACTCAACACCCGCTGCAATTAAACAGCGGGTGTTTTTTACAATGAACTATCTTCCTGGGGGGGTGACATACAAGCTGAAATCCTTACTGGATAATAATTTCAGCCCATAAGTTCCAAAAATATACATTCTGTTTTGGGCGCTCCTTTGGACGTAGTTATAAGGGTTTGAGCTTGCCATTAAGCGATGCAGCTTCGGAACAGGGGAGGCAGCGCGGTCTTGGGGGTTCCCCCCATGAGCGACTGCCGTGGTTTCCCCCACTCGCGCTTTGCATCAAGACAATGACTTGAGGGTTAATTTCCGACTGTATCTTCCATGAGCCCATTGGCATCAAAGCCTTATAGAGTAAGCTTTTTGGGGCTCATGTCACCCCCTCAGCTATCTTCAGAAGGCTTTTGCTTATATACTTTTTTAATTAATTTTTTCAAATCATCCCTATCAAAAAGCATAATGTCAGTCTTAGCTGCCAGATTTTTTGCAGGTTCTGTAAACTTACTATTAGTGATAACTAGTCCCAGGTTCGCCTGATAATAGCCAATTGCCCCTGTTACTTCCTGAACGGCCTTAATCCCTACGCTACCTTGTTGTATCTTGGCTTGAACAACAGCCTTTATCTCCCCTTTTTTAATTACCAGATCGGCTCCATAATCCGCAGTTGCTGCAGTGCGCTTCACTTGGTAGCCCAGTTGCTTAAATAATTTAGCCATAAATTTTTTAAACTCCCTCCCCTTCATTTTATCAATTATATCTAAGTGTTCATCAATATCCTCTATAGATTCAATATCTAAGTGTTCATCAATATCCTGTTTCGATTCACGCCTATCATCAACCAAAGATTTACCATTATTTACTTCTGCTTTGAGTTTGCGTTTCCAATCAACTTTATATTTCTTTATTCCTAAATTATCAAAAGATGATGAATTCGATGCCCGCCTATCCTCAACCGAAGATTTACCATTATTCACTTCTTCTTTGAGTTTGCGTTTCAAATCACGAGAAACCATTAACCGTTCAATCTCTTTACAGAGAGATGCTTTAGATTCTCCTTCTTGTTGGCGCTCTTTATATATTCCAACCAGTAATGCTTCAAGTCCGAATTTCGATAAGCCATCAGCAGCTATTCCCACCACCCCAAGAAAAGCAATGCCTCCGATCATTCCGAATGGACCTAACATTGCCAAAGCCGCTGTGATCGCTGCTGCTCCAGTAAATCCCGTTGTTGCCATAGCAATTAGAAGTATCACACCAGGTAAGCCTAGTGCAGCAAACTTTCTAACCACTTCATCCATATCACTATTCCTCAATATTGTTAGCTTAGAGAATTGCTCTAATTGTCACCAGTATTCCCTCCAAACTGAGTAACGACATCAGTGGAAATAGGGGATTATTGAATTAACGACGAAGCAAGCTAATAACAGGTTTACACCAACCACTTTACGTTGTCTACTTATGGTTAGCGTGAATAAAGTCAAAGCTTACTGCTGACAACCTATGGGAATCCTGCTTGATGAGTGCGCCCCACGACTAAGTTAAAATAGAGGCGTAAAGCTGAAACAAGATCATTCCAATGACAGTCCGACAACCTCGATACAGCAAAGAAGAATTTGCTCGACGTGGTGATGAAATCTACGAAACTCAGGTGCGTCCAAAGGTCGAAGCAGGGAATCACGGCAAGATTGTTGCCATTGATATTGAAACAGGCGATTTTGAGGTTGACCCAAGGGAAATAGCCGCTTGCGATCGCCTCGAAGCCCGTAACCCAGATGCTCAGAGGATATCTGAAAAGTTTTTTGATACTGAATTTTGCCCCCCTAGCCCCCCAATTCTGGGGGGAACAAGAATCAATTTGCTGGTAGAAGTCCCCCAAAATTGGGGGACCAACGGGGGCTTGGATGTAGCAAATGAGACTTTTCAGACAACCTCTCAAATCTGGATAGTCCGGATTGGTTCACGCTATGTTCGTCGGTTCGGTGGACGTGGAAAAAGAACGGGATGATTAGAGGAAATGTTAATGCAGACTTTGAACCCATTATTCCCATTTCAATTTATGGCTTGAATGGTAAAATTTACACTCAAGCGGCAATCATAGATACAGGGTTTAATGGTTGGCTTTCACTGTCTCCAGATTTGATTACTCAGTTAAATCTGAGATGGAAAAGGCGAGGACGCGCTCTTCTTGGGGATGGTAGTGAATGTATTTTTAATGTGTATGAGGTAGTTATCCTATGGGACGGATTCTCTCTAACAATTCCCATCGATGAAGCTGATTCAGAACCACTTGTTGGAATGTCATTGATGGAAGCGATGCAGCGCGGTCTTGGGGGTTACCCCCATGAGCGACTGCATCAAGACAGGCTATCAACTCATGATTCAAGTCTTTGAAGGAGGCAACGTAGAACTCCACAAA
Source organism: Moorena sp. SIO3A2 (assembly GCF_010672265.1). Lineage (NCBI taxonomy): Bacteria > Bacillati > Cyanobacteriota > Cyanophyceae > Coleofasciculales > Coleofasciculaceae > Moorena > Moorena sp. SIO3A2. The sequence goes on from NZ_JAAHHC010000006.1 coordinate 345,738, forward strand.
GTCAATGCACTCTAACTAATCACTACATCTTTCGCACTATCTCCCGTTCTTTGTAATTATCTATTAATTATCTAGGGATGATGGTCAATAGTAAATCGTCAATTCTAATTAGATTCAGTATCTAGGAATAAGGGGAAATCGTCCTCCCTACTCCCTACTCCCTACTCCCTACTCCCTACTCCCTGCTCCCTACTCCCTACTCCCTGTTCCCTTTGCTATATATGATCTAATTACTCATAACTAGCAACATCAAGTATTCTATTAAGAGCAACGCTTTCATCTGAAATGTATTCCTGAGAAAAATGGTAATAACTGTTAGGCTCATTATCAGGAATCACGCCATTAACCACCAAGCCCAGAACAGTCTGACCAGACTGCTCCAAAAGGCGAAAGCAGCACTACCAGAATCTACCACTCCAGGTCGGGAAACTAACAGCACACCATCGGTCATTTTTCCTAAGATAGGAGCATCAGCAGCAACGTTTAAAGAAGGGGTATCAATAATCACAAAGTCGTAACGACTAGCAACATGGTTAATCAATGAAGCCATGCGCTGGGAATCCAGAAGCACTGCTGGATTAGGAGGTACTACTCCAGAGGTCAGGACATCCAGAGTCTCGATTACTGGTTTAATGGCATCCCCCAAGTTAACCTGATTCACAAGCATATTGCTCAAGCCCACTTCATTGGACAAATCCCAGATCCGATGTTGAACAGGCTTATGGAGATCAGCATCGATTAGCAATACCTTACTTCCTCGCTGAGCAATCACTGCTGCTAAATTAGCAGACACCGTTGACTTACCTTCTTGAGGTAAGGAACTAGTCACAGTCACCGCCTTGAGGGCTTTATCTGAACTCAAAAACTTGAGATTTGCTTGCAGCATCCGATAGGATTCACTGATGGGAGACCGAGGCGTATTCCGAACAATAACTTGGGGGGTAAATGGATCTAAAACTTCCTGTGATGGATTTAATAATTGAGTTTTACTAAAGTGGGGAATCACACCCAGCAAGGTAAATTTAAATAATTGCTTAACGTCTTTGGCGTTGCTGAATTAAGGAATGAATTCGCGATCATCTGGTGAAAGTTAAAGCCCCCTAAATCCCCCAACTTTGCGGTGCGACCCAAGGGCGATTTACTCGCCCTAGGAGGCGCGCACCGGAAGGGACTTTGAAGGTCTTATTCCCCCCAGAATTGGGGGGTTAGGGGGGCAAAACCATACCCAGAATAAGCAACGCCACGTCTTTAATGGTTTTCAGAGATTTATCTCTTGTTTCTAAAATCTAAATAATTGCTGCGGTCGCAAACAGTCCCTGAAAGCAAGCAGCAATATAGGCTATTTTAGCAGAATAAATCGGAATCATCGGCACCTGAGCCCCTGCAATAATGCGGGCATTACCCATGTTTTGATTTTCCGCTACCTGAATTTCTCCAAGCTTATTTAGCAACAGAGAATAGGTGGATTGGGACACATCAAGTTGCCGTTCTAACTCGCGCTGCTGTTGTTCCAGTCTAGGGAGATCGTTAAGTCTTTTTCGGTAAGCGGTTTGGGCATTGACTAAGGCTTTTGTCTGATTAGCCAAACCTAAACGAGCTGCTTCTAATTCTACTAGCTCTTTAGTAAGCATTCAGCCGTCAGCCGTCAGCCGTGAGCTAAAGGCTCAAGCTGCTTGAGGTGCTTTTTGGCACAGGCTTTGGCCTTGGCCTTTTGGCCTTTTGGCCACGCTACGCGAACGGCCACGCGTGCGCGTTTGGCCACGCTGTGCGAACGACGCTGGGACTTCACTCAGCATTATTCCAATGCTTACTTGTTGTCTTGATGCAATAGCGAGTGGGGGAAACCCCCAAGACCGCGCTGCATCGCTTATTCAAAAGCTGAGAGCTGAGAGCTGAGAGCTGAGAGCTGAGAGCTGAGAGCTGAGAGCTGAGAGCTGAATACTTACGCTCTTTAGTCAGGTCTTGTTGTAACTCTCCTAGTTTAAAAAGCTGGCTAGCAGGTTTCGGCTTAGCATTAGAAACCTGTTTTACTCGCTGGTTTAGGATACCTTTTAGGCTGGCTACCTTACTTTCTAACTTAGCAATTGTGGGATGGGTGGATTGGAAACGGTTACGCTCTAGGGCCAGTTCGACTTCCACTTGGCGCAATTCTTGGAGTGCCTCCTGCACCTCAGGAGACTGTTTAAGAGCTGTAAGAGCTACAGCTTGTTTGGAGTTCATGCCCAATCGTTTTTGGAGCGATTCGTACTGGGCATTGACATCAGCCATTTTAGACTGATTTTGAGCAATTTCCTTTTGCAAATCTGTCAGGACTTCGATAGCTGAGCGAGCTTCTGCGTCTAAAGATATCACTTGATTTTCTTGTTTGAACTGACGCAAAGCTGCTTCTGTTTTACTAACAGTAGCTTCTGCTTGAGGTAACTGTTTCTCAATAAACTTCCGAGCAGCTACAGCTTCAGCCCGTTGAAAATCTAAGTGATTTTCTAAATAGATAGTCATTAGTTGATTAACAACTGCTGCTGCTTCTTTAGGGTCTTGAGATTGGTAAGATACTTCCAGAAGATCAGTTTTCCGAATATTGGTAACACTGACATTGTGCAAAAAGTCTTTAATTGCTAAAGGTTGCCCCTGATTATCTTTAAGATTTAGTGCGGTGATTGTCTTTTGAGCCAGAGGCTCAGACATCATGATGTTGGCTTCTGTATCTAGAGGATTACTTTGGTCTACCAGAGGTTGTAAAATACCGATTTCTTTACCTACCTCGGTAACTGAAGACGTGGTATTAAGCCGCTTAAATAACAGCAATCCTTGGGCTACATATACCGGCTTTTGCAATGATGCCACCAGAGACATAATCACAGAAACTGATACAAAAATACCGGAAGCTGGTAGCCAACGTCGCTTCAGGATCCACCAATATTGTTCAAACCTTGAGGATTCAGGAGATTCCATAAATAGCTCAAGAAAAAATTGTTTAAGTACCTGATGCTTATTTAGGGATATCCTAGCCCAACCAATAGTCTCAATTGTGCCAATACGCCAATTTGAGTACTGTTTGTTGAAGGTTGGCTGGTTGAAGGTTGAATGTTGAAGGTTGAAGGTTGAATGTTGAAGGTTGAAGGTTTAATCGGGTTAATCGAGTTAAAGGTTGAACGCGATCGCGTGGCCTTTTGGCCAAGGTTGAAGGTTGAAGGGTTAATCGGCTTGATGGTTGGCTGGTTGAAGGGTTAATCGGCTTGATGGTTGGCTGGTTGAAGGGTTAATTGGGTTGGCTGGTTGAAGGGTTAATTGGGTTGATGCTTGAATGTTGGCTGTTCGCTGTCAACTTTAAACCTACCCTACTTCAGAGGCCAAAGGCAAACAACCACATAACCTACCCTACACCGAACGCCAAAGGCGAACAACTAAATAACCTTGGCCAATAGGCCATGCGATCGCGTTCAACCAGCCAACCTTGGCCAAAAGGCCACGCGATCGCGTTCAACCAGCCAACCTTGGCCAAAAGGCCACGCGATCGCGTTCAACCAGCCAACCTTGGCCAAAAGGCCACGCGATCGCGTTCAACCAGCCAACCTTCAACCAAATAACCTTCAACCTTCAACCAAATAACCTTCAACCAAATAACCTTCAACCTTCAACCAAATAACCTTCAACCTTCAACCAGCTAACCTTCAACCTTCAACCTTCAACCTTCAACCCGATTAACCCGATTAAACCTTCAACAAACTGTAATAGTATTTCCAATAGGCTGAAAAATTGCCGGATTTGACGAGATTCTTACCATAGCACCTGTTTGTATGTCCCAGCACTATTACATTTCTCCCCGGTTTATCGATAAACTGGCAGTTCACATCACTAAAAACTTCCTTGACATACCCCATGTCCGTGTGCCTCTAATTTTGGGAATTCATGGACGGAAGGGGGAGGGTAAGTCCTTTCAGTGTGAGCTTGTGTTCGAGCGCATGGGAATTGAAGCGGTTCATATGTCTTCTGGTGAGCTAGAAAGCCCAGATGCTGGGGATCCAGCCCGTCTGATCCGCTTGCGCTACCGAGAAACGGCTGAAATGATCCGAGTCAAGGGTAAGATGTGTGTGCTGATGATTAATGACTTGGATGCTGGGGCGGGACGGTTCGATGAACGAACCCAATATACGGTAAATACCCAGCTGGTGCATGGGACTTTGATGAACATTGCTGATAATCCTACCAATGTCCAACTTCCAGGGAGTTATGACTCACAACCGATCCACCGAGTACCGATTATTGTCACTGGTAATGATTTTTCTACTCTGTATGCGCCCTTGACTCGGGATGGTCGGATGAGCAAATTCTACTGGGAGCCCAACCGAGAAGACCGGATTGGTATTGTTAGTGGTATCTTTCACGGAGATGGACTCTCTAGCGGGGAGATTGAACAACTGATTGATACCTTCGACAATCAAGCGATTGATTTCTTCAGTGCTTTGCGATCGCGTATTTACGATGAACAAATCCGTAAGTTTATTTATGATATTGGTATAGACCGAGTTTCTTCTCGTGTAGTCAACAGTAAGCAAGGACCGCCCAAATTTGAAACACCAAACTTTAGCATCTCCCGCTTAATTGAGTTTGGAGAACTGATTAAAGCTGAGCAGCAACGGTTGGAGCTCAGCGGACTAGCTAGGGAGTACAATCAAGTCCCCTCCCTGACGAGCCCAGCAAGTAATACAAATACTAATACAAATAGTAATTCTCATATCCCAACCCCTGACCAACCTCAAGCAAACCACAAGGCACCTCTATCCAATCCAGTCATCAGTGAGTCAACTAGCCCTAAGGTCGCCAACGGGTTAAATCAATGTCAGATAGGACAGCACAACGGTAGCAAAAAGCCCTTAGATCTAGGATTAGATCTAGAAACCCAAGAGCAGATTGGAGAGCTTTTGGCTCAAGGTTACCGCCTAACCCTAGAATACGGCAATGAGCGTCGCGTTAAGAATAATGCTTGGAAAAGTGGGAATCCATTACCAGAAAACAATGTATCGGAAGCGATCGCAGCTTTGACAGAACGCTTAGGGGAGCATAAGGGTGAGTATGTGCGCCTAATTGGTATCGACACCAAAGCCAAGCGGCGGGTTATCGAAAAGATTATCCAACGTCCTTGATATCTTTACGTAAGCATTCAGCTATCAGCTATCAGCTATCAGCTGATGGGTAAATCCCTAGACTTTCAATTCTCATTAATCTGGAACTATAGCAATTCTATATCCCATAAGGTACAAATTGATCCCCCTAAATCCCCCTTAATAAGGGCGACTTTGAGGTTGATAATTCTACCTCATAACTGCGATAAACGCTATATTAAATTCTCCCTTTTGAAGTTTATTTTCAGCTGACGGCTGACAGCTGACGGCTGACAGCTGACGGCTGACAGCTGACGGCTGACAGCTGACATCTTTACAATTAACCAATCCACAATTTTAACATGACTAATGACAATAACTTGATTTACTCCTACCCACCCCTAAAAGCTGGAACTTTACTCAAACGCTACAAACGCTTTCTTGCGGATATTGAACTGCCATCAGGGGAAATTATTACTGCTCACTGCGCCAACACTGGCCCAATGATCGGAGTATCAACCATTGGCTCTGCTGTACAAGTGTCCCATAGTGATAACCCAAAGCGGAAGTTACCATACACTTGGGAAATGATTCAGGTCAAGGACAATGAACCAACTTGGGTAGGGGTTAATACGGCTTTACCTAATCGAGTGATTAAGTTAGCGTTGGAACAAAAAGTGATTCCAGAATTAGCCGACAGCTACAGCGAAATCCGCCCTGAGGTGCGTTACGGAAAAGAAAGGAAAAGCCGCGTAGATTTTTTACTGACTGGCTCAGATCGTCCGATTTATTTAGAAGTTAAAAGTGCTACCTTAGCTGAAGAGAATCGTGCTTTATTTCCTGATACAGTTACTACTCGTGGACAAAAACATTTGCAAGAACTGATGGCAGTACTTCCCGAAGCACGAGCGGTGATGCTTTATTTTATTAATCGTGCTGATTGTTTGCACTTTTATCCTGGTGATAACTATGACCCAGACTATGGTAAACTCTTAAGGGAAGCAGTTAGCAAGGGTTTGGAAGTGTTGCCTTGTCGCTTTGAAATTACCCCGTCAGGAGTTCGCTATTTGGGGTTAGCAACCTTTGAGTGTTGAGGGTGTTAGTAGGTTATGTATAATTTGGAGTTGTTAATAAAATCCCTTAGGTAAAGGCAATAGGCAATAGGCAATAGGCAATAGGCAATAGTGAAAAAATCTTGTGTACCTCATAGCTATTATAAACGCTATAGAGGTGCGCTTGACCTTGGCGAATTTAATTCGCCAAGA